>CAZFVV010000085.1:0-21648 GCA_964522165.1 uncultured Calditrichaceae bacterium
TAGTACACCATTCAACCATTTAGCCATTTGACAATTTAACCATCATTTCCTCGCCAGCGACAAAATCAATGCCAAGTTTACAGATTCAGCGGAGCGGTTGCAATGGAAAATTGCCTGGCCCGGCCTTCACCTGCCAAAACAGCGGCCGGCGATAAATTCCTTTCCGCCTGAATAACTTTTTAGTAGATTAATGCCTGTCAATTTGAGAAGGAGATGCACCATGGCCCTGCGCCCATTCCGGAACGTCGCCGGCGTTGCCAATTTTCAACCAACCCTCCGCCGGTCGATCTGTTTTTGCTTGATTTTCTTATCCCAATATGCTTTAAGCCAGCAATCCGATTATTTCCGTTCCCGCGAACGGCAGGCAACGCAAGCGACCGGTTTTGATTTTATCAACAGCGCCGGTGATACGATTATGCGAATCCAAAATAATCGCATGGTTGGAATTGGCGCGGCAAATTCTAATCTTCCCACGCTTTTGGGGGTGAAATCCACCCGCCTCCACGCCGGGCATTTCGTCTCCGATAGTTCGACCGCCAATTCCCAAACCCTGCGGGCGGAATTTACCGCTTCCGGGCAGCTCAACGCCGCGGCCATCTTCGGGATGTGCCGTCCCGCGCCTTATTACGGCTACGGCGGGCGCTTCGAGGGGGGATTTATCGGGGCGGACGGCATGGCGCTGGCCGCCGGCACCGGGGAGCGTTACGGGGTGCGGGGAACCGGCTCTAACGGGGTGGCCAACTACGGGGTGTTCGGCAGCGCCCTGAACGGAACCTTCAGCTACGGGGTGTTCGGCACCGCCGGGGGAGCGGCCACCAATTACGCGGTGTACGCTTCCGGCGACCTGGTTTATACCGGCAACCTCATCGCCCTCTCGGATCAGCAATTCAAAGAAAATCTTCGCCCGGTGGAAGGGGCGTTGGCGGCCATCCTCCGGCTTCGGCCATACCAGTTTACTTTTATTGACCATCCCCGCTTTGCCCACCTGCACCTGCCCGGGGGGCGGCGCTACGGATTTCTCGCCCAGGACGTGCAAACGGTGCTGCCGGAGCTGGTAAAAGAAGCCGTTCACCCTTCCGCGGAGGTTCTGCAGGGCGAACAAAACCGTGGGGAGCCGACCCGCTACCTGGGCTATAATCCCACGGAATTGATCCCCCTGCTGGTGAAAGCGGTGCAGGAACAGCAGGCGCTGATCGAACAGCAGCAGCAGGCTATTAAAGCACTGGAAGCAAGGGTGGAAGAGTTAAGCCGCCGGTGATAGTGAAAAGTGCAAAATGAAAAGTGCAAAGTGAAAAGTGAAGATCGAAAATCATATATCGAAAATCGGAAAGCGAAAAGTGCGGTTCGCCCATTTGAAACGGCTGCGCCGGGCGTTAATGCTATCGGCGTTCTTTTGCGCCAGCGCGGCGGGGCAAGTCTCGCTCTCTATTGCGCCGGGAAATACCCTAACGGTTTCCGGGGAGCCGCAAATGGCCCTCAGCGGGAATTGGAACAACCTGGGGATCTTTCTCCCCGGGCAGGGCAAAGTGATCTTTGCCGGGCCGGGAGGGCAGAGCCTGACCCATCTTTCTCCCCAGGGATTTTATCACCTGATAATTGAAAAAAGCGGCGACCTGGCGCTGAACGGCGCGCTGCTCATCCAACAGCGCCTGGAGGTGATTTCCGGGGACCTGGATCTCAATGAGAATACCATCACCCTGGCGGCGGGGGCGATGCTGAGCGAGACGCCCGGAAACACCGTGAAAGGCGTCGCCGGGTCCATCACCATCACCCGGACGCTGAACGCCCCCTCGGAAGTGGACGCCGGGGGGCTGGGCGCGACCATCACCAGCGCCCAGAACTTAGGCGCTACCAGCATCATCCGGCGGCATAATACCCGGCTCGTGAACGGCAACACCAGCATCCGGCGTTCTTACCAGATCATTCCCCAGAATAATTTCAATTTAAATGCGACCCTGGCGTTCAAGTATGACGAATCGGAGCTGAACGGGACCCCGGAGAGCGATCTCAAGCTGTTCCGTTCGACGGATAACGGCCAGAGCTGGGCTTTCGCCGGCGGATCGGTGAACCCCGCGCTGAACGTTATCACCCTCAGCGGCATCGATACGTTTTTCCTGTGGACCGCGGTGGGGGTCGATTGCCTGCCGGGTATTTTGGGAGACGTCAACGGCGACGGCGCGGCCAATTCCGGGGACGGGCTGATCCTGCTCTCCTTCGACGTGGGGCTGGCGATTCCCCCGGCCATTTTAGAGCGCATCAACGCCGGTTTTGGCGACGTGAACGGCGACGGCGGCAGCAATTCCACGGACGCCCTGATTATTCTCAGCCGGGACGTGGGCTTTCCGGTGCCATTCCCGGTGGGGCAGTTGGTGTGCCTGTAGAGGATAAAGAAATCGCTATGAGACGAATGTTATTCCTCGCGCTTGGCGGGCTGGCAAGCCTGCTCTCCCCCACCCTGCCTGCCCAGGATTTTGATTTTCCCATCCTGGTCTCGGACGGGCTTAATTCCCAGCAATTAGCCGTGGGGGTGGATCCCAACGGCAGCAGCGGCTATGACCCGGGGCTGGATTTGTTCGCCCCCCCTCCCCCGCCCACCGGCGCATTCGACGCCCGGCTGCGCATCCTCGGCGAAGATTACCTGCGAGACGTGCGCGACAACGCCATCACCGAAAAAGAATTCTTCATGCTCTACGCTCCCCAAACCGGGCGCTCTCTCACCCTGTACTGGGATGCGGCGCTGGCGGATTCGCTGGGCAGCTTTTGGATGGTGGATAACATCAACGGAACCTTTTTCAGCCTTAACATGGCCGCGGCGGATTCCCTCTCCATCAGCAATTACCCGGTTTTGGCAAGTGGGTTGAAAATCCTGATGACCCCGAACCCGCCGTTGCCCATCTTTCCCGGCATGAATACCCCCTCCCCTGCCCCTCAAACCTGGCAATTGTACCAAAACTTTCCCAACCCCTTCAACAGTTCGACGAACGTCGCCTATTTTGCGCCCCGGGGCGGCCAGATCGAAATCAGCGTCTTCGATGCAACCGGCCGGCGAGTAAAAACGCTGATTTACGCCTTTCACGCTCCCGGCCATTATTCCCTGGCCTGGGAGGGAAAGGATGAATCCGGGTCAGGAGTTGCCAGCGGAACCTATTTTTTGGTTCTAACCTCGCCCGGCCGGCGGGAAAGCAGGAAGATGAGCCTGGCGAAATAGGGCGATCCGGCATTAAAATCCGGAGTGTAGTGCAAAATAAATTTTGCACTCCTTTTTTTCTCTTGAATATTCATTTTCGTTTGATTATTATCTTCCATCCTACTGGGATAAACATCCATTCGCAGCAGTATCCTACAATCTGCGCGCCCGTATGAACCGGCTCCGGTTCTTACGGGATCAGTGTATTCAGAGACGTGCATCGATTTTAAATTCCGATGATGAAAATAATCATACTCTTGATTGCGAGAAACGGTTCATTACACCATCCGCCTTTTTTTACTTTTCATATAGCTGCCTCGCGCTATGCTTGAACTCAACGCTTGAAAACATTTCTCATTGATTTTATCCCTCAACTTTAAACCTAAGGAGAATTGCAATGAACCGAAGAATTTTGCTCAGCGCCATGTTCTTGGCGCTGTTTCAATTTGCCTGGGGCCAAATTCCCAAAACCATGAGCTACCAGGGTATCTTAACCGATACCACCGGAAATCCGGTAGCGAACGGGGATTATTCCATGATATTTAGAATATATGATGTGGCTTCCGGCGGGGCCGCCCTGTGGATCGAAACCCAGACCGTCAACGTCACAGATGGTATCTTTAACGCCATCCTGGGGAAGGTAAACCCCCTGAACCTTGCCTTTGACAAACCCTATTGGCTGGGCCTGTCAGTGGAAGGGGGCGCGGAGTTAGCTCCTCGCACGGAGCTTACTGCTGCGGCCTACAGTTTAAACGCCGCTGCCGGGGGAGGCGCCTCCTGGAATCTAACCGGCAACAGCGGCACAATCCCGGGAACTAATTTTCTGGGCACTACTGACAACCAGGCATTGGAACTGCGGGCAAACAACAAGCGCGCCCTGCGTATTGAACCAGGTGCCACCAGCCCCAATCTGATTGGCGGTTATAGCGGCAACAGTATTACTGCCGGAATTGAAGGTGCTACCATCGCCGGGGGAGGAAATATTGCCATGGAAAATTTTGTGACTGGCTCTTATGGAGTGGTGAGCGGTGGCAGAGGCAATGAAGCCATCGGCGCTCTTTCCACGGTCGGTGGCGGCGGCCAAAATCAAACCAGGAGCTTATATTCAACAGTAGGGGGAGGCTCTCTAAACAGAGCCGACACCTCCAATGCCACGGTGGGCGGGGGTAGTCATAACATTGCCAACGGCATTGTTTCCACGGTGTGCGGCGGCGATCAAGATACCGCCAGCGGCGCTTATAGTGCAGTAAGCGGCGGTAAGGACAATAAAGCCAGCGGTAGTTTTTCCACTGTAGGCGGTGGCAATAAAAATAGAGCCAGCAGTGGTTTTTCCGCTGTAGGTGGTGGCGTATTAAATGAAGCCGGCGGAGAGAATGCTACAGTAGGCGGCGGTCAGAGAAACATAAGCAGCGGTTATGCTTCCACGGTAGGCGGCGGCTTCGAAAACGTGGCCAGCGTTGGATATGCTACGGTCCCCGGAGGTTTCCAGAATCGTGCGGCTGGCGATTACAGCTTTGCCGCAGGTCTGCGAGCCAAAGCTGACCATGCGGGAACATTTGTTTGGGCGGATGCAAACTTCTCCGATTTTGTCTCCACCGCCGCCAATCAATTCCTGATTCGCGCTTCCGGCGGGGTAGGGATTGGCACCAATGCGACCCCCAATATTCTCACCATTGTTCAAAATTCGGCAACTGATCCGATTGCGGATTCCTGGACCACCTACAGTTCACGGCGCTGGAAAACCAATATCCGGCCTATCGAAGGTGCTATGGAGAAAATCAGGCGCCTCCGCGGCGTCGCCTACGACTGGAAAGCTGACGGCAAACATGATATCGGTTTGATTGCCGAAGAAGTAGGTGAAGTGGTCCCGGAAGTGGTAGCTTATGAGGAGAACGGAATTGACGCCAGATCAGTGGATTACGCCCGCCTGGTTGCGCTGCTGATCGAAGCGGTCAAAGAGCAGCAAAAAGAAATCGAGGAATTGAAAGGTGCGGTCAAAGCGCTCACTGCCGGGACTCAAAGACAGGAAGACAAATCTGCTACTGCCGCGTACAAATAAGCTTCACTGGCACCATTGAGCCAGGTATGATGAGAGGAGAATATCATGAATAAAACGACCATATGGATTGCGATACTGATGTGTGCCATTGTTTGTCTTTGCCAGCCTCAAACCCGCGCACAGTCTGCCGTTTTCCGTAAGGCGCTTCCCGATGGCAGTGAGAGGATAAGCGCCCGCCAGACAGCAGAAAGGCAGGCGCAGTTCGAGGTCTCGTGCAGTGTATTCGGCAGCGGCGGCGGTCAAATGAGCGGCAGCAGTTATCAGGTGATCGGCACACTCGGGCAACCCGCGATCGGGAAGATCAGCAGCGCAAATTACGAAGGCGGAATCGGTTTTTGGTATCGAGCGCAACAAGAATGCACTCCCGGCCTGTTAGGCGATGTAAGCAGCGATAGCGCAGTAAACTCCCTCGACGCGCTGATCATGCTCTCTTACGACGCCGGCCTGCCCGTGCCGCAGCCCATCCTGGATCGCATTGCCGCCGGTTTCGGGGACGTAAACCAGGACGGTTTCACCAACTCTATCGACGCGTTGATCACCATCAGTTGGGAAGTGGGTTTCCCGGTAGGCTTCCCGGTAGGGCAGGTGGTCTGTTTACCCCTTACCGGGGGCCTGCCCCTTTCCGGGAGCATGCCAACAACTTCCACTTCTGCGCCCGCTGGTTCTTCTTCTGCCCGCCTGCCGGAGAATAGCGGAAAAATAGCAGCTTACCCGGCAATGGAAAGCAAAATTGCCCCCGGCCAAATGATAGAAGTGCCGGTAATAGTGGATATGTCGCAAATCCCGGAAAAACTTGGCAGCTTTACCGGAACGCTGAGTTGGGATCCTGCAATGCTGCAATTTCTCGGGTTTAACGGTGGCAGCACAGAAGGATTTGAAAAACCGGTGGTGAACAACAGCAAAACCGGAAGCGGCAAGTTGGTCTTTGCCAACGCCAATCCGCACGGCGCAGGGGGTGTGGTAAACATCCTAAATGTTCAATTCCGGATATCGGGAAATGGACAATCGAATGATAACACGGTATCTTTGAGCTTCAGCGCCATGGCCGCGGCCATAACCTTTTCCGACCTGCTGCCTTATCTAAACGTTAACCAGGAGAATATTGCCCCCGCAGCGGAAGAAATTCCCGCCGCTTATGCAATAGAGAATTTTCCCAATCCCTTCAACCCCAGCACGGAAATCCGCTACCAGTTGCCGGAAGCGGTGGAAGTAAAGATCACGGTGTATAACGTGCTGGGCCAGGAAGTTCAGACCTTAGTGCGCGGCCGTCAGGAAGCGGGCAACTACCTGGTGCGTTGGGAAGGCAGGAATGAGCAAGGCCAGCAGGTTCCCTCCGGCATGTACTTCTTGCGCATGAAGGCCGGCAGGTTCATCGCCGACCGCAAGCTGCTGCTGCTGAAATAGTTTTCTTTTCTACCTGTAAAATAGACCTGCCAGGTTTACCAAACCCGGCAGGTCTATCTAATGTTTTGAGACCGGATCGCTCTCCTCTTTATATCCTCAGCCATTTTGTTCAACCGCGGCCTTGTCAATCACCCCGCCAGGGCGCCCACCGCTGCAATTTTTTTTTGATTATCCCTCCGCTTTGGGTATATTCCCGTTTTCATGGCAGCTTTTTTCTGCAACGTAAAAAAATCGTGCAACCTCTATAATTTTCACAGAAAGGGAATGGCGTATGAATGCTCAACCCGGCGGGTTCTTTGATCGGCTTCTGGAGTGGACGACGAAAATCGATGATTATATGTGGGGGTGGCCTCATAATATGCCCATGTCATTGATGATCGCTCTGTTGGTTGGCACCGGCATCATTCTCACCTTTATGACCCGGGGGCTGCAATTCACCCATTTCTGGTCCTCCCTCAAATTGATCTTTTCTAAAGAATCCCGTTCCGAAGAAGGAAAAGGCGACATCTCCCCCTTCGCGGCGCTGATGACCGCCCTGGCGGCGACGGTCGGAAACGGCAACATCGCCGGGGTGGCCACCGCCATTGCTATCGGGGGGCCGGGCGCGCCAATGTGGATGTGGATCGCCGGATTGTTCGGCATGGCTACCAAGTACGCAGAGGGATTCTTAGGGGTGTATTTCCGGGAGGTAGCGCCCAACGGCACCATGGCCGGGGGGCCGATGTATTATGTCAAAAACGGTTTGAAGAATAAAAAAATAGGGGGATTCCTCGGCGCCGTATTTGCCGCCTGCGGCACCATCGCCTGCCTGATCGGCACCGGGAACATGGCGCAATCCAATTCCATGAGCGCCTCGCTGGCCAATACCCTGAATCAATTCATTCATGGGGGCGTAACCCACGAGCAAGCCCCGGCTTATTTTTATGTGCTGATCGGCGCGTTCATTGCGATTTTAGTGGGGCTGGTGATCATCGGCGGAATTAAAAAAATCGGCCACGTTTCCGAGAAATTAGTGCCGGCGATGATTGTTTTCTATATCTTTTTCGCCATGTGGGTGATTCTTGCGAATTTCACCAAAATTCCCGAAGCCTTTGTGCTGATCTTCAAATCCGCATTCGGCATCCAGCCCCTGATGGGGGCGGCCATCGGGCAGGTAATTGCCAGCGGGGTCAGCCGGGGCCTGCTCTCCAACGAAGCGGGATTAGGCTCCGCGGCCATTGCCCAGGGCGCTTCCGCCTCCGAGGAACCGACCAAAAACGGGTTGATCGCCATGACCGGGGTATTCATCGATACCCTCCTGGTGAACACCATGACCACCCTGACCATCGTGTTGACCGGCGCTTACATGCAAACCCAAGCCTGGCAGGGATTGAATGCTCCCGACAACATCACCAGCATCCTGGTCACCCAAAAGGCGTTCGAGTCGGTGATTCCCTTCGGGGTCGGCAACGCCATCATCGCCATTGCTTCCTTCCTGTTCGGTTACACCACCCTGCTGGGATGGTCCTATTACGGGGAGAAGTGCATCGAATACTTAGGCGGGGATAAGGTGATCCTGCCTTTCCGCTACATCTTCATCATTTTTCTATTTGTCGGCGCGGTGCTGACGCCCATCGCCGGGGCAAGTTTCAATTACCTGAATATCGTCTGGAACTTAGGGAACATCGGCAACGCCCTGATGGCGGTTCCCAACCTGATCGGGCTGCTCTTCCTGGCCGGGTTAGTGGCCAGGATTACCCGGGAGCGGGTGCGGGGGAAATAACGAAAAAAAATGGCCGGTCGCTGAAGAAATCCGGCGACCGGCCATGGTTTGCAAAAACCTGCCTTTTCAGACTATTTTTGCACGATCATTCTGCCAATTACCTGCTGCTGCCCGGTGTTCAGGCGGATGAAGTACACCCCGGAGGTTACTTCGTTACCGGCGTCATCCCGCCCGTTCCAGGTTACCCGCCGGTAACCGGCTTCCTGGGTTTCGTTGACCAGCAGGCGCACCTGCTGCCCCAGGATATTGTACACCGCCAATTTCATCGGCCCGGCTTGTGGGAGGGCGTACTCAATGGTGGTTTCCATGTTGAAGGGGTTGGGATAATTCCGGCTCAGGTTCAGTTTTTCCGGCAATAGTTCCGGCTGGCCGGTATTCACCGCAGCGGGCTGAGAATTCAATCCGCTGATGGCATTGGGCAACGGGCTGCCGCCAACCTCGGCGCTGCGGTTAGAAATGGCCGAGGATAATATCGCGCCGCCGGATTTGATCTCGATGCCGATCACCGCCCAGTCCACGTCGCTGCTGAAGCTGCCGTTCAACGGCGTTACTCCCGGTGTGGGAATGGTTTGATCCACAATGGCCAGGCCCACCATGCTGCCCCCGGAGCCGACCGCGCTCTCGCTCCGCTCGGTATAACCCGCTCCCGGGGTGTGGGTGCGGTTGCGGATGGCCACGGCCCCGAAAATGACCGACCCGGGAGCGGTTGTCGCCACGTCTAACAGGTAATTCCGACCATCGGAGCCGTCGCTACAGGCCCCGTTCAATCCGTTGGTGTTAGCGGAAATCAGGGTTCCCAAAGGCTCCGTGGAGTGCGCGCCGGAGTAACGGCTCACCGTGATGACCGCGGTCTGGGGTGTTTTCGCCAGGGTAGCGGTGACAATGCCGCTGCCGGAGGGATTTCCCCGCGCCATCCAAACCGAGACGCCGGTTTGCAGGCGGCCGCCGCACTGTTCCCGCACCGGGATCCAGCTCAGCCCCAGCCCGCTTACGGAACTAACCTGCACGTGGGCTTTGGTGGATATGGCCGCAATGTAGAGATCGCCGTTCACCAGGGTAAGGGGATCGGCGGTTGCGACTGCCGCGGAACTGATCGATCCGCCGCTGCGGGTTTCTTCGAACGCTACCGGGCCGCCGCTGCCTTCCTCGATGAATTCTGCGGTAATGATTTTATTAGAATTGACCAGGAGGGTTTCCGGGTTAGCGAAGCTGAGCAGGTCCCCGCTCCATTTGCTGAAGAGATAGCCGGAATCCGGAAACGCGGCCATGATCACGGAGGTAGCCTGGCTGTAAGCGCCGCCGGGCAGATCCGGTTCGGGAGAGAGTTGCACCCTTCCGCTGCCCTGGATCATTACCGTCAGCACAAAAGGCGGTTCCGGAACCACAAAATTGCTGGCGCTGCTGCCGGTTCCAATCGCATTGGTCACACTGATGGGGCCGCTACTGGCGTTGGCGGGCACGGTGGCCTGAAGTTGATTGTCGGAAATGAACGAGAAGGCTGCCGCGATACCGTTAAATTTTACCGAGGTCGCGCCGGTAAATCCCGCTCCCGACACGGTTACCAGGGTTCCGGAAGGCCCGCTGGCCGGCGTAAAACTGCTGATTTGCGGCGGGATCAAGACGATGAAATTACCGGCGCTGCTGCCGCTGCCATCGGGGTTGGTAGCGCTGATCGGCCCGCTGGTGGCGCCGGCGGGAACGGTGGCGCGAATCTGGGTATTGGAGTCGATGATAAAACTGCTCGCCAAAACGCCGTTAAAGCGTACCGCGCTCACAGTGCTGAAATTGCTGCCGGTAAGGGTAATCTGCGCGCCGCTGGTCCCGCTGGCGGGAGAGAAGGAGGCGATCACCGGGGGGTTCAAAACCGTAAAATTGCTGGCGCTGGTGCCGGTGCCGGCCGGGTTGGTCACCCGGATTCTTCCGGTAGTAGCGCCGGCGGGAACCACGGCCTGCAATTGATTATCGCTGTTCACCGTAAAGCTGCCCGCAGCAACGTTGTTAAACGTAACCGCGGTTGCGCCGGTGAATCCCGATCCGGTTACGGTCACTTGCGCGCCGGCCGCTCCGCTAACCGGGCTAAACCCGGCAATCTGCGGGGCGGTAATCACCACAAACGCGGCGCTGCTGGAGCCGCTGCCCTGCGGGGTGGTCACGCTGATAAGGCCGGTAGAAGCGCCCGCCGGCACGGTTGCCTGAATCTGGCTGCCGGATACCACGGTGAAAGAAGCGGCGTTCACCCCGTTGAACTTGACCGCGCTGGCGCCGCTGAAATTGCTCCCGGTGAGAGTCACCACGGTTCCCGCAATCCCGCTGGCGGGAGAGAAAGAGCTGATCAACGGGCCTGCCGCGGTGGGAGCGATAGAATTATGGAAATAATAATTCTTATCATGGTCTCCGGCCAGCACCACCAACCCCATGGCGTTGTTGATAGTTTGCTTGGTAGAAGTAGGGTCGTTGATGTTGTACCCGCTATATTTGATAAACGGTGTGCCCACCCCGCTCGGGAAGCTGATGTTATCCAGGTCGGAGTTTTTGGTATAAATCCCGTCAACGTTGGATACCTTCGCTTTTACGAATACGTGGATTTTGTTATTGCCCTCGTCGATCAGTAAAATCGGGCGGGTAAAATTGTCCCGGCCATACCCGAAAACCGCCTGGCTCCAATTTCCGAAGCGGTCTCGCTTCAGCACGTAGATTTGCGGCAGGTTGTTATCGGAGAGGCTGGTTTTGGTCACTGCGTAAACGTGTCCCTGGCCGTCCTTTCCCATTTTCAGATTGATATGGTCATCCGCCACCGGGTTGCTGCCGTCCGCCAGGGCGGTTTCCACCGATTGCCAGGTGTTCATAGAATTTCCATCGATGTGCACGGCAAAAAATATTTTCCGGGCGGTCTGGTCGCTCCACATCAACCCGATTTTATTGCCGTCGAAGTGCTGAATCGACGAAATATCATCGGACTTGGCCGTGGTGGTTTGAACCGGCAGGCGAATGGGGGTACTCCAGTGAAGATCGTCGGTAGTGCTGCTGTTGACCATCACCTTTCCGCTCTGCATCCAGGTAATCCACAATTTTCCGGTGGAATCCTTGTCGATCACCAGGGTTTCGGAGGTGCTGCTGTTGATCAACACCGGGAAGCCGGAATCCAGGGCATATTGTTTGGTGGCGGTATTGTAGCTGTAGCGATACAGCCGGGCGGAGTTGGCGCTGCCGGTGCTTCCCCCCCGCTCGGCGAACACGTGGGAAGCAATATATAATTTGTTTCCGTCCCAAAGCGCGTCTGCCTTGGTGGAGCTTCGATTATCAATTGAGGTGCCGGTAGTTTCCCATACCTGGCTTGCCAGGTTGAAGCGGTAAATCTGGTACTGGTTTGCCGCCGGATTCCACATGCTGCCCCACCAATAGTTATCATTCCACCACAATTTGCTTTCCGGCTTTTCCCCGGTAGGAGCGGGCGCCACGCTGCTGCCAAAGTAATGGCCGATGTAACCGGTATTGGCTTCTATTACGGCTTCGCTACCCGGGGTAGATACAGCCGGGGGAATGGTGGCGCTGCTTTTGGTAGAAGCGTTTCGATAATCCGCCTTAACCAGCGAGGCCTGCGCCAGCAGATTTCCGCCGGCTGCCAGCAACAGCCAGAAAATAGCCGCCCCCAGGATTCCCGCCTGAGATTTAAAAAGCAGATTGTTTGAACAGGTGTGAATATTTGAATGATTTTTAGCGATTTTTAGCATTTCAATTCTCCGGAATAGCGTGACGGTTTCACGAGTTAATGAATTATGCAGTCTTAAATTCATGGGTAGTCCTAGACGATTAATGCTTTTCTCCGGGGCATTATGCCATTCCCACAAAAGCCCCAAAGGGGCAAGTTGGGAATCCATAAATGCTTTGAAAACAGTAGATTCCCGTTTTCACGGGAATGACAGTTTTAGACTCGGATTTAATCAGAGCATTACCTTTTTAGCACTACCAATTCATGCTGAGCTCATGAGAATTCTTCATAATGGTAGCAAGCGTATTTTTTTAGCATTTACCATACCTCCGTGTAAGTTTGGGGTCATCATCATGTGCGCGCGGAGAAGAATCCGTACTTCTCCGAGAAGAACCGGTTTGCTACTTTGCTTCCGGAGATTCATCTCTTCTGTTAGAATTCGTTCAGTGAACAGAAGCCCAGGAATGTATCGGGATAAAACGAAGAAAAGCGGCCGATCCAGTCGGATGCCAGGACGCGGGAATCGTGTTAAATATTCAATATCCTTGAAGCGCCGCCCTTAGTGGGTATGGCTGGCTCATCCTGTTCCTTTAGAATGACAAATCTTAAACCAACGCGTCAAAGATCGAAAGAGGTTACCGTTTGCGCTTAAGAGCGTTGTACTTGACCAGGAATTGAATATTAACGAGGATCAATAAAAGCGATTTTGCAATTTATCCGCGTGACCGGTCTCACGCGGCGAAGACCATTTTTTGAAACGCGGTGCTGCCGGGCTTCTCATCGTTTAAAAAATATCCGCAGCCCCTCGGTACAGTTCCGGCACATCTCGATGCTATCGCGCCGGTTTACGACCAGTTGGCGGAAGCGGTGGTAATTTTCGCCGTTCCAGATTTCCTCGAAACTATGCTCCCCGATTTTGCCCAGTGGGAATTCGGCATCTTTATCAAAACAGCAGGGAATCACGGTATTATCCCAGGTAATTGCCGATCCGTACCAGATCTTCTTGCAATACCCGGAATAGGAGCCTTTTAATTGATATTTGCCATTCACCTTTTCATAACGGCGGTATTTGGGGTTACGGGGCAGGGTTGCTTCGGCATTTTCGAAGTCATAAATCTGGGGAGATTTGAAAATTACCCGGTTAACGCCTAATTCTTTTCCGAGTTTTTTGATGTCCTCGATTTCATGCTCGTTGTGCCGCATGACGATGAACTGCAAATCCGCCCAGGGAAATTTGTTGCCAAGCTGGTTGCGGGCTTCGATAAACTGGCGTATCCCGCGAATGACCCGGTGAAAATGGCCGGCCTGGCGGTACATTTTATAAGTTTCTTCGGTAGCGCCGTCCACGGAGAGGATCAAGCGCCCTAATTTACTGGCGGCTAATTGCCGGGCAAAGTCGGGATTGGCCAGCCGGGTTGCATTGGTGCTGATCACCGTAAAAATTTTCTTTTGGTAGGCATAGTCGATCATCTCCAAAATATTGGGATTGATAAAAGATTCTCCCTGGAAATACAGCAACAGAACCCAGGTATAGTCCCCGATTTCATCGATCATGGTCCGGAATTCTTCGATTTTTAAATGCCCCTGGGGGCGAATCAGGGTCTGCAATCCCACCGGGCATTGGGGGCAGCGCAGGTTGCAGATGGCGGTCGGTTCGATAATGAACGTATAAGGCCTCCCCCAGACATAGTACCTCCCGGTCAACCGCGAAAGGAAATAAGAAGAGAGGATGGCGGTGGCATTTTTGAATTTTTTCCGGTCCCAAAGGGGTTTTAAATAGGATATATAGGATTGCATGATTTCTCCCGTCGAGGTGTAAAAAAAAAGGGACATTATCTTTCATAATGTCCCTTTTACGGTGGTGAGGCCAGATTAAAATAATTTTAAAGGAGGGAGGTTTATTTTAGGAGAGAGCCTCACCACCGAAGGCAAATATAAAAGACCGATCTATTCAAATCAAGCACTAAAAAAAATCGTTTGCTAATCGACGAATGGGCGGGAAGCTTTCGGATAGATGAATTGTATCTCCAGCACTTCCCAGCGGTTTCCTTGTTGAATAAGGGTCGCCGCAAGAATATCCCCGGTTTTAAGACGCGAATATACCGATGAATTCAATTTTACATTGTCGATCTGGTCGAACAGGTGTACGTTTACCAGATCGAAGGTCCTGGCAAGCCGGTTACGCATCCGTTTCACTTCATAAAAACCGGCCATTTGCGGTATATCCGGGTCATCCCGGTAGATCATCACCTCGAAAAGGCTATACTCATCCAAGTAGGTATTCAGCGCCCGCACCACCCGGGGCACCTCGGTTTTTACCTGTTCGTAATACTTCAGGAAGCTGTGTTTATAATCGAGATTATAATTGTGGGCCAGCCAGGTCACAAACCGCGCCAGGGTCTGGAATATCCGGGAAAAGGGCGGGTCCGGAACCTGGGCGGTTTTATGAATCAGCCAGATTGACATGAACTCCAGAAAATGTTCCTCGCAAACTTCATAGATCGTGGTGATTTCTGCAGATTCGGTGAGAAATTCCCGGAATAGCTCGATATCCCGGCTGACGCAGCCGGCGTCTCGAGAATCGCATTCCGCCTCATCAATGAACCGTTGAATGGTCTCGAAAATATCTTCATACTCCGCGTCGATTCCCCCCCATTCGGCGTCCTCCTGGTACACGCCTTCTTCCTCGTCGCCCTCTTCCCACTCCCGCTGGGGATCGTAATCATCTTCAGATTCCAACAATCCCTCAAATGAGTCGATGGCCGGGTCTGCGGGGCGTTGCAGCAAGGATTTCCCTTCCTGGCGGATAAAATTGATGATCACGTCTTCGATGAAATCCGCCAGCCTGATCAGTTCCAGGTCATCCTCTTCGATTTCGATCCCTAATTCTTCGTAATAAAACTGGATCAGGGTGTCGAGGATGACGTTCTCCATTAACTCGACCCGGAAGCTTTGTTCCCGCACCAGCCCCCCGGAGAAAAACGTCTTCAGCCGTTTTTTCCGTTGGGTCATCCCCTCGCTTTCGTTTTGGTATGCCTGGCTGCGGGTCTCCGCTTCCCAAAAGTCATGGGAAGCGCGCTTGACGTAGCCTTCTTCTTCCAGAAAATATTCGAAGCTGTCGCCGAGGTTGAAACAGAGGGTGCCGATGTCGTTGAAGGTAAGCTGAAGCGGGGAATTCTGGCGGTTGGAAGCAAAGTAGCGTTTTTCCAACTGATTACCAACGTGGTTGACCATCAGGTAAATAAACAAATCCAGGTTGGTCATCTCGTATATCTCTTTATCCCAGCTTTCTAAAAATTCCCTGGCAGAGATAAAGGTTTTTTGAGTTCCATCCGCCAAATTCATGCTCTCCATACTGAAACCGTTGCCAATTTAACACTCATCAAAAAATCAGTCAACAAAAATTTTGGTGGTTCTTTTCCGGGGAGCCTTTATTTCCTGATCCCGGTACTGCAAGCGATACAATTTGTAATAGAAGCCGCGTTTTCTCAGCAATTCCTGGTGGGTTCCCTGCTCCCGGATAACGCCTTTGTGGATTACCACGATCTGGTCCATGTGCTGAATGGTAGAAAGCCGGTGGGCGATGACCAGGGCGGTGCGATTGCGGAGCACCACTTCTAATGCCTGCTGAATCAGCGCTTCCGATTCGCTGTCGATGTTGGCGGTCGCTTCGTCTAACAGCAGAATGTCCGGGTCGATCACCAGCGCCCGCGCCAGGCTCAGAAGCTGCTTCTGCCCCACGGAGAGGTTGCTGCCGCGCTCCTTCACCTCATGCTGGTACCCCTGAGGAAGTTTTTCGATAAATTCGGCGGCGTTGACCAGCCGGGCGGCCTCCTTTACCTGGGCTTCGCTAATGTCCAATCGCCCCAGGCGGATATTCTCCAGAATGGTGCCGGAGAACAGAAAAACATCCTGCAATACAATCGCCATGCGCTCGCGGAGCTTTTCGACCTCCCACCGCCGCACGTCCACCCCGTCGATCAACACCTGCCCTTCCTGCACGTCGTAAAACCGCCCGATCAGCCGGGAAATGGTGGTCTTGCCGGAACCGGTGTGTCCCACCAGGGCGAAACGTTTGCCGGGGGAAATATCCAGGTTGATGTTGCGCAAAACAAACTCTTCATCGTAAGCAAAAGATACCTCGCGGAACTGAATGTGGCCTTGTAGGCGCGGTTGGGTGTGGGAATTGGCCGGGGAGAGAATCTTCGCTTCCGTATCCAGCAGTTTGAAGATGCGCTCGGAAGACGCCAGCGCCCCTTGCAGGATGTTGTATTTTTCCGAGAGATCGCTGATGGGGCGGAAAAACATCCGGGCGTATTGAATGAAGGCGATCAACACCCCCAGGGTCACCGTGGAATCCTGGATCAGCCAGCCCCCGCGGAAAATGATGATCGCCAGCGCCGCCGCGCTGATGATTTCTACCGCGGGGTAGAAAATGGCATAATAAAAAATGGTTTTGATAAACGCGACCGCGTGATCCCAATTGATTTTCTTAAATTCTTCGGAATCCTTCTCTTCCCGGTTGAATAACTGCACGATGGCCATCCCGGAGATGCGCTCCTGCAAGTACGAATTGATCCGCGCCAGGAAGAAGCGAATCTGGCCGTAAGCGCTGCGCACTTTTTTGCGGAAAACAAAGGTTACCAGAAACAGCAAGGGGATCACCGAGAAGGTCCACAACGCCAGCTCTAAGTGAATAGAAACCATCATGATTACGATGCCGATGATCAGGAAAATATCCCCGAACACCATCACCAGCCCCTGGGTGAACATTTCGTTCAGCGCCTCCACGTCCGAGGTTACCCGGGTCATTAACCGCCCGACCGGGTTTTTATCGAAATACTGCTGGTGCAGGCGCTGCAAATGCGAAAAAATCTGGTTGCGCAAATCGTAGATGATCTTCTGTCCCACGTACTGGGTGAGCAGAATCTGGAAATAACGGATCGCAAAACTGCCCGCCAATACACCGACATAAAGAACAATGATGTAAGTCAGCCCCCCGAAATCCCCGGGAATGATGTATTTATCCACCGCGATGCGAGTTAGATAAGGTCCCAGGGTTTCCAGCGCCGCCGCCACAATGATCAGCAGCACCGCCAGCATTACCCAGATCCAATACGGCTTACTATAGCCCAGCAGTCGCCCGAACAAGCGCCGGTCGTAAATTTTACCGCTGATCTTATCCTCTTCTACCGCCTTGCGAGATTGTGTTTCCGCCATGTCAACATTCCGAATTTAACCGTTGCGCCGGGATAACCTCTCATCGAAAGGCATCCAATATACAGCCGCGATCCCGAAAGCGCAACCGGGGAAAGAATTATCGGGCGGCAAAATCGCCATTTCAAGAATGATTTTAAGTTTGACTTTAGCAGATCGCTTCTTTAAATTGAGGCGCTTTTTTGATACAGCCGGGGCCGTAGCTCAATTGGGAGAGCGCTGCGTTCGCAATGCAGAGGTTAGGGGTTCGATCCCCCTCGGCTCCACCGGATAGACAGGGTTCAAAAAATAGTTTTACCCTGCCGTAATTCCCCAGCGACAGCGTTACGATTAACGAATGATAAAAGGATTTATTAATTCGGCTGTGGATTGATCTTGTTGAATGAAAGCCAGGTCCCACGCAATAGAATCCCGCCGAACCCCGCCAGGTCCGGAAGGAAGCAACGGTAGGTGGTCTTTCTATGTGCCGTGGGGTTACCTGGCTTTTTTATTCCCACTGCGTTTTGTCTGCCGGTTGCCGGCGCGTGGAGAAACTCAACCGCGGCAGCGCTTAGAAGCTGTTTTAAAAGTCTAAATTTTAGCCACTAAGACACAAAAACACCAAGATTTCACTAAGATTTTTGATGTTTTTTGTGATTCCTTTGTGTCTTTGAGCCTTCGTGGCAACTTCTAAAACAGCTTCTTAGCCGCGTCCATAAACCTGTTGATGCTATGGCTTACATAGTACTGGCCAGAAAATGGCGCCCTTTGACCTTCGAAGACGTGGCCGGTCAGGAACACGTGACCCGAACCTTGATGAACGCCCTGCAACAGCAGCGCATGGGCCACGCCTTCATTTTTGCCGGTCCCCGGGGGGTGGGCAAAACCACCGCCGCCCGCCTGCTGGCCAAAGCGCTCAATTGTGAGACGCAGCCCGCAATCAACCCCTGCAACCAGTGCAAAAGCTGCAAAGCGGTCACCGAAGGGCACAGCCTCGACGTTATCGAAATCGACGGGGCCAGCAACCGCGGCATCGATGAAATCCGCAACCTGCGGGAAAACATTCGCTTCTCCCCCGCCTCCTCGCGCTACAAGGTGTACATCATCGATGAAGTGCACATGCTCAGCAAGGAAGCCTTCAACGCCCTGCTGAAAACCTTAGAAGAGCCTCCCGCACATGCGGTCTTTATCTTCGCCACCACGGAAATCCACCGGGTACCCCTCACTATTCTCTCCCGCTGCCAACGGTTCGATTTTAAGCGCATACCCACCGCGGTCATTGCCGACCGCTTGCAGCAAATCGCGGAGTTCGAGAAAATCCCCATCGATCGCGACGGGCTGCTGCTGATTTCCCGCAAGGCAGAGGGCAGCATGCGCGACGCCACCAGCATTCTCGACCAGTTGGCCTCTTCCAGCGTGGAAGCCTTGGCCGTGGAGAAGGTTCAGGAAGCGCTGGGACTTATCAATGAAGAACTGTTTTTCGAATTCACCGACTTGATGCCCCAAAAAGACGACGGGGCGGTGATCCGCTTCGCCCGGGCAGTTTTTCAACAGGGCCATGACCTGGTGAATTTCCTGCACGGAATGGAGGAGCACTTCCGGAATTTGCTAATCGCCCGCGCCACCGGCTCAACCCAGTTACTGGAAACCTCGGATTATTTCAAAAGTTTATACCAGGAAAAAGCCGCGTTATTTACGGAAAAGGATCTGCTCCATTACATCGATATCCTGACCCAGAATGAAGCGCTGCTCAAATACAGCGAAAATCCGCAGTTGATCCTGGAATTGCTGTTGCTTAAACTGACCCACAAACCCCTGAGCGTGGCGTTGGAAGAGCTTCTGGAACTGCTCAAAAATCTACCCGATTCCCCGGCCCCGGCCGGAAGCGCCCCCCCCGCTCCCAATCCCGGCCCCCAACCGGGCGCGCCCACGCCGCCGCCCCAGCCTCCATCCTCTTCCGCCCCGGGGGCGGCGCCTTTTAAGCTCCCGGGAGATTATCCCGCTTCTGTCAAGGAGCCATCTAAGGGGCGCTTCGATTCGCTGAAGAAAAACTCCCTGCCCGCCTCCACCACCCCCTCCGCGACGGCGGAAACCGAAGCAACCGTGGCCGCCAATGCGCCGGCGGTAACCCTGGCCGACGTTACCGGGCGCTGGGATCAGCTCATCGTTGCAATTAAAAAAGAAAAAATTGCCCTGTCCTCATTTTTGCAAGACGGCGTTCCCTACAAAGTGGAAGGCCGGGTGCTGCAAATCGCCTTCGACCCCAAAACCGGTTTCCACATGGATCACGTGCAGAAAAACGCCCCGGTGATCGAGCGGGTGATGGCGCAGGAGTTGGGGATGCCGCTGCGAATCAAATGTATCAAAGTTCAGTTCGAGCAGGAAGGAATCCAACGGCATGTGCAAACGCCTGAAGAAGTTTTCGAGAGCATGAAAAACAAGGAACCGGTGCTGAAAAAGATCATTGAGCTGTTCGATTGCGAGAATATGGATGAATAAGGAAAAGGGCCGGGAGCGGCGCTCATTTTTTACCCCCAACCGGGAGATTTCGATGAAACCGAATATCAATGATTTAATGAAACAAGCGCAACAAATGCAGGAAAAGATACAGCAGGCCCAGGATCGCCTGGCCGAAATTACCGTGGAAGGCACGGCTGGCGGCGGAATGGTTAAAGTAACCGCTAATTGCCAAAACCGGATTGTGGCGGTAGAGATCGAGCCGGAAGTATTGGACGGCGAAGATAAAGAGATGCTCGAAGATCTGATCGTGGCGGCCGCCAACCAGGCGCTGGAGAACGCCGCCCGCCGT
Organism: uncultured Calditrichaceae bacterium; assembly: GCA_964522165.1. GTDB lineage: Bacteria > Calditrichota > Calditrichia > RBG-13-44-9 > J075 > JABWBP01. The sequence goes on from CAZFVV010000085.1 coordinate 20,127, forward strand.
TCCGAGGAAGAAATGCAAAAAGCGATGGGACCCTTGTTAGGCAATCTGCCGGGTGGATTCAAGCTGCCGGGAATGTGAAAACAGGGGCAGGAGCAGGAGCGCTGGCAGGGGCAGGAGCAGGGGCAGGAGCAGAGGCAGGAGCAGGAGCAGAGGCAGGAGCAGGAGCAGAGGCAGGGGCAGGAGCAGGGGGCAGTGCGCGAAGTTGCCTACGACCCTCTACCTACCTACTGCCTCTACCCTCTGCTCCTGCCCCCTGCCCCTGCCCCCCTGTCAGCGCCCCTTGCCCACTAATCCGGGTACTCACCCGTTCACCTCCAAACCGTAATGAATCAAGAATGAATACCCTCCCCCAGGCTCTCCAACAACTGATCGCCGCTTTTGGCCGACTGCCGGGAATCGGGCGAAAAACCGCTACCCGGCTGGCGTTTCATATTTTGAACGAAAGCGCCCGGGACAGCGAAGAACTGGCGAAGGCGATTTTGCGGGTGAAGAACGATATAAAGCTGTGCTCCCGCTGTCTTAATTTTTCCGAGCTAGATATCTGCCCCATTTGCAGCGATTCCCGACGCAACCCGGCGCTCGTCTGCGTGGTGGAGGATTCCCAAACCATCCTGCTCATCGAAAAGACCAACGAATTCAAGGGACTCTACCACGTGCTGGGGGGGGTCATTTCACCGCTGGATGGCATCGGCCCGGAAGAATTGCACATCAAAGAGTTATTGAACCGCCTGGAAGGCGTGGAAGAGGTGATTTTAGCGTTAAGCCCCAGCACCGAAGGCGAGGCTACCTCTATCTACCTCTCCCGGCTGATCAAACCCCAGGGGATCAAAATTACCCGCCTGGCCCGGGGAATTCCCCTGGGCAGCTCCCTGGAATTTGTGGATGAACTCACCCTCAGCAAGGCGCTCCAATCCCGCAGCGAGATGTAATCCCGGATTGCGGATTTAAAATACTGCCGAATTCAGAATAGTGAATGCGGAAGGGTGAATAACGGGTAAAAACCTCCGTCAAAAAAAATGGTGCGGCCCCCGGAGGCGCCGCACCGCAATACTGCTCGTAGCTGTCTCTGTTCTCTCTCAGGAAGAGATAACGACAACGTCCTGAGCCTGCAAGCCCTTGTCAGATTCAACAACTGAGAATTCTACCTGCTGGCCTTCCTTCAGCGAACGATACCCTTCCCCGCGAATCGAGGTGTAATGCACGAAGATATCATCCCCAGCTTCCCCGGTAATGAATCCAAAGCCTTTGGAATTGTTGAACCACTTGACAGTGCCGTTAATGCGCTCTGCCATAGACATTATACCTCCTGTTAAACCAAACAATTAAAAACCATTTACCCCGTTAAGACAGAACACTCTAAACCGCGGTTGGTTTTGCAACGGTCAGCTTAGAATAACTGCCAAAACTGATAAAATTTATCGCAATCCGATGAAATTGTCAAGATGTAAGACAAGGTGACAGCGGTGAACAGAAATTCCCCATGCCTCTAAAGTAGAAGGTATTAGTTCAAGGGATTTGCCCT
>CAZFVV010000086.1:0-21447 GCA_964522165.1 uncultured Calditrichaceae bacterium
GCTTGATAAGTCTTCACTTTTGCTCTTTTCCCTCAAAGTCTTAAAGTAGAAGTAGGGACGAATGAAAAAAAGTGGGTAAAGATTAGCTTAAAAAAGGGGGATTACAGGGGGTTGTAAACCCCTGCGCGGGAGACAAGCTTTGAAGTGGGTGCAACCGGGGGCAGGGGAGGTACAACCCCCTTTATCCCCCTTTTTTAAGGGGGAATGGTGGGGGGGGGACGTTGTGCCTGGCCCACTGCGTTGGGTGCGTAGAAAGGAGGCAAACATGGAAATATACTACAACCCCAGGCTGAAGCAGCTGGCGCGGGATTTGAGGAATAATAGCACACCGGGGGAGATTATATTGTGGAACGAAATCAAGGGCCGCAAGCTGCGCGGCTACCAGTTCATGCGCCAGAAGCCGATCGGCAAATACATCGTGGATTTCTTTTGCAGCAAGCTGAAGCTGGTGATCGAGATCGACGGGGAGAGCCACGCAGGGAAGGAAGCCTACGACCGGAAGCGCCAAAGGGAGTTGGAGGGCCTGGGCTTAACCTTCCTGCGCTTCGAGGAGTTAGAAGTGCGCTACAACCTCGACCGGGTCATTGAAAAGATCGACAAGCGGATGCAGGAAATCGAAGCCGCCGCCGGAAATCCCCCCGGCGGGAAGGAAGCGGCGCCCATGGCAAAATGATTTGACGGCAAAATCATTTAAAAATCATTTTGCCATTGAATGATTTTGCCTCTTTTTACCGGGAGAGCGCAGCGCCTGAATCGTTACAGGATAAAAAAGGTTAGCAAAATGGAAGAACCCAAATTCGTCAAAGGCGAGCAACCGCCGCCGGATACCCGGAGCTGGTACGAATACCTCTGGAAAACCGAGCAGGAAACCCCCAACCGCATCGAGGACGCGGCTAAATTTCTCTCCGGGATCATTGCGGTGTGCCTGACTATTTTCCTCACCCCCGGGCGGGAGAGCTTTGCGCAGTACCGCGGCGCGGCGTTGGCGGCAATCATCGCCGCGGTGGTCTTGTGGACCCTCGCGCTGCTGATTTCCTTTCTGGTGGTGTTCCCGCAGCGCTACCGCTACGCGGGCGACTCCGTGGAATCGCTGAAAGATATGAACCGGCGTATCACCAATCGCAAATACCGCCTGCTGATTACCTGTTTGGCGCTCTTCTCCGCCGGGATGATCTTGTTAGCGGCGGGGATGCTGGTTTAGGAGTGCAAAACTTCGGTTTTGCACCCCGTTTAAAAAAGGTGCACCCATGTCAAAAACTCTACTCCAAAAACACTGGTACGACGGCTGGTTCTATGCCCGCTTCATCGACGCGGAGAACAATCCCCTGCGCGACCGGGCGCTGGGCTTCATCGAGCCGGGGAGCAGCACCCTGGACGTGGGCTGCGGAAGCGGGGGATTTACCCTGAAGCTGGCCGGCCATTGCCGGGAGGTGGTAGGGGTGGACGTCTCCGGCAAGATGATCGCCGCGGCCCGCAAGCGCCTGGCCAAATCCGGCCTGGCGAATGTGTCGTTTCTGCACCTGCACGCCGGCGGCCTTGGCGAAGCGCTCCCGCGGCGCTTCGACTACGCGGTGCTCTCCTTTATGCTGCACGAAACGCCCCCCGCGGAGCGTTTGCAGATTTTAGGGGAGGCGCGCCGGGCGGCCGGGCGCATCGTGATTCTCGATTACCAGGCCCCCCAACCGCGCAGCGTCTGGGGCGCGGGAGTGGGAATCGTGGAATTTCTGGCCGGCCGGGAGCATTACCGGAATTTCCGGGATTTTGTGCGGCGCGGGGGGCTTCCGGCGCTGCTGCAAGAGGCCGGGTTGCGGATCATCGAAGAAAAAATCAATCGCACCGGGGTCTTCCGGCTGGTGCTTGCGGCATAAATCGCCCTGCCGGAGTGCAAAACTTCAGTTTTGCACTCCGGGCGCAAAACTGAAGTTTTGCACTCCTCCGGCGGGGTTACTGATTTTCCGCGGGCAGCAACTGCGCGTCGTAATTCTCCCCGCTGCGCTCGTCGATCCACAGCCGCCCGATGAAGCGTCGGTAGCCCGCCCCGGCGTCGATCTCCACAAAATGCTCCCCATAGCTCAATTTGAGGGTGAGGGGAGTCTTGCCGTAATACTCTTCATCAAGGTAAACCTCGCCCTCCACCGGCAGGCTGCGGATGGCAACTTCTTTGTAGGAAAACTCTCCCCGTTGAGAAGTAAAGGCGGGCCGGGAAGTTTTCCGGGGCAATTGCCGGGAGACGTTTCGCGCTTCCTTCAAATAGGGGAGGGGATCGAGGTGCTGGTTATTTTTCAGAATCGAGAAATGCAGGTGCGGGCCGCTCACCTGCCCGGTTTGCCCGGCCAGGGCGATCAGCTGCCCCGCGTCCACCAACTCGCCTTCCTGCACCAGAATTTTTTCCAAATGATGATATTTGGAGATGAATCCGCCGGTATGCAGCAGGTTGACCATCTTGCCGGAGACCTTGTTGGAGCCGCTATATAACACCATACCCACTCGCCAGGCGTACACCGAGTCGCCCACCTGCGCGGCCAGGTCGATGCCCCGGTGAAATTGCGCCTCCGCGGAGCGGGAAAGGGGGTGATTGCGGTAGCCGAAAGGGCTGGTCACCTGCCGCTGCTGCCCCAGGGGGTGATAAGAGGCCTCCTCCTGCGCAAACGACGCCAGGGATACAAAAAAAATCATCCAGAGCCATCGAAGCCGGGCGGAGGGCAGGAGACAACCAAATGGGTAGCGGATAACTGCCATTGAATTTTCTCAAAAGAGTATTGTACGAACCGTTCATCCACCTGAAGGCGGCGACGCCGCGGGCTGCGGTTGAAGGGAATAAATATACTTCGCGGCGGGCATTGATTACCATAGTGTTTAAGAAAAAGGTTTGGGATTCCGGAGAGGAGTGTAGAGCCGCGCCTTTTTATGATAAAAATCATGTTTTTTACTGATCACGGTCATGGTTTGCCCGTTGCGGAGGGCATTAACTTCTCACGCACTTCCAGTATAACCGCCGGGAATGGGCCGAAATTCGGAGAGCAAAGATTTTTTCAAAAAAAATGAATAAAAAGTGATGATTTTTTCCTTCGCAGGTGTTATACTTGAGCGTTGAATATCGAGTCTCCTGCGTTGCCCGTGCTGCCTTGCATAAAACCCGGGCGTTCGTAATCAACCGATTATCGTTTAATGTTTAAAATCGAGAGGTATGGCATGAATAAAAGGGTGCTGTTTCGCGGGCTGGTTGCATTCTTTTTCCCGGTGATATTATGGGCGCAGTCGTTTACCTTCACAGCCGATTCCTTAACGGCGCACGGCGCCCCGGGAGATTTTTTCGATATGTACGCGGATATTCATAATATTTCCGGCGAGGAACTTTCGCTGCGGATCATCCGCACCCAAAATGCGCTTCCTTCCCTGTATTGGCAAGCTTCGTTATGTAACGCGCAGGCCTGCTACGCCCCGGATTTAGATACCATTATGATTCCGGACCCGTCTTTCGGGGTTCCGCCCCTGGCCGCGGATTCCATCGCTGAATTTCACCTCCAAATCCTGAGCGATCCCACGATCCCGGGCGCTGCTTATATCACCATTCGAGTGGAGAACGTGGCGGACACCTCCGACAATGCTACCCTGAGTTTCATGGCTACCACCGAGCCGACCGGTTTGGGAGAATCCGATCTGCCCCTGACCGGCAATTTTCAGCTTTACGCCAACTACCCCAACCCCTTCAACCCTTCCACCACCATTCCTTTTGAAATTGGCGGCGCCAGGCCGGTAAACGTCCAGGTAAACATCTACAACGTTTTGGGGCAGAACGTCGCCATGCTGGTAAACGAATTGCTGGCCCCGGGCAATTACCAGGTTACCTGGGACGCCCGGGATCACTATGGGAACATTGCCCCGACCGGGGTCTATTTTTATGAGCTGCGGGCGGGAGATTACCGGCAGATGCGGAAAATGCTGTTAGTGCAGTAATGGAGGCCGCACGGTATTATGCTCACCCGTCGATTCCTGGTTGCGATTCAGTTAATATGCAGTTCAATTAATACAGGGTGTGCGAATACGCTTGTTTCTTTTCCTAAATAATAAATATTCTCAAATCCATAATCAAAGGAGAAGGCTTATGAAAAACCTGGTAAAATATCTGGCGATCGCCGGTCTTTTTATGGCGACAATGGTTTCCGCCCAACAAAAACTGGTTCTATTTGAAGAACACACCAGCACCACCTGAAGCTTTTGCGCCAGTGCGAACCCGGGTTTGGTTCGAATGCTCAATACTTTAGGTGTAGAAAAGGTTGTTTCGGTGCAGTACCATATGAATTGGCCTGCCCCTAACAACGATCCGTGGTATTTCAATAACGTCGCCGAAAATACTGCCCGGCGAACATTTTACGGGGTTAATGGCATCCCCATCGCATGGGTGGATGGATTCGACGCCGGAAATTTGAGTAATATTACCGCCATTACCAACAACATCACCAACCGGACGTTTCTTCCGACTCCCTACGAAATCACCGTCAGCGGCGATTATGTGACTAATTCCGTAACCGTAACCGCGAAAGCGGTTGGCAATCAGCCAGGCGGCACTAAGTATTTGCGGATCGCGGTCGTGGAAAAAGATTATCACGCCTCCACGCCTTACCCGAATGGGGAAACCCATATTGTCTGGTCCATGCTGGATATGTTGCCGGACGCTACCGGCACGTTGCTCAATATTCCCGCGGTTGGAGACAGCCAAACCGTTACGTTTAACTACAACGTTGCGCAGGTGAACTTCCATCCTCCCACCAGCCTGGAAAACCTCCTGACCATCGTGGCATTTATCCAAAACCAATCCACCAGGGAAGTTTACCAGGCCGGCTACGCGGAAGTGGGCGTCTCTACCGGGGCGATCAATTCCGGCGCATTGATACAGAATACCGGCACCGCCCTGTTTAGCGGTTTCGCTTACAACAGATCCGACTCGCCCATCGATGTAAATCTGGGTATAAATGGAAACCTGCCCGCGGGATGGGCGGCATCCGCCCAAACCCGGGAGGGAACTCCCATACCGGTAAATGGCGGGACGCTGAGCTTGACCTTGGCGAGCCGGGATTCATTGTACTACGACATTACCGTGACTCCCCAGGGAAATTCCGGCGGACTAATTCTATCTGCAGATATGAGTTTAGCTTCCAATCCCAATATCTCCAGTTCTGCGAAATTTTCTGTTTCAACCAATGATGTGGATATCTTAGTTGTGGATGACGACGGAGGAGAAGATTACGAATCCTATATCGTGAATGAACTTAGCCAGACCTCCTACGTCTATGGCGTGGTCTCCATCAATTCCGGCGATATTGCCCCGGATGATTTGAACGAGATCAACACTATTATCTGGAACTGCGGCGTGGCCAAGCCTACTTTGACGGAGGAAGACATGGCCGCGCTGGCGCAGTTCCTGGATAACGGCGGCCGCCTGTACCTGAACGGGGTGGATATCGCCTATGAACTGGCCGATCCCGCCAGCCCCACCTATACCACCAACAGCCTGGCGTTCTTTACGAATTATCTGCACGCCTCTTATATCAAGCGCCAACATACCTTCTTGGTGGTCAAGGGGATTACCGGAGATCCCATTACCGGCAACATGACCGCCAATATCGGGCTGTTTGGCGGCACCGGCGCCGGCACCATCAATTCCCAGTTGGGTCAGTATCCCAACCAGATCGCCGGGGGCGATTTTAACGCCGCCCCGATCCTCTATTTCATCACCAAACCGAACGAGCATCCCGCTATCCGCGCCACGCATAACGGAACCAACGGCCTCGGCGGGGTGGTGTTCAGCACCTTCGGATTCGAAACCATCGCAGAGGCGAGCAACCGCGCCCTCTTCGCCGAAGGGGTGATCAACTGGCTGAATTCTATTACCGGCATCGACGATCCGGTTGATCCCGCCGTCGCCACGCGCTTTGATCTGAAAGCGAACTACCCCAATCCCTTCAACCCTTCTACCACGATCGCTTATGATCTGCCGGGCAACGCCGGCGAGCAGGTGGTTTCCCTGGTGATCTATAACCAGTTGGGGCAGGCGGTGCGCTCCCTGGTGAACGAGCCGCAAATGATGGGTTCCCATACCGTGACCTGGGACGGGCGCGACGACGCCGGGAAAGCGGTCGCCAGCGGGGTGTATTTCTACCAGCTTCGCTACAGCGAGCACCGGGCTACCCGCAAAATGCTGTTGGTGCGCTGAGGGCGGCCGGGAACATTGAGAATTGGGTTCAGACCATTTTTACATCAACGGAAGGGGCATTAAATGTGCCCCTTCTTTTTTTAAGACCGAATTTATTTATTTTTTGATCTTTTGGCGCGAAGGGTGTAAGTTTACGCTTCACGGTGTGACGACAGGTGCGCCAGGCTAAAGCCTTGCGCACCTGAAAGTTGCGAGGGAAAGTTTGTAACGCGGCCAAACTGAAGTTTGGCGCTCCTGAGAGCAGAGGAGATATGAGATATGATGAAGAAATTTTTTCCGGCTTTAGTCCTTTTCATCTTATATGCTGCCTTCCTGGTGTCCTGCAAAACCATCGAAGGAGTTCCCATCGCGGCGGAGCAGAAGTTTGGCCGGTTGTGGGTAACCTCTTCGGTTGACAGCGCCAATATTTTTTTAGACCGCAAGGACACCGGCAAAATCACCCCGGCCCTGTTAGAGAATATTCCCGTGGGAAAGCACGTGGTGCAGGTCTTCCGCAGCCAATACTTCTCTATTCCCGATTCCGCCCTGGTGGAGGTAGCGGAAAACCGGCTGGACAGCCTATTCTTCGCCCTCCAGGTGGTGCAAATCGCGGGGGATTTGCAAGTATCCACTACCCCGGACAGCGCCCTGGTTATTGTCGATAACCTCCCCCGGGGATATTCGCCGCTGACCGTCAGCGGGCTTTCCGAAGGGGCGCACAGTGTAAAGCTGCTGAAAGCAAGCCATCTCGCAGAAGAGTTCCTGGTGGATATTATCCGGGATTCGCTTATTCAAGTGGACGTGAACCTGACCTTGACCAGGTCCGTGCTGGTGGAGCATTTTTCCAACTCCGGCTGCGATCCCTGCGTGCCTGCGGATTTGATTATCGAAGAAATATTGATAGAGAAGGGAATTGTCAAAACTGTGAGCTTAGGATACCATCTTTCGTTTCCTGCTCCAACTGACCCGATGTACCTGGCAGCGAGAATTGGAAACGAAGCCCGGAGAACCTATTACGGGATTCAAGTATTACCGACGGTTAAAATCGACGGGGTGGAAAACCTCTCCGGGAATATTCTGGAGACGGAACTGCGCAATAAGATCGACGGCCGCGCCAATCTTCCCCCAGGGGCCATTCTTGAAATATTCGATTTCCAGGCCAGCCCAAATTCCATTACCGGTAGGGTGCGCATTCAAGCTTTGGAAAACTTAGATAATACCGTGCTGCACGTCGCCCTGATCGAGCGGGAAATTATCTATACCCAGCCACCCAGCACCCCCTGGAACGGGCAGTTGCGCTTTTACGACGTGTTCCGGGACTTTTATCCTTCTAAGGACGGTACGCCTGTGGCCCTTTCCCCCGGCCAGAAACAGTTTATATCTTTCAATATCCCTTATGATGCGTTATGGGTGTTGGATCAGCTTCAGGTGGTGGCGTTTTTGCAAAGGAGTTCCAAAGAGGTTGTTCAGGCGGCCTGGACAATGTACCCCTGACGGAGTGCCACAAAGTGGCTCCTTTGGAGCAAAGCTTCAGCTTTGCAGGGCTAAAAGTGTCTAAAGTGACTAAAATGCCTAAAGTGACTAAAGTGAATCAGGAGTTTGCACATGAAGAAGATGGTTCTGTTGGCGATGCTTATTTTCGGTTTAACGGCGGCGGCGCAGGAAAAAACTGCCCCCGATTTTACCCTGCCCACCCTGGAGGGCAAAAATTACCAGTTATCCAAAAACCTCGGCAAAGGCCCCATCCTGATCAATTTCTGGGCCACCTGGTGCATTCCCTGCCGGGAAGAGATGAAAAAGCTGAAGGAAATCTACCAAACCTACGAAAAAGACGGACTGCAAATCCTCTCCGTCTCCATCGACGATCCCAAAACCGTCAGCAAGGTGAAAAGTTTTATCAATACCAACCGCTACCCCTTTACGGTCCTGTTGGATACCAATAACGAGGTCTTTCAACTGTATAAGGGCACCAATCCCCCGCTGTCGCTGCTGTTAGACCAGAACGGGAAAATTGTGTATGAGCACACCGGCTACCGCAAAGGGGATGAGAAAAAGTTAGAGGAGAAGATCGCCGCTTTGATCCCCCAGGAGCAACCCCGGGAACCCCAGGAATAATCCGCAAACCACCATACCGCCGGCTATTGGCATTCATTTCTTAGCGAAGAAGGAACGACGCATGGGGACACTTTTCTCTCGGGCAATTTTAACCGCGGTTTTTCTGACACTTACAACCAGCCTGTCTGCGCAAACCCCGCTGTTGCCGGGCAAGATCGAGGTTTCCGGCAACACCCATTTTGAATGGGCGGTTTCCGATACCAACGTTTCCCGGTATTTTGAAAACTGGACCGACCTCTTTTTGAGCAAAGGCGCTTTCCGGCTGGGCCTGCGCTTCGAGATCCATGAACCGCCGGCATCCTTTGCCAGCCAGGACTCCGTTACCGGGTTTGCGCACCGCTACCTGGAGTTTCGCAAGGGCGGGTTGTATGTGCGGGGGGGCAATTTTTACAGCCTCCTGGGGCTGGGTCTGGTGCTGCGCACCTTCGAGAATCGCACCCTGCGCTGGGATTCCAACATCGATGGGCTGAAAGTGGAATTCCGCCACTCCCTGGTAGATTTGCAGGCAATCTACGGAAAACCCCGCAAAACCCGCCTGGATATTACCGAACTTGAAAATAAGAATCCCTCATCTATGGGGATTCGCCTGCCGGCGCTGGCGGGCGGGGAAGTCAAGCTGAAACCGCTTTCCCAGTTTTCGTTCGGGGGAACCTACGTCAATACCGGGGCGAACGCCAGCGACGTGACCGATGAGCACTCCCAACGCGGCTCGCTGTTCGGGGAGCTGAACCTGAAGCCCGGCTCCCTTTACGCGGAGTACGCCAAATCGGATTATCCGGATGCATCCCTCTTTGGGGTGAACGGAGAAGCGTTTTACGCCTCCGCCAATCTCTTCTGGGGCGCGTTGAGCTTATCCGGGGAGTATAAATACTACGAGAATTTCGCTATCGACGACGGTTTGCTGAATAATCCCCCCACGGCCATCAAAGAGCACCTGTTTACGCTGATGAACCGCCACCAATTGATCCAAAACGCCGACGGCGAAGAGGGCTATTTCGCGGGGATGGAATACCCGCTCATCCAGGACGGGGTTCTTTCGCTGGCCTATTGTTCCACGGAAAATTTGCAAGGCAATTTGTTATATGAAGACCTCTACGGGCAGTTCGAGTGGAATGAGTTCTTAGGCGCGGAGTGGACCTGGGCAGCCGGGCGGCAGAAAGACGAGGCGGCGCGCTATTATAATTTCGTCAACAGCACCCACTATGCCATCAACGACGCGTATTCGCTCAAAGTCGTCTATGAACACCAGCACGCCCGGGTGGCCGCGCGCAGCGATTTTACGGAGCGGCAGTATTACGATCAACTGCTCACCTTAGGGCTGAGCAAAGCCCCCACCTGGACGCTCTCTTTTTTGGGAGAACACAGCACTGATCAGTTCGCGGAATTAGACCAGCTCAACCCCGATCAAACCTCCAAACGCAAGCACCATTTCTGGGCCGGGGGGCAGTTGGACTTGAAATTGTGGGAGCGGGTCGATCTCTCCATTTTCGGGGGAACCCGGCGGGAGGGCAAAATCTGCATCGGGGGCGTGTGCGTGGTCAAACCGGAGTTGGAAGGCGCGGAAGTGACCGTGATTGCGCGGTTGTGAGCGGGAACCACGAATTACACGAATTACACGAATTGATGGAATGTAATGGGAAAACGTAATGCGTAACATCAGTGCGTAATAAAAACGGAATACACACTACGGTTCACTCTTCAGGCATTTTTTGCTGGTCTAAACAGAGAGGTTTTTTAAGTCTTGCTTTTCGTGAAATTCGTGAAATTTGTGGTTGCGTATCATGGCAAAATTAAAACGCCGCCAGCAGGTGGAGTTGGAAATCTGCAAAGTCGCATTTGGCGGCAAGGGCATCGCTTACCTGGATGACTATGTGGTGTTTGTGGAAAGCAGCCTGCCCGGCGACCGGGTGAGCGCCCGCATCACCAAAGCGAAGAAAAATTACGCCGAGGCCCGGCTCATTCAGCTTCTCCAGCCTTCCCCGCTTCGCCAACCCGCTCCCTGCGAGCACTTCGGGTACTGCGGGGGGTGCAAATGGCAAAACGTCGCCTACGAACAGCAGCTTCAATTCAAAAAGCAGCATGTGGAAGAATCCCTGCGCCATATCGGCAAGGTGAGCGCGGGGGCCATCCACGATCCCATTCCCGCCCCGCAACTGTTCGGCTACCGCAACAAAATGGAATTCTCCTTCGCGGAAGAGCGCTGGCTCACCCCGGAAGAGCTGAAAAACCCCGAAATCAAAAAAGGATTTGCCCTGGGTTTGCACGTACCCAACTTTTTTGACCGCATTCTCGACATCAACTATTGCTGGCTGCAAAGTGATTTTTTTAATAAAATTTTAAAATTTTCGAAAGATTATTTCAAAAATTCCGAAATTCCTATATACCACCTTTATCGCAAAGAAGGGGTTTTGCGCTACTTGGTGCTGCGGCAGTCCTTCGCCGAGCAAACCGTGATGGTGAACGTGGTGACCTTCCGGCCGGCGGCAGAGCAATTGCGGGATTATGCGCAAAAATTAACTCGGGAATTTCCGTTCGTGATGAGCGTGGTGAATACGATCAATTCCAGCTACGCGCAGGTTGCTACCGGGGATGAACATCACGTTATCCACGGCGCCCCGGTCATTCACGAACGCCTGGGGCGGTTCCGGTTCGAAATTTCACCGGATTCATTTTTCCAGACCAACAGCATCCAGGCGGAAAAGTTGTATGAGATCGTGCGGGAATACGCCGCGGTGAAAGATTGCGAGGTGTGGGATCTCTACTGCGGAACCGGCAGCATCGCTATTTTTCTGGCCGGGGAAGCGACAACCGTGACGGGATTCGAGATCATTGAAAACGCGGTAAAAGACGCGGAACGCAACGCAGCGTTGAACGGCGTCGCCAATTGCCGTTTTGTGGCCGGGGACTTGCGCCACAGCCTGCGCAGCATTTCCGCGGAAAAACCCCGGGTGATCATTTGCGATCCGCCCCGCTCCGGCATGCACCCGGAGGTGCTGAAAGCGCTGTTGGAGATCGCCCCGGAGCGCATCGTCTATGTTTCCTGCAATCCCGCCACCATGGCGCGCGACCTGGAAGTATTGGCGAGTGAATACGCAATCTTAGAAGTTCAACCGGTGGATATGTTCCCGCACACTTATCACATCGAGAGCGTGGCGAAACTGGAGAAAAAATAGTGCATAAAGACCTCAAAGGTTTACAAAACCTTTGAGGTCTAAGAGCCTTCGGTAACGATGAAAAAACTGGCATTAGAAGAAATCGGCCGGCAGCGGTTGAGCGCGGAGCAGGCCCGGCAGGCGCCCCGGTTTCCCATCATGGCGCTGTTAGATAATATCCGCAGCCTCTACAACGTGGGATCCATTTTCCGCACCGCCGATGCCACCCGGCTCGAAAAATTATACCTCTGCGGCATCACCGGCCGCCCGCCCCGCAAGGAGATCGACAAAACCGCATTAGGCGCGGCGGAAACGGTTCCCTGGGAGTATTACCCCGGCGCCGTCGAGGTTTTACAAGGGTTGAAAGCGCGGGGCATCGCCATCGTCGCGCTGGAACATACCAGCGAAAGCCGCCCGCACTGGGAAATCGAATTTCCGTTTCCCTGCTGCCTGGTGATCGGAAACGAGGTGTGGGGGATTCAGGATGAAGTGCTGCAATGCGCCGACGCAGCCATGGAAATTCCCATGTTCGGGGCCAAGCACTCCCTGAACGCCAGCGTGGCCTTTGGGATTGCGGTGTATGAGATGGTCGCCCGCTACCTGCGCCGGCAAACTTGAAGGGGATGCAGCGTAAGGGTAGGGGGAGGTGATGGGTAAATAGGGGTATATGGTATGGGGTATGGGGTATACGGAGAATGGGGTTCTATACTTTACCCTCAAAAAGCGCCCGTGTGCGGTATATTTTTATCTATTGAGCAGGAATAGGAGACTCACGGCAATGGATTGTCGCAAGGTGTTCGAAGGTTTATAAGCGTTCCTCCCGAACCAATTGCTCTATTTTATTTCTTCTTTCCCAATCCGTTGCCGCTTGGATAATTTCGATAATAGTGATTTACGATCAACCCTTGCACCTTTTAACCAACAGGTGAGCGCCTTATGGCCTATCTTGTTCATATTGCTTCAGCTTCGGAAAAAGCCGCCCCGCTTGCGGAAAAGTGTCTTCAGGCCGGTTGGGAAACACAGGTTTTTTCGCAGCCGGAGGAGTTGCTGGCCACCCTGGAAAAAACCCTCCCGGATATCGTGCTGGCGGAATATTCCTTTTTCCCCCGCGGAAAAGAGCTGCCGGAATCGCTCTCGAAAGCGCCCCTGCTCATTTTTGCCGAAGAAATGGATCCCGATACCCGGCTGGAATGGTATCAACGGGGCGCCGCCCGGGTGGTAAGCGGGGGAGAGGACCTTCCCGCGCGGGTAAGCGCCTTCGCCGGCATGGTGCTGCACCGGAAAAATACCGTGCGCCGCACCCGCCAGACTTCGGTAACCTACGGAACGCTTCAGGCGTTTTCCCTCGCGGAAGTATTGCAGAACGCCCTCTTAGAAAAAAAGAACCTGATCCTGAAAATCCGCTACAAAGACCGCGACGTCAAGATCCGCACCTTCCAGGGGCATATTGTCGATGCGGTAACGGCTCATTTGACCCGGGAAGACGCGGTATTGAAGGCGATGATGTTTCCCGGCGGCTCTTCGATCATTCGCGGGTACCAAAAATTAGAAGAGCGGGCAGCCCTCCCCGCTTCCACCCTGGCGATTTTGGCGGAAACCAAATTCACCCAGCAGCGGGTGCGCAAATTTCTGGAAGGTTTTGCCGGGGGCGCCGCCAACCCGGAATTCCGGGTCGCCTCCCAGCAGCGGGCCGCCGGCCTGCCGGAAGACCGGGCGCAGGTTCTGGAACTGCTGCAAAAGTATCCTGCTTTCCAGGACATTTTGCTGTACAGCCCCCTGCCGGTTCTCAAAACCTTGTACGCCCTGGCCACTCTCGCCACCCGGGGCGTCATCGCCCACAAGGGGGAGGCAGAGGTGGTGGAGACTTTCCAGCTTCAGGATATCGAGTATATTCGCAAAACCCTGCTCAGCGAAGGGGCGCGGAGCGGCAACTTAGTGATCTTAGGTATGCCGGAAAGCGGCAGGAGCGAGTTGGTGCGCACCCTGGCAGGATTTCAGAAAGGGTCGATCAAATCCGTGCAATCCCTCGATTTCGTGCGCATCCCCCTGCAGGGCAATCTCACCCTGACGGTTTTCGGGGTTTCCACGGATCAAAACCTCCTAACGGTGTTAGAAAAGATTTCCCCGGGGATGATTGCCGGCATCCTGCTGGTCGATTACCGCCAAAAAGATCAATATGAGTTCCTGAACTACCTTTTTAGCCGCATCATCCAACTTTACCCGGTGCCATTTGTGGTGGGCCTGACAAACGTCAAAGGCGACCTGGTGAAGGCGGTCAAAGAGGTGCGCAAAAATTTCAATCTTCCGAAGAACATCGACGTGGTGCCGGTACAACCCGATTCTTTCCCGGATGCCCGGAAATTACTCTATCATTTGCATGCCGCGCCGGCGCCGGCTGAGCAAGGAGAGACCCATGCATGACATCCTGATCTACTTGTTGGAAAAAGAGAGTGAAAACGAGGTTCGAGCGCTGTTTTCCGGCGAAAAATACAACCTCACCATTGTAGAAGACCTGGAGCAGGTGGTGGAGGTTTGCCAGCAGGAGTTGTTCGACCTGCTGTTAGTCTGGCCGGCGGGTTACGATAAAACCGCCAACCTGATGACCCTGTTGGAGGTCAATCAATTCGATTACATCCCGGTGATCCCGGTGCTGAAGGACGATCCCCAGCCGGAAGCGTTTTTGAAGCTCCCCATCGTTGACCTGCTGCGCCTTCCCCTGCCCAAACCGGAATTCTTCGCGATTATTCACCAGGCCATCAGAGATATTGACGTGCAGGCCAGCATGGTGGAGGGGATGAACTGGCAGGGCAGCATCGAGGAGTATAACCTGATCGACCTGGTCCAGATGATCGAGCACGGGGAACGGGACGCGGAGCTGATCCTCTCCTGCGAGAGCAAGACCGGCTACGTGTATTTCCACAAGGGCAAATTAGTAGCGGCGGAATTCCAGTCCCAGCGCGGCCTGGAGGCGCTGCAGAAGATGGGTTTCTGGCCTAAAGGGCAATTCGAGACCCGGCTTTCCGACCAGGCCGCGGTGAAGGACGAGATCGGCAGCAGCAACCAGGAGGTGTTGATGGTGCTGCTCGAAAAGATGCTGAAACTGGGGCAGTTGTACCAGGGACTGCCGGAGCTTTTCGAGGAGATCATGAAAAATCCCCTGGCGCAGCCGGCGGAATTGACCCCCTTGCAGGACCGCATCGCTAATTTCTGCCAGACCCCCATTTCCGTATTCAATCTGCTGGTTTCCCTGGCCGACGGCAACGAAGATATTCTCTTAGAACTGAAAATTATGATGCAGATGGGCTTGATCGGGCGCCGCCAGGAAGTGGAGGCGCTGGTGCAGGAAGAGCGGGAGCGGAGCGGTCTGAGCAAATTTTTCTCCTCCATCTCCTCGATGTTCAAAAAGAAACCCGGCGCGGAAGAGGTCCCTGCTTACGAATTTTTTGAGGATGACTTCATCCCCCCGAAAGTGGATATTCCCCCCTTGCGCCTGTTAAGCGAAGACTTGCAAAAAATAAAAACCCGACTGGAGGCGGCTGCGAAATGAAGATTCTGGAAACGGCGTTGATTTGTCCCCTGCCCGAATATTTGGAAGAATTGGCTTCCGGCCTGGCGCTGGAGAAGCAGAGCGTGCTGGATATCGACGTTTACCGCTACGAGATCGACGAGGAGTTTGCGATCTTGCTCTACGACCTCAGCGCCCGGGAGAAAATTTCCCCGGAAGCGCTCGAACATCTCTCTCCCCACCTCTCCGGCCTGCTGATTATTACCGACAACGAGGTCGAAGACCTGCCCGCGGAGGTCAGCGGGTTCATCGAAGAATTCGCCTGGAATTTGGAGCACATTCCCACGGTGCTGGCGCTGCGCACCGACCGGGAAAAATTGCAGTCGCTGAACCCCCATATCCTGCAATCCGGTTTTTACCTCTCCGGGCGCGGGCGGGTGCTGTTCTGGCATCCCAAGCAGCGCGATACCCGCCGGCGGGTGTGGGGGACGCTGTGGGAGACGCTGCAGGGGGTGGTCGAAGCGTGAGAGCTTTGCCGGTTTTTCGGTTCTCCGGAAGTGGTGTGAAACTTCCTGTCTTGGTGTCTTGGTTGCAAACTTTATTCAAAGGATTTTATATTCTAATGCATAACGTTAATCAATTGATAGGTATTATGGTGATAGCCTTCGGGTTATCGCCAAGTTAGGCAAATAAAGGAACGCCATCAGGAGAAATCGATGAAAAATAGAAAGCGTAGTAATAAGAACCAAAACAGTCGTGCCTTAAAACAACGAACACAACCATCAGCAAATATAAAATCACCTACACTGCCTAATTACTGGCGAGTTAATTCCAGAAGAATTGGACTTTTATGTGTACTCTATTCTATTGCTGTTGTACTTATGTTCTCAGGCAACAGGCTATTTAGTGTCAAAAGAGTTTTTGAGATTGAATCACGAAGGCAGATTAAATTAGATTCTGGCCTTATAGTAAAAGCCAATGCGATCAATCATGAATCAGAAGAAAAGTTAAAGGAGTTGAAAAGCAAACTAGATCAACCAGATACTAGTAAATTTTCGAAAGATATAGCCAAAGTATTAAGCCTAAACTCTACTGAGAAATCTCAACTAGATTTGCTGGCTGACCGAACCGGATACAGTGATTTTATCAATCATCTCAACATCGTAGAGGCGATCAATAATGCACAATATGCACAATTGGAATTAATATCTACGCAAATCAGTTCTACCTCTTATGATCCTGCAAATGCCCAATTAATGAGTGACGTAACTGCTTTACAAGTAAGGCAAAGTGAAACCATCCAAAAAGCTCAAGAACTGACCCCCTCGCAGGAAAAACGCTCAGATATTCAGACTACCATTGCCCTTATCTTTTTATTTTTGTTGATAGTAGTAGGTATTCTTGCAAACTGGTTTTGGGAAATTGGTTGGGCTTATTTGAAGAACCCTAGACAACGATTAATCAAAGGCCCTCACCTTGTAATTGTAATTCGTATTCTCTTGAGTGTAGTAGCTGCGGCCTTAACCTTTGTTCCGACATTTAACAAGATTGAGCAAAGTACTGGCGATTCTTGGGTTCCATATGCTCTCGCGTTTCAAAACGGGTTCTTTTGGCAAGCTGCTCTAGATGCCATTATGCGACAGGCAGCCAAAAGCGATGCGAACAGCCAAGGCTCACCTATTGAGAAGGCCTAACATTGCGATGCAGTCGAGCGCGGGCAGTGTAGTTCACATGGCTATTGTCAAAGTCGTTTCTGCGCCGGTTGATCGCGGGCGTTGGCCGTTTCTAATAATCTCTTTAATTTGAAAAGATTCAAAAAAATCATCGTTGACATCCCTGCAAATTGTTGAATTACTTTAAAATTTTTCTTAGTTTTAGGTGCAACCCAAAAACTGTTATTGGGAAATGAATAGTATTATTTTCAACAATAATAACCAACTTCCACACGATTATGCTTTTTGAGAAAAAACTCGACGAAAGTTATATTTTTATTTGTGGGGATAATGAAGATATAAGGGGCGAGGCATTAAATCGCCTTTTGCTCTCAGGAATCAAGCATTTCTATTTTATCAATCCCAAAGAAAATTTGATCAAATATTTTGAGAGAATGGTCGAACCAGGTTTATTCTCATTTTTGGATAGTATAGATGAAGTTGAAATCGGAACAAACAATGTTATTGCATGTGGATTTCCTCCTTTTTCTCCAAATGTCATCAAGAAATTTAAAAAGATTAAAGGGGCAATAACCATATTCTTTGGAATAGAGTTAGGCTTTTTTCGAGGTTCGTGGGAGCACATTGGTAATATTTACATTATAGAAAAGAGCTTAACTGACTATGTTTCAGGAAAACAAAAAAAGGAACCTGATTTTGCTCCTAAACTCGCTGACGCGAGTAAATCTCAAAAACCATTTTTTACTGATCGAGGTCCTCAACTGGACCTTTATAGAAATTTCGTTGATAGTAATGAAAAAAGATGTTGTAAAATATTGGGTATGAAAGGAATTGGGAAAAGAGCATTTATTCGAGAACTGAAGACAATAGGATTGGCTGAAAAATGTTTTGAATTTGCATTTGTTGAGAGATTGGATAGTATAGATTTTCTACTTGAAAATCTCCTAACAAAACTGAACATCACTTTTTTCCAGAATGAAATAGAAGATTTGCCACCTAATCGACCCTGGCCAATATTAAAAAGATTATTTGAAGAGTTTGACAAAATTAAAGACGCTAAAATCATTTTCTATAATATCGAACAGATTTATAACTCCAAAAAGGGAAGATTTTTCTACAAAGAAATAGAACACTTTTTTCATTATCTTTTACAAAGACCAAGTTACCGGGGGAATAAAGTCTATTTAGTATCCAATGAGAACTTTAGTTTCAAACGGATTGAAGATCGAAACTTAACATACGAAATTAAATTAAACCCTCTTAATGTAGAACATACCAAATTCATTTTGGAACGTAGTTTTAATGAAAAAAACAAGGCAGAGCTTGGCAGAGCAATAATGAAATACAAAGATGAGACTATTGACAACCTGACGGGCGGCCATCCTCAAATAACTAAATTGTTTGCAGAAGTGTGTGAATGTTTTGGTTTAAATGAAGTAATTAACGACGAACTTACAAGAAAGCAGTTTGAAAATGAAAAGGTTGCCTATTTGATGGAGATAATTCAGACTGATGCCAAAGAGAAAAGATTATTAGATTATTTAGCCTTATTTAAGACAAACGCCCCATTGGAGGCAATTAAAAAAATTGATTCCAACCCATATGAAACGATTAAAAGATTACAAGGCAAATTTCTACTTGAAATAATAGATTATTCTACGCATTCCGAATTTTATTTACCCTCACTGATTAAAGATTATTCGATGAGCAAAATGAATGAGAGCACACTGACAAAGAATCATACACTCATCGGTGATTATTATTGGAGTAAAGCAGAGGATATTCAAACAGCAACTCCAAAAATTTTAGAGTTTTATCGTTTGGCTCTCCACCATTACTGGCAAGCAAAAAACAAGGAGAAAGAACAAGAACTGGTTTGGCGCTTCAAAGGCATTTTCTTAAATAAAGCCGATGAATTATACAAAAATGGAGATTTTGAGCAGGCTTTTCACTATTACAATTATTTATATGAACATGCGGAGTTGAATGAAGAGGAATTAAACTACTTTCTAACCTGCAATGTTAAGCTTGACAAAGAAAATACTCGCGAACTGTTTGAGAAGGCTCTTTCTCTCGAAAGATATAATACCCCATATATAAAAGTAAGCTACGTAAACTATCTGTTAAACAAAAAAGATTATGAAAAAGCGGAAATCATTTGTAGAGAAGCAATAAAAGATAACCCCAATGACCCTGTGGCAAGTTCTTTACTTGCAAAAGTTAAAAATGAAAGAGGAGAAACAGATAAAGCGATTGAGCTTTTGGAAAATAGAATAAGTTACCTCAAAAAGAAATCGTTAGAGGAACATGAACGTAAAGAATTAAAATCTCTTCACATGAACTACTATGATATTCTTGATAACTACAAATTGCTCAAAAATACGGTTTCCGAAGTAGCAACACTTCTCAGAAAAGATAATGTTTACCTTGAAGATTTAGGAAATATTTTCGTTGATGAAATAAGAAGTAATGTTAGTGAAATCGAAGAAGCGTTTGAAAAAGCTATGAATCATAAAGATGTTCAGCGGGTCTTATATTTCAACTATCTAAATTTTCTTAAAAGGCAAAGAAGAATTGAAGAGGCTAAAGACATTTCAAGAAAATTACCTTCAATAAAATCAAAACACGGAATTAAGCCCATCTCTCAGAAACGATTTTATTTTATCGAGACCGATATTGAAGACGCTCTTAAAAAGGCATATGAATTCGGCTCAAAGCAGATTCATATCGACAAATCCAAAGGAAACGAAAACTACAGAACTTTAATTGAAAATAAAATCGATAATTGTAGGAAGGCTTTGAAGAGAAGTTGGGAATTAGTGCAAGAAGTTTTAAATATGGATACGAATTGGTATCCAGCTTTATATGCATCAGTAAATTTATTGATCAATTTTCAAGATTTATCAAACCTTACAAGAATTGTTGAGATTAGTTATGACAATGATTTGAGAAATAACCATCTTAAACAGAGAGAAGCGAAAAAAACTGTATTTATTTCCTATAATCACCATGACAGTAAATTTGTCCACAGGCTTAAAAGAGCGATCGAGAAAAATCTGATAGGTATAAAAATTGATATTGAAACCCTAAAATTTGGAGATAATATTCAGAGCTTTATAGAGCATTCCGTTCGAGAAACTGATTTTACAATTTCGATCATCTCAAAAAATAGTTTAAGATCGGCTTGGGTGATTTTAGAAGCATTAGAAACAATAATGCACGAAAAGGTAACCCATCAAAAAAAATTTATTCCAATTTTTATTGATGACGTTTTTTCTCAAGAAACAATTCATTCTAAAATTATCGAAGACATAGATCAAAGCTTAGATAAACTTAATGAAGAAATTTCAAATTTATCTCAAAAACATGTTACGACAACAAATTTAGATGTTAGAAAAAACAGATTATTGGAATTAAGACACAATATCGATAAAATACTTACCAGACTTAACGAATCATTAGTGGGAGATTTTAGTAGCGAAGAAAAATTTAATGAAAACCTCCCAAAGCTGATTTATCAAATAGAAAATGAGAGTGATTATTTATCTTAATACAATTTACTTATATAGTCCCCAATTCCATTTACTTGAGAAACTCCTTTCTGATTTCAGATCGGATGCTTGCCCTGTTTCAGGTCGAATTGAACACGAGATTAAGAAATAAATGATATTGACCGCCCAACCACCCCGCACCCGCCCACCCCAAAGTGGTGTCTTATTCTATGTCGGCGCCAATAAGGCGCTCCGCAAGCATGCCGGAAAAAACACCGGCATCTTTGCTCTTGCTAAGAGGCAGTCGGGAGAAAATTCACTCGCACGCACGCAAAAAGCGCTTCAATAAAGAGCTTTTTGCGTGTGCACTTTCATCGTTTTTTCAATCGGATAAAGAACTCGACCTGTCCGGACGGTAATAGTTTTTCGAGGGAACATTTTCAGATCAATCAATGAGGGGTTCAAGAGTTTTTCTTAACCGTCCAAACCGATACCGGCCATTTGAGAGGAATGCCGGTCAAAGACTCCTTCGGAGAATCTCCAAATGTGCAATTTGTGCTGCGCCCACCAAAAGTCGAAATAACAGGTGCGAAAACAAAAGGTTATTCCCTCCTATAGTCATATGACCCTATTTCAATAAAATACATTGTTTCGTCTCAACCGCATTCTGATACCGCACCGAGTAGAAGTACACCCCTGAGTTCAGGCCGCTTCCATCAATCTGTATGGAATGAAAGCCGCTGGCTTGTTTCCCGGAATATACCTCTTTTGCCTTGCGACCCATCACGTCATATAATGTTATTTCGACCTCATCCGCGAGGGGGAGGTAGTAACGAATCGTTGTGGTTGGGTTAAAAGGATTGGGATAATTTTGAAACACTACAAAGTTATCGGGAGTGTATGTTCCCACCCCGCCGATACCGGTAAGCGTTGTCAGATCGAGATCGGTACTTGCCAGGCGCAGCCTGCTGTTGTTGCCGTATCCGACGCTGTAGGCAAAGAAATTATTACCGGTTGGCGAAAATGCAAGGGCTCTTACTCCACCGCTATTAGGACTTCCCAGGGAGTCTATGTATTCTCGCACTAATTCTCCTGAGGAAACGTCATAGAATCTTATTCTGCCATGCCAGCCCAAACCGCCGGATTGGAGTAACGCCAGCCCGTTTGCTAAATATAATCCATTTGGGGCAAATTCAACCGAACCGCCGCCGCCTCCCTCGTGCGGCGCATCAACCGGTAGTGTGTGCAGCAACGTTCCATCTGAAATTTTCCAGATTTTTACAGTTAGATTATAGCCTTCGCCGGTGCTGGCAAGATA
>CAZFVV010000087.1:0-20127 GCA_964522165.1 uncultured Calditrichaceae bacterium
CCCCGCGATGAATCGCGGGGCTATTTTCATTTATCCCTGCGGGATATGTTTCCCAGGAGCAAGTTGTTTGTGTCTCGTAGAGACATCCGAGAATAGCCCCGATATTCATATCGGGGAACATTGAACCGACAATCTCCTGCAAAGTCCCGGAGGGACGGCTGAAAATCCCCCTTTTCCCCCGATCCACGCAAAAAATGTGGGTAAAGATTAGTCCTTAGTAAGGAGGGGAATTTTCCTGCTTTTTCCCGCGAATTTGCTCAGGTTTACGCCTGTGCAGCCTTCCTGGATACCGGGATGTTTATTAAAAAATCCCCCCCTAATCATTTTCCCTGAGAGTTTTCCGCTTCTCCCTCCCTACAAAGAGTAAATAAGGGGAAATTAAAACGAGAAGCGAGAATGAAAACCCAATTCTTTAACCGCCCCCTGGGAAAGTTAACCCTGTTCTTTTCCCTGGTGTTTCTGCTGCTGACGGTTCTGCTGCTGATACTGATCGGGAACAATCCCGACTATACCCCGCCCTCCGGGGCGCAATTGAATTTTCAATCCAGCGCCGCCACGGAAGCGCGGATTGTGCTCAACTGGCGCGCGGTGGACAAAGCCAGCCTGTATGAGCTTTACCGCGCCGTGGGCGAGGAGGAGCGGGTGCGCGTTTACAGCGGCAGCGGCAACACCTTTGCCGATAGCCGCCATGCCCCCGCCAAACGCTACACCTACTGGGTCAATGTGATCTTCCTGGATAATTTTACCCAGGAATACGGCCCCTTTTACGTGCTGCCCCAGCCCGCGCCGCCCCCCGCAAAGGTGCACCCGCTGCAGATTACTTTTCAGATCAGCGGGGAGGCGGCGCAGTTCGGCGTCGAGGACCCCAACCGCAACACCGAGGAAATCCGGGTGCTGCGCAAGGGGCCGGGAGAGCGGGATTTCCGGCTCCAGGCGGTTCTGCCGCCGGGGCAAAAAGAGTTCCGCGATGAGCCTCTCATCGCCGGGAAGACCTACCGCTACCGCTTCATCACGGTTTTCCAGGGCCGGGAAAGCGATCCCCGGGAACTGATCCTTAAAATGCCCCCGGCTGAAAAACTCCCGGCAGAAATGCCCGCGGCAGAAATGCCAATGATCGGAACCCCCCCTGTGCCGCCGGTACAGCCCGCCTCGCCCGCGGCAGCTTCCGCGGCAAACCCGGGGAAACAAACCGCCCCCGCCCCGCCTGCTGCGGAGCTGCCGCCGCCCACCGCCCTGGCCATCGATTTCCAGGGGGGGAACTACCTGCAGATTTCCTGGGAATACGCCGGCAAAAATATCGAGCAGGTGATCGTGGAGAGGAAAAGCGGTTCGGAGCGGGAATTCCGGCAGATCAAGATCCTTCCCGCTACGGAGAGTTTTTTCCTGGATACCGGCTTGAGCGCGGTGGAGAGCTACCAGTACCGGCTCATCGCGCTGTATCAAGACCGCCGCAGCGTTCCCAGTGCGGTGTTGAACTATGCCACCGGTCCCGGGGAAACGGGGGAGAATAACGCCGGTTACTTTCAACCCGGGAAGGCCGCTTTCGAAAGCGGGGATCACGACCGGGCGGAGCAGGATTTCCGCAAGATTCGGAAACCGGAAAACGTCGTGGAGCAGGGGAAAGAGTACCTGCCCTCGCGGATTTACCTGGGGCGCATCGCCCTGAAACGGGGCAATTACCGGGAAGCGGCGGAGTACTTCCAGGAAGCGTCCCGGATAGAGCCTGGCCGGGCGGAAACCTACTACTGGTGGGGTTTTGCGCAGTACCAATCAGGCGACTACCGGCGAGCCATCGAGATGTTCGAAAAGGTTTTCAAATACCAGGGCTCCCTGAGCGCGGAGAGCTTCGACGCCGCCATTTTCAACACCCATTACGGGATCATCGACAGCTACTACCATTTATGGCAGGCGGAAACGGAGCCGAACAAGCGCCAGGGCTATGGCAAAGATTGCTTTGACCGGGGCGAGCACTTTTTGAACAAATACGGCCGCGCCGCCGCCCCCCGGGGGGTCGAGGATTTCCATACCAAATGCCAGAATGTGAATATCTTTCAGCAAAATATCAACAATTTCTCCAAACGATGAGGACCGGCATGATGCTCAGAATTCTTGTATGTATCGCCGCCATACTCTTTGCCGCCTCTGCCCGGGCGCAGTTAGGCCTGACGGTAAAGGGCAATAAAGTGATCGAAATACTCTCCAGCGAGGAAAAGAACCTGCGCGGAATTTTGTCCGCCCCGGCCTTCTCCCCGCAGGCCATCCAGACCTTCTCCTTCGTGCGGCAGTTGGAGGATAACCGCTATCTCTATATCTACTCCACCGCCGCCCGGGGGCTGACGGAAATCAAGACCGTGGAGAGCCGGGAGCTGGAGATTTCCCTGGAGCGGAGTTCCTCTCCCTCCCTGGTTTACAACGATCAACTGGATTGGCGCCCGGCGCTCGACGCCGCCGGGCGGCAGTGGTTTGCCTTTGTCAGCAACGGGGCGAAAAATAACCACGATATCTACTTAGGATACGCCGGCGGGAGCGAGTATCTCCGGCTCACCGACGACGGGGCGATTGACAATGATCCTAAGTGGTCTCCCGACGGCGGGACCATTGCGTTTGTCTCCTCCCGGGGCGGTTCCGCGGAGATTTATCTGATCAAGAACCTGAACCGGGTGATCGAAAAACGGGATCCCGCCCTGGCGATCTTTGAACCGCTCACCCGCTCCAAAGACGAGGTGGCCAACCTGGCCTGGAACCCCAATCCCGAATCCTTTCTGCTGGCCTATTCCAAAAGAGTGTTTTACCCCGCCCAGCAGGTTAAAACCTTTCAAATTTACCTGGCCGACCTGCTCAGCAAAACGGGACGTGAATTCGCCCTGACCGACAACCCCGCCATGAATTATACCCGGCCGCAGTGGGACCCTCTTCATGACAGCCGGCTGCTATACCTGGGCCAGTCCCTGGAAGAAGACGCCCCGGCCAATTTGTACGTAGCGAAGATACGCCGGAATGAAAATAAGCGCTTAGAGGCGGCAGATGGCCCGGAAAGCCAGGCCGAATTACTGAAAAATATTCGCCTGACCGAAACCCCGGCGATCTGGCTGAGCGGCAGCCACGCTATCCTTACTCAGCAGGATCAAAAGGACCAGAAATTTCCCCTCTATTCGGTGAATCTCGAAAGACGTCGGCAGCAACTGCGGCGCTCGGTCAGCTATTTCGAGGATATCAATGCCTCTTACCCGTTCATTTCCGGGTTCGACGAGCAAAGCGGGCTGCTGCTCTTTTCCACCCAGGAGGGGCGGTTTTTCAAGATTTTCGCTGCCCAGCTCGCCGGGGATGATATCTCCCTATATGCCAAACCTGAATTTGTGATGAAGAATCCGGAGTTGGAGGACGGCAACGGCCTCTGGAAATATATCCTGGCCGGGGGCGCGGTCGCCGGGGTAGCGGGGGTGATCATCTGGTGTCCCTGGTGCCCGAAAGAAGAGCCCATCGGCACCCCGCCGGATATGCCGGGCGCAAAATGAACAACCGGAGGCTAAAACCCATTTTGCAGGAGCAGGATCAATTTTCTAAGGAGTTCTCCATGAAGCTTAATATCGCACTGATTATTTTCATCCTTTTATGCACTCTTCCCGCGCTTTACGGCCAGGCCACCGCAAATCCCGATACCCTGGAATTGCAGGAAGATATTCCGGACAGCGTAAACGTGCTGAGAAATGATGACGGAAATGACCTGTCTATTGCCTCGGTGGATACCACCACGTTCAATACCATCGGAACCGTGAGTATCATTGGCGACAGTTCGATCTGGTATGAACCGCTGCACAATTTCTTCGGCGAAGACAGCTTCTTATACAGCATCAGCGTCAATTCACCGCTTAATCCTGAAGGAGGACCCGGCAACACCGCCGTTGTGCGGGTAATCGTCGCGCCGGTGAATGATCCCCCGGTGATTGCTACCTTTACGGTTGAGCCGGTCAATGAAAATGACACCCTGATCATGCAGATTTACGCCAGCGACCCCGAGGGGGATTCGATCAGCTTTCGTTCGCCGAATTTTCCTCCCTTTGCAACGGTGATGAATGCCGGCCCGGCGCAGGGGCTGCTTTATATTACCCCGGGGTTTGACGATGCGGGAATCTATGAAAATCTTCAAGTGATCGCTGCGGACAACGGAAATCCGCCCATGGCGGATACATTCTCGTTCGATTTGGAAGTGCTCAATGTCAACCGCGACCCGTTGTTGAACCCGATAGGAAACCAGCAGATGAGCGAAGGGGATACCCTGGACGTGGAGATTACGGCAACGGACCCGGACAATGATCAGATTACCCTGGAAGCCAAACACCTGCCCCATTCTTTCGCGGCCTTTACCGATTCCGGCGGCGGAAAGGGGAACATTCGATTTACCCCGTCCTTCGGCGATAGCGGCATTTTCGAAGGTATTCAAATTATCGCAGAAGATAACGGCTTCCCGGTGAAAAGCGACACGGTGGAATTCAAATTAACCGTGCTGCACAAGAACCGCCCTCCCCAACTGAACCCTATCCCGGACCAGGAGATGGATGAAGGGGATACCTTGAAACTGCCGATCTATGCCATCGATCCGGACGGCGACAGCCTGGAGCTTGTCTTCGGCGTTTTCCCGCACTTTGCTGCGCTGGTGGATTCCATGGGCGGAAAAGGCTCGATTCGCTTTACCCCCGGGTTCAGCGACGCGGGGGTCTATCCGAATCTCAGGGTGACTGTGCTCGAGCGCGGATCGACTTCATCCACCACGATCACCTTTCAATTAACGGTCACTAACGTCAACCGCAAACCCCGCCTGCTGCCTGTTGAATCGCAGCAAATGGGAGAAAACGATACCCTGGAAGTGGTCATCTCCGCCAGCGATCCGGACGGGGATAACATCACCCTCTCCGCTCCCAATCTCCCGGCATTCGGAACGCTTATACCTGCCGGCAACGGCCAGGGGATTATTCGATTCATCTCCAATCCCTCCTACGCCGGGGTTTACCAGGATATTACAGTGATTGCCAGGGATAATGGCGTTGGCAATCTGGCCGATTCGCTGGAATTCACCTTAAAAGTGTTACGGCGCCCGGCGGTCGAAAGGATAGTCATCGGCGGGAAAATCATTTTCCAAAAAAATCTTCCTGTCGAAGTCGATGTGGACGCGAATGCCGTAGTCACGTCCGTGGTGCTTTATTATGCCACAAGTCCCAACCCGGACTTTTCTTCCCTCATTATGAATAAAAAGCCGGGGCTTGATGTTTATACGGCGACGATTCCGGGCGATTCCGTCAATGAATTCGGCCTCAAGTTCTATATCGAAATTGAAGACGAGCTGGGCATGAAGAATATTCCGGAAGTTTTCTACAAATCCGTAACCGTCCCTGCCGGGGCCCTTTCCCGGGCGTTGGACAAAGATCGCTGGCTGATGTTCTCGCTCCCCTTCAACAGCTCCGATAAGAGCATCGAAGCCATTCTGCAAAAATTAGGCAAGGAAAGCGATGAGCGCTGGCGAATCTTCCGCACCAGCCCTTCCGGGATCGGAAAGAAGTGTTATGGCTTCCGGCAATTGCAAACCATGGGAGCATACGGGCGCTTTGAACCGGGAAACGCTTTCTGGCTCTTTTTGAAACACGTGGATTCCCAGGTGTTAAGTTTCCCGGAAATGGAGACCCTCAAGGGGGATTCCGCATTGACCTGCACGCTCCAGCCGGGCTGGAACCAGATCGGCTCGCCGTTTGCGTTTGCCATGCCCTGGAGCCGGGTGGAAACCGAGGGGGCGGCGGGAAATATTGTGGTATATGCCCGCGAACGCCAGGGGGAGAAGGACGGCTGGAGTCTGGACCTGTTCGGCAGCGATACGCCGGTATTGCCCTACGAAGGGTACGCGGTGTATAACGATTCCGACTCCCTGAGCATCACTTTTTACCCCCAGGGCCGGCCGGGATCGAACGCGCCGCTGGGCAAGGCAAGTCCGGAAATCGCCTGGAAAGCGACCCTCCGGGCGGAGAACCAGCGCAGTTTTGCCAAAGCCCTGGTGGGCATGGCCGGCCAGGCAAAACCGGAACGGGATAAGCTGGATCATATCGTTCCTCCCCCGGTGGGCGAGCACTATGTTTGCATGTTCTTCCGCCATCCGGAGTGGGAAACGGCCTGGCAAAATTTTTCCAGCGATTTCCGCCCGCTAAACGAGACCGGGGAGACCTGGCATGTAACTATCATGAGCTCCAGCCAGGCGGCGACGGTGCGCCTGGAAGGGACGGAGCGGCTCCCGGCTAACTTTCAAGCGGCGCTGTTCGACCGGAAATTCGCGGAAACCTATTTCCTGGAAGAGGGCGGCGAGGCGGTTCTCCCGGATATCGCGGAGGGGGAAGATAATCGCTTTGCCTTACTGATCGGCACCCGGGAGTACATCGCCAACGAACTGTCGCAAATCGGGGAGTTGCTGCCCGGCGAATTTCGCTTGCTGCAAAATTATCCCAATCCCTTTAACCCGGAGACAGTTATCCCTTATTATATCCCCGCTCCCGGCAGGGTAAAGATCACCATTTATAACCTCCTCGGCCAGGAAGTGCGGGTTCTAATTGACCGGCCGCAGGAGGCCGGTTTCCATAAAGCCCGTTGGGATGGAGCGGATAACTACGGGAATCGAGCCGCCAGCGGTATTTATTTTTACCGCCTGAACGCGGGCCAATTCACCCAAACCTTAAAGATGCTCAAAATTCACTAACCACGGGCGGACGATCATGGAAAAACGGCATCGCAGGTACGTAGTTGTAGGGTTTGCGCTGGCCCTGACAGCCGGGCTATTAGCGCAAAACGTCGCCAAACAATACTTCGACCGGGGGAATTATCTCCAGGCCATCCGGGAGTTTAAAACCCAGTTGGCCGGGGAGGGGGAATTCAACCCCGGCATCCATTTTTACCTGGCCAACTCCTACCTGGAACTGGGCTGGTTGAGCCAGCAGTTGTATCAGGATGCCTGTTACTATGGCAATTTGTACTACCGGCAAATGGAGGCGCAGGGCGCCGCCGATCCGCTGTTCTACTATTTCCAGGGGCTTTGCCGGATGGGGTTGAACCAGCCGCAGGAAGCCCGGCGCTCCTTTCAGAAGGCTTCTCAAGGGGCCAGGGAACCCTATGCCAGCTACGCGAAAATCTGGCAGGGGGTATGGAACGGCGGGATTGCCCGGCCTTCCGGCGCCGCCCTGCAGTTGGAATATGAAGCGGCGAATTTAGAAAAAAACAGCGCCGCCGGCGCGAACGCCGGTTCGTTTTCTTCCCTCTCCGCACCCGGTTCGGGGGATTTGCATACCCTTCATAATTCGCTCATGCTGCTGATCGCGCAAGAGCAGTTCGGCCAGGCGGAAAAAATCTTCCTGGAAATGGATCAGCAGCTATTGGATACCAGCGAGGAGAAAACCATCCAGGGAAGCGCTTACCGGTATTTGTATTATCATCCCCTGCTTCTGAAATACCTGGCGAAATTATTTTTCGCCCGGGCGCTCAGCCACTTTGAAGTTCTGGAAAAGAAACTCACCAACCCGGAACATTTGCGGCTGGTTAGAAACCGGATTGGGCTGATTCTTGAAAAAACCGGGCACAAGAAAGCGCCGGAATACTTTCGCGCCTATGATGACCCGTTCCTGAAAAACTTCCTGGGGGAAATTCTCTGGAACAGCGGCAGCCGGGCGGAGGCGGAGAAAATCTGGAAAGCGAACCGCTCCGCCGGCACGCCCCTGGCGTCCGGATACGCCGGTTATTTCAGCGCCCGGTACTCAGCGGAGTACCAGGAGGGTTTGAACACCTGCATCCATGCCAGCCAGGAGAGTGGCGGGTATGATCTGGAAATCGTCCTGCTGCTGGCCTCCATTTACCAGCTTCAAAGCGACTCCGCCAACGCCACCGCGGTGCTGGAAAACGCCCGCTATAAGGCGGCGGAGAACCATCCCCGTTTTCTGCTGGAATACGGCAAAATGATGTACGCCAACGGCCCCACCCGCTTCAACGACTGCCTGAAGGCGTTGTACATCCTCCAGGAATCCAACGTGGTAGCCCGGCAGGTGCATTATACCATCCAGGGGCTGGTGAATTATGCCAGCTTTCGGGATGTGGGCAGGTTGGGGAATTAGAGTTTATCGAAAGGTGAGAATGGATGCGCAGTGATCGTGCGGCAAACCAAACGAAGGTCTTGAAAATGAACTATTTTAAATTTACGCTGCAAACAGCCCTGGCTCTTATAACGCTTTCCTCCGCGGGGTCCGGCCAGAATCACTCTGTCAATGATGTGAATTTGCAAGGGGGAGAACTCAAGTATGGCGAAGCGGTGCTGCCGGATGCCCTGGACCCGGTCACTTCGGTGCAGAATATGGCCAACATTCGGATGATGGAGCTCATGTTCGAATCTTTATTAGATGTGAACGTGAAAGGCGAGTACGTTCCCAGGCTCGCCGCGGAGCTGCCGAAAATCCAGGGGTATGAGGTGCTCTTCAAACTGAGGGAAAATGTAACCTGGCATGACGGGACGCCCTTTAGCGCAAACGATGTGAAGTTTACCTGGGAACTCTTGAAAAATCCACAGACCACCACGGATCCGTACTTGAGAAAACTGGTAGCCAATATCCAAAGCTGTACGGTGCTGAATCCCCATACCGTGAAGTTTACCTTAGCAGCGGTTAAAGGGTCGCCTTACGCGGTGTTCACGTTCAAGATTGTGCCCGAGCACCTGATCGGCGCTCCCTACCTGCAGAAGAAGCATTCCTTTGTGAGAAACCCGGTCGGCACCGGCCCGTTCAAGTTTCAGAAACTTGTGGAAAGCACCTTCAAGTTCAGCGTGCAGGACCCCCATTATGCCGGAAGGGCCTACCTGGATAAGATTACCATGGAATACGTACCGGATCCCCAGATTATGCTGACCCTCATCAAATCGCCGAGCGGGCTGGATGCCATCGTAGAAGCGCGAAACCAGGATCTTGCTGAGCTCGCCTCCACCGGCAAATATAACATCAGAGAGTACAATTCCATGAGCTTCAACTACATCGGGTATAATCTCAAACACCCGATCCTGGGCATTAAGCAAATCCGCACCGCTATTACCCTGGGAATTGACCGGGCAGAGATATTGAAGGTGCATTACCTGAACAAGGGGTCGCTGGTTTCCGGGCCCTATCCGCCGGGGAGCAAGAATGGTAACCCGCTAATTGATCCGGCGTTGCCGCCGTTCAAGCCGGATTTGGCGGTGCAACTGCTCAAGAAAACCGGCTGTGAGGATAAAAACAGGGACGGCATCCTGGAGCTGAACGGCAAACCCCTGGAATTCACCCTGATCGTGCGGGTGGAAGACAACGATACCCCGGCAGCCCTGGCGATCCAGGATTATTTGAAACAATTAGGCATTCGAATTACCATTAAACACCTGGATACCGAGACTATCAAGGCCGTGGTATTCCGGGAGAAAAAATTTGATATGATCTTAGCAGGGTGGGTGTTCGATGAAGAAAACGACGTCAGTTCCTTGTTCCATTCGCAGGGATATAACAACTTCATCTTCTTCGCGGATGCTAAAGTTGACAAGTACATTGAGGCTATTTCCCGGGTCAACGATCCGGACCAGCGGCGTTTGCTCAACCACAAATTGCATGAACTGCTGTTCAACGAGCTTCCCTATACGTTTCTCTGGACGCTGGATAAATATGCGGTAATCCATAAGAAAGTAAACGGGGTAGAGGAAATTCATCCCTTCTACTTTTTCAAGTTCATCAAAAATTGGTATATCCCCATCGAATACCAATAACAATGGAGAGGTAAAAATGAGCCGTGTTCTGCTTACTGGCCTGAGTTTGCTTCTTTTGGCGGGCGCCTGCACAAGTCAACAGAAATTTGCCGGGAAGCCTGCTAACGGATTTCCGGCAACCCCGCCGCCGGAGGACTGGACCCAGGTGACGCTGGTGGACGCCGACGGACAAAATATACCTGATGCTCTGGCGAGCAGGTTGAGTATTGTCGGCAATCCTCCCTTCAAGGTGAATGTCAAACAAACCGGGGGCAAATTCGCCCTTAAGTTAGAGGACCATGTCGAGTATAAGATGTTCGTCTTTGACGGAGAAATGCTCATCGGGAGCGGATCGATCAGCAAGGGAGAGGGGGAAAACGTTATCGCGGTTCTCAAAAAGGTCAACCTGCCGGAGCACGAGACCGGCGCCCGGGCGGATACTTCAAAGGTGAGCGGGCAGGTTATTATTGATTAAGGGTCTTTTGGGTGAAGTTACAATGTGATAGCGGCAGGATACTCACAGGGCGACTGCGGCGTCTTATAGGGTAAGGGATATGAAAACGATCGTGGACTGTTTTGCCAGGAAATGTGTTTATGCCGCGGGCATTTTTTGCGGCGCCACCCTGCTCTTTTTTGTGCTCATCAAATTGGCGCCCGGCGACCCCTACGAGGGCTGGAGCGAATCGCTGAAAACCGATTTCGGGGTATATCAGCCGCTCCTAATTCAATACGTGACCTGGCTCTGGAAGGCGGTTCAGTTGGACCTGGGCAACTCCTCCCGCTACCATGGGAGCCCGGTTTTTGAACTGCTCCTCTCCTGGTACCCGGTCACACTGACCATTGTCGGCGGGGCGCTCATCGCCAGCCTGCTCATTTCCCTGCCCCTGGGATACTGGAGCGCGTTTCGCACCGAATCGCGGGGAATGCGGATTATCCTCGAGGTTGTGGAGACGGTTTCCTCTGTCCCGGTGTTCATCCTGGGATTTTTAGCGGTGGTGTTTTCCCATTTCTATTTGGATCAGAACTTCATTCTCCGGGAGCATCTTACCGGCCCGGGAAAGGCGCTTTTTTACCTGCTCGTTTTCTTTATTACCGGCATCGGCAACGGAACCGTGATAGAGCTCCTGAAGCACCTTCATCATGAATTTGCCGGGATCAAACATAAAATTTATATGCGCGCGGTGGAAGCCCGCGCCGCTCATTACCGGAAGCATTTGTTCAGAAATGTCGCCATTCCCATTTTAACCGTTATTTCCAACCGGTTTATCTTCCTGTTCAGCGGCGCGGTGATCATCGAATACCTGTTCCGGATTCCCGGGATCGGGGTACCCGGCATCCAGGCGGCGATCAGCCGGGATTATCCCCTGCTGTTAGGGATTGCGGCATTCACTATCGTTACCGGGCTGACGGTAAAAATGGTCATCGGGGCCATTATCAACAGGTTGAATCCTCAAACCAGGGCGATTTGCCAATGAAACGAAGCCTCAAAACGGATCAGCGGCCGCAGGGAGTGCTAAGGGGCTGTTTTATGGGAATCCATCCCTTCGGGAAAAGTGCCTTTTTCTGCCACAAAATCACAAAGGCACGAAGTTTCACCAGGATTTTTAAACATTTCTTTGTGGAACTTTGTGCCTTAGAGTCTTCGTGGCAATTTTTAAAACCGCTTCTAAGGCCAGGGCAGGCCGGTTTTTGGCAGATAGGTTTCGGCGCTGCGGTGGTCATACTGCTGGCTATTTTTTCTTTTTCGAGTGACTTTTACCAGCAGCGGATCGAAAAGCTGCGAAAAAAAAACGAGAAGGTGGAGTATTCCTATGCCACTAAATTCGCCAAGGAACCCCCGGCCATCCCGGTACTGAGGCGCTTTCTTGCCCCCGGTTTTCGCTCCGAAGGCAAACGGAGTGATGAACCCAACCCTTTCGAGCTGCCAGAGGCCGCGCCGGAAATTCATTCCTTTCATTACCTGGGCACCGACCATACCGGGCGGGATATCCTGGCCAACCTCATGGCCGGGGCCCGGGTTGCCTTGTGGGGAAGCGTAAGAGCGATTTTAATTTCCCTGATGATCGGCCTGCCGTTGGGCATTTTATCCGGCTATTACGGCGGGAAACTCCGCAAAGTCATTGACTACCTGGTCGCCCATATCACCACCCTGCCCAAGCTGATTACCCTGATCATTTTCGTGGCTATCTGGGGATATGATTTTAAGGTGATCATGAACACCCTGGGAGTCCTGGCTTCACCCAAGATCATGGAAATCGTGCAGAATAAAATTCAGGTGCTGAAGGAATCGCAGTTCATCGAAGCGGCCCGGGAATTAGGGGTCCCGGATTACCGGATAATTTTCAAACATATTCTCTGGCACAACTGCAACCGGCTGATTTTCGTGCAACTGACCTATGAGATTGCCGAGGTCATTTTGCTGGAATCCACCCTGAGCTACTTAGGAGTGGGGGTGAAAGACCAGCTGAGCTGGGGCGGCATGGTGACCAGCGGAATGGAATACCTCGGAAAGCAGCACTACTGGATGCTGTTTTTCCCCACCCTGGCCATCGTGCTCGCCATCTCCGGGTTTCTCCTGCTGGCGGAGGGGCTGGGCAAACGGTTCTCCAACCGGCAGGCGGCGTGATGGCACATGCGGTGCGGAATCAAACGTTGAAACGGAGTGGTGGAGTGCTGGATGATTGGATTACTGGATTACTGGATTAATGGATTGCTGTTTCTTACATAAATCCATTAATCCATAAATCCAACACTCCACGACTCCATCGACCCATTCTCCCGTGGCGGAACTAAACAATGAAACTGTTGGAAGTCGATAACCTGACGGTTTGTTTTTATCAAGACCAGCGCTGCTTTACCGCGATAGATCGCCTCTCTTTTTCCATCGAGGAAGGAGAGTTTTTCAGCCTGATCGGGGAGTCCGGCAGCGGAAAGACCGTAACCGCCCTGGCAATCCTGGGCCTGCTGGAGGACGCGCCGGGTATCGTGGAAGGGAGCATCCGCCTGCAGGAGCGGGAATTGCTGCCCGGGTTGGCGGCCTGCTGCCGGGTGGAAAGAAGCGCGGGAGCGGTCCGCGCGGTTAAAAAAGATCCCCGCTGGCGCCGCATCCACCGGAACCGGGTGGAAGAGGTGCGCGGCAAAAAAATTGCCCTGATCTTCCAGGAGCCGCTCAGCGCCCTGGACCCCTATTTTACGGTGGGCGAGCAGCTCAGCGAAGTATTACAGCGCGGGAAATTATGCCGGGGTAAAAAGGAAGCCCGGCAATTAGCGGAGCATTGGCTGGAAAAAGTCGCCCTCAAGCATCCCCGGGCGGCGCTGGATGCCTATCCCCACGAGCTG
The DNA here is from genome assembly GCA_964522165.1 of uncultured Calditrichaceae bacterium. Lineage (GTDB taxonomy): Bacteria > Calditrichota > Calditrichia > RBG-13-44-9 > J075 > JABWBP01. The sequence goes on from CAZFVV010000087.1 coordinate 13,115, forward strand.
AGCGGGGGTATGGCGCAGCGGGTGATGATTGCCCTGGCGCTATGCAGCGAACCGCAACTGCTCATCGCCGACGAACCGACCACCGCTCTGGACGCCACCATCCAGAAAGAGATCATGCTGCTGCTGCAGGACTTAAAAGAGCGCCTGAACCTTACCATTTTGTTCATCACCCACGACGTGCGCTTAGTCTCCGCCTTTGCGGACCGGGCGGCGGTGCTCTACCGCGGGCATCTGGTGGAAACCGGCAGGGCCATGGAGCTGGTCGGCAAGACCAATCTGTTCATCCACCCCTTTACCGAAACCCTGCTGAATCCCTTTGGCCTGAAGCGGGAGATCTCTGTTTCCGCTGGCGCTGGTTCACCCAACGACTCCTCCTCGCCGGGGAATTCCGCCTGCGTCTATTACCGGGGCTGCCCCACCCGCCTGCCCAGGTGCCGGGAGCAAGCGCCCCCGCAATTCTATTTGAATGATACCCACCGGGCGGCTTGCTGGTTATGCGAGCCCTCGCCGCAACCGGGAGAACATGATGCGAGATGATATTTTAGAAATCAGCGAACTGATCAAAGTGTTCCCCCTGACATCCCGGGGCCGCTTTGCCGGCAAGGAGAGGCAGCCGGCCCGGGCGGCGGTGGACCGGGTCACCCTCTCCATCCGGCGGGGCGAAATCCTGGGGCTGGCCGGGGAGAGCGGCTGCGGGAAAACCACCCTGGCGCGCCTGATTCTGAAGCTGCTGCGCCCGGATGGCGGCAGAATTCGCTTTAGCGGATTCCCCCTGGAGTACTTCGATAAAGAACAAACGCGCGCTTTTCGCCGGGCAGTGAGGGCCATTTTTCAAAACCCGGATGCGGCGCTAAACCCGGGGATGAACATCGAGAGCATCTTAGGCGAAGTCTATGACCTGCACGGCGATGTTCCCGGGAGCGAAAAACGCGCCCGGATGAGAGAGTTGCTGCGCCGGCTGGGCCTGGAAGAAGTCCACCTGCAGCGCTATCCCCACGAACTCAGTTCCGGGCAGAAAAAGCGGGTGGGGATTGCCCGCGCCTTTGCCGCGCTGCCGGAACTGCTGTTAGCCGACGAACCCTTTGCCGGCATCGACGCTTCCCAGGTACAGCAGATCTTGCGCTTTATGCTGGAGATGCGCCAACAAACCGGGATGACCCTGTTGCTGATTTCCCACGACCTGCGCCTGTTGAGCATGGCAGCCGAACGTATTGCGGTGATGTACGAGGGCGCCATCGTAGAAATTTTTAACCCGGCGCGTGAGAAAAACCAAACCCTGCACCATCCCTACTCCCAAAAGCTGTTTGCCGCCCACGATTTCAAACCCGAGCAAAGCTCGCCTGCCGCCTTCTTTCCGGCCAACGGCGCTCCCCACCATCCCTCCCGGGGCTGCAAATACCTGCAATCCTGCCCGCTCTACCTCCGGCTAAACCGGCCGGAGATCTGCCGGAAACAGCGCCCGGAGCTGAGCGCAGTTTCCGAAACCCGGCGGGCGGCCTGCCATTTTTGGCAGGAGAGTATCCCTGCCGAATCCGCTTTGTTAAAGTGAAAAACGATTGTTGAATAAATCGAAAAATTTGTTTATTTTCGGTTTAGAAAATCTCAAGCGTTTTGGGTAGCAGCCGGAAGCAAAGACAGTTTACAATATATATTGAATTGCTTAACCGTTGTTGAACACTTTCGGTGTTTAAGAGAGAATCCCGGCCGGAGTTCGAATTTGCAGACGTAAGCCGAAACTTCTCGATTATGCGGTTGGGGAAAACAGTATTGTAAACCAAAGGTGCTGCCATGACACTCACCAGCGAACTTTTCAACCGGACCGTCTCCTTGTTGGCGCCGCATTTGAGCAGCGAGGCCGACCGCAAAGCATTGCTGACGCCGGCCTTCCGCCAGTATGAAGGGCTGTACCGGCAGATTGACTGGTCCGGGGACGCCCGGGGATTTACGGTGCGGTTAGTGGAACTATGCCTGAACTACGGGGAAGTAGAGCCGGGCAAACCGGCCCTGGCCGCCCTGTTAGAAGCTTTGCAGCAGCAGGTGGGAGCAGACAAACAGCAGGAGATCGATCTCCTGCTGGTGCAGCTCCGACAAGGCGAACCGAAAAGAATTTCCCCCCAACCGTCACAGGAGGAGAACGATTTGGACATAAACCAACTGACCGAAGCCCTGTTAGCCTGCCCCGGCATCAGCAACCGCGCAACCCGCGACGACATTGTCAGCGAGCTGCCGGAGGATATTCGCAACAACATCCAGTGGCGGGGCTCCGCGAAGGCGGATGTGCGTAATATTATCAAAACCTGCCTGAATTATTCCGGCGGGTTGGAAAAGTTAATTGAAATTCTCCGTGAGTATGAGGGTAATTCCCTGCCGATGCGGGAAGTAGAACGGTTGCTCGGTTTGGCCAGGGCCGAAGATAGGAAAGCCTATCCCAAAGATGTCTCTGTTAAAGAAGAAACTGTGGAAGATTTTTCCGCCCTGAAAGAAAAATCCCTCCAACGCAATCACCTTTGCCTGATGGCGGTGCAGAACTACCTGCACGTGCCCTCCCTCAGTTATCCTATTTCCGACGCCGAGAAGCTGCGCGACGCCCTCACCGCCCGCTATACCTTCGATCCCGCCAAAATTTTCTTTCTGAAAGACCCCACCCGCAAAGAGATCTTTCAGCAATTGGCGGAACTGGAGCAGAAAGTGGGCGAGGAGGACAACCTGCTGCTCTTTTTTGCCGGGCACGGGAGCTGGGACGAGCGCCGCCGCCAGGGCTACTGGCTGCCCAAAGACGCCCACCCGGATAATAAAGCCAGTTGGATTACCAACAGCGATATCGCCGACCAGTTGCGCAGTTTCCAGGCCCGCCACATTCTGCTGATCAGCGACGCCTGTTTCAGCGGGGCGATTTTCCAGGCCCGCGGCGGGGAAGGCTTTATGGAGACCGCCATTCCCCGTCTCTACCGCCGGCCCAGCCGCAAGGCCATGACCAGCGGGGTAAAGGAAAAAGTGCCGGATTTCAGCATGTTTTTGAAATACCTGGTGCAGCGCCTGGCGGAAAATGAAAAAGCAGCCCTGCGCGCCGGGGAGCTGTTCGAATCCCTCCGCGAAGCGGTGATTGCCAATACCCCTAACGTACCCGAGTTCGGGATGATTCATAACACCAGCCACGAAGGGGGAGATTTTGTATTCTTTCGCAAATAACCATTGAAAAATTGCCGACCTTTAGTGAAATTACTGTTAGGATCACCGAACTTCAGGTAGGGTTAGAAAATAAGTTGTGAGCTTCGATTCGATGAATGGCAAAATGATTATGGGCAAAACTATTCAATGTTTATTCCTTTCGTTTATTTGGTGTATTTAGTGGGCTGATATTGATTCTTAACAAATAAAGACCGCGTATGAACCGCGAACAACGAGACCGGCTGGTAAAAACATTGCTGAAGATTCCCGCTATGGCGAATCCCGATACCCGCAACGACGTGGTGAACGACCTGCCGCCGGACATCAAAAACAGCATCCAGCGCCGCGCCGCCCTGCGCCCGGACGTGAATAAGATCGTGGAGATTTGCGCCAACTTCTCCGGGGGCCTCGAGGAACTGCTGCGGGTTCTCCGCGAATCCTACGAGGGCAATTCCCTGCCCATGCAGGCGGCGGAGAGGGTATGGACGGAGCTGGCTGCGGAAATTGCCGCGGAAAGTGCGGGCGTAAAGAAAACTTCCCCGGGCGGTTCAAAAACGGAAACCGCTTCAGAAGATCCTTCCGCGAAGGCGAAATCCCAAAAACACACTGCCGGTTCTACCGGCGCATCCAAAAAAATCTTCATCAGCTACCGGCACGTGAAACCGGATGAGGATCTGGCAAATTTTTTAGTGGAGTACCTGCAAGGCCGGGGGCAGCGGGTGTTCATCGATAACAAAATGCTGGTCGGCAGCGACTGGGTGAAAGACATCGAGGCGCACATCAAAAATGCCGACGGCTTTGTGGTGCTGCTTTCCCAAAACTCTATTCTCAGCGCCATGGTCTGCCAGGAAGTGAAACTGGCTTATGAGATGACCCAACAGCCCGGGCGCAGCTATAAAATCTTCCCGGTGCGGGTGTCCTATAGCGGCGAGCTTCCCATCAACCTGGGCAGCTACCTCAACCGCTACCAATATGCCCTCTGGCAAAGCGGGACGCCCTTTGCGGAGATCGGCGACCAACTGGCCCGGGCCATAGAGAGCAGCGGGCAGTTACCCTTTGCAGCGCGGTCAGAGGAAGAAACCGAGTCCGGCAGCGGGTTGCAGGAATTGCAGGCGGTTACCGACTTCAGCGGCGCCCCTTTACCGCAGGCAGATCCCCGCCTGCTGGAAATCCTGGCCCCGGAAACCGGCACCTTGAGCGCCGCTTCTCCCTTTTACGTGGTGCGCGCTACCGATGACGAACTGTTTAGCCAGATCCAAAAGCGCGGCACTACCACCCTGGTGAAAGGGGCGCGCCAGATGGGAAAAAGCTCCCTGCTGGCCCGCGCCCACACGGAAGCAAAGCGACAGGGCCATCTTACCTTTTACCTGGATTTCCAGACTATCGACGCCGGGCAGATGGCTACCCTGGAAACCCTGCTGAAGTACCTGGCTTACCGGGTCTTCCGAGCCTTAAAACTCCCCATTGATCCTGCAAAACACTGGGACAAAGACCTGGGCGCAAAAGATAATCTCGGTTATTACCTGGAAGACGCCCTGCTGCAAACCAGCGACGCCGCGGTCCTGCTGCTGTTCGACGAAGCAGACCAGGTATTCAATTATCCCTATCGCGATGATTTTTTTGCGATGATCCGCTCCTGGCATAATAACCGCGCCATGGAGCCGGAGTGGGAAAAATTGAATATCGTGATCGCCCACTCTACCGAGCCGACCCTCTGGATTCAGGAACTGGAGCAGTCGCCCTTTAACGTGGGCTATAAAATCCGCCTGCCGCATTTTACCCGCGAGCAGGTGCAGGATCTGAATGCCCGGCATCATCATCCGCTCAAGACCGGGGAGGAAATCCAGGGCTTGATGGACCTGGTCGGGGGGCAGCCTTACCTGGTGCGCCAGGCGCTGTACGGCATGGTAAAGGGCGGTTTTGCCCTCCCGGAATTGCAGCGCCGCGCCCTGCAGGAAAACGGCCCCTTCGGCGACCACCTGCGCCATTTTCTGTGGCGATTCCAGGGCCAGCCGGAATTGCAGCAATCCTTCCGGGGAATTCTCTACCGGCGAGGCTGTGAAAACGAAAAACACTTTCAGGGCCTGCGGGCGGCCGGCCTGGTGAAAGGAGACACCCGCGACAGCGCGCAAGTGCGCTGCAAACTGTACGAAGACTATTTCAAAAAACATTTGTAGAGGCCGGCGGTGCGGAACGGAAACGAGTCTTTTTATCACATCGAAGGTACCCTGAAGGAGGACGCGCCCAGCTATATCGAACGCCCCTCCGACCGGGAGCTTTTAGAAAAAGTACTGGCCGGGAAGTTCTGTTTTGTGCTTTCCTCCCGGCAGATGGGCAAATCCAGCCTGATGAACCGCACCGCCCGCAAGCTGCAAGCACAAAACGTGGCTACCGCCATCGTTGACCTCACTCGCATCGGCAGCGATAAACAAAGCGCCAGCGCCGACCAATGGTATTACAGCATCGCCAATAAAATCAAGCGCGACCTGAACCTCGACCTGGACCTGAAAGCCTGGTGGAAGGCCAACGATAAGCTGACCCCGGTGAATCGCTTAGTGGAGTTTTACAGCGAAGCAGTGCTGGAGAAACAGGAAAAGCCGGTGGTGATCTTTGTGGATGAAATCGACTCCACCATTCCCCTGCCATTCACCGATGATTTCTTCGCCGCCATCCGCGCCTGTTATAATGCCCGCGCCAGCGAGCCGGTCTTCGAGCGCCTCACCTTTGTATTGTTGGGCGTGGCCACGCCCACGGATTTGATAAAAGACAACCGCCGCACCCCCTTCAATATCGGCAATGGCATCGAGTTGCGGGATTTTACCCTGGAGGAGGCCCGCCCGCTGGCAAAGGGGCTTAGCGCGGACCCCCAAAACTGCCGGGAAACCTTGCAGCGGGTATATGAATGGACCGGCGGGCATCCCTATTTGACCCAGAAGCTTTGCCAGGCCCTGGCGCAAAAGAACCTGCCCCACTGCTCCAAAGAAGCGGTGAACGAAACGGTGCGGGAACTGTTCCTGGCCCCGGCGGCCAACCAGGATGAACACAATCTGAAATTTGTGCGCGACCGTCTCACCCATAACAAAAAAGAAACCCTCACCCGCAAAACCCTCCAGCTTTACCGCAAGATTTACCGGGGCAAAACCGTGCCGGACAATCCCCTCTCTCCCCCCCACACGGTATTGAAGCTCTCCGGGGCGGCGGCGGCGGATGAGAACCGCCATTTGCAAGTGCGCAACCGCCTTTACCGGGAGGTGTTTAACGATGACTGGGCCCGGAAAAACACCCCGCCCAACCGCAATCTTTATTACAGCCTGGGGCTGGCGGCCCTGTTTGTAACGGTAATGATCATTTGGTACCGGATATTTTTACCGCAGGAATTTATTACTCAAATAAACGAAGCGAAGGAGGATGTTCCTAATAGGGCATACCAGGACTTAAAAAGCTATTGGGGGCTGGGAGACCTGGCGGAAAAAGCCTTTGCCGGCTACTGGGAGCGCCGCGCCGCCCAAATGGCCGGGGAGCAGGACCTCGACCGCGCCATTATTTACCAATTGCGCGCCCTGCAAAATGACGACGCCCCCCGCCGCCGCCAGGAAGCCGCCCGCTTGATCGACCAGGGCTATTCGCATTTGCTGCAAACCTGCCTGCATAATGGATCTGTTCGAGCGGTGGCCTTCAGCCCGGACGGTCAGACGGTTCTGACCGGAAGCTTAGATAACACGGCGCGTTTGTGGCGGGCGGATAGCGGAAAGCCGGTGGGGGAAGCGATGCAGCATAATGGATCTGTTCGAGCGGTGGCCTTCAGCCCGGACGGTCAGACGGTTCTGACCGGAAGCTTAGATAAC
>CAZFVV010000087.1:20227-21310 GCA_964522165.1 uncultured Calditrichaceae bacterium
GGGAAGCGATGCAGCATAATGGAGATGTTCTAGCGGTGGCCTTCAGCCCGGACGGGAGTGCGATGATTCACCTGACCAGTAACTGGATTCATCGCGCCGTAGTCCCGGGGGACAGCTTAGTCAATTTGCAATTGGCCAGCCGCAGAACCGGTGATTTAGTTTCAAATCCAAGATTTCTGTATTGGATAGAAGATGTTATCTATAGGATTGGTTATCCATTTTATGATTCCCCACCGGCATTTCACATAATGGATGCGCGGGCGGAACAGGTGCAATTTGCCTGGTTCCCCAACAGTTTTTCAGTTGCGGCAGATACCGTAAACTTTGCCCAGCCCGGTTACCCCCCCATAGCTACTCCAACCGATAGTCTGAAAATTTTGTTGGAGCAATGGCAGCAAAAATTAGCTTTAACCTTGAACGAGACCAGCGGCAAGATCGAGCCGACCTACCTCCCGCCGCAGACCCGGCCGCAAGAACAGGAATTCCCCGTCCGACCGTAAGGAAAAAACAACAATAGCGCAAAACCTCCCGGGGGTTGGGAACTCCCGGGAGGCTTATCCACCCTGTAAAATCTTCAAAAATGAATGGTGAGGGAAATGCCCACGGGGGGCAGTTTGCGCAGCAACCCCGGCAGCTTCCCCTGCTCGCTGCCCGGCGGGGGCTGCTGGAAAAGGTGTTCCAAAAGCTCCGCCTGCTGCTCAAACTGCTGCATGGGGGTGGGCGCTTCCCGGCAGAGCATTCCATCGCAGCTCCTAAAGTTTTTTTACCACTCGACGTTAAAACGTCGAGGAAAAATAAGTGATTTTTCCAATCCACGATCCCGGAAGGCCGCATAGGCGTAAACCTTACGGGTTTTGCTTGCTCCAAAGTAGAGCTACGCTCAAAATTCGATGAATTCCCCGCCTTAACAAGGAGGGGACAGCGTCGTGAAGCGTCCAGCGAACGACGCAGGGGTGGTCGAAGCCGCGAAACTCCCCCCAACCACCCCTGATTTGCTCGCTGGACGCTTCGCAAATCTGTCCCCTCCTTATCTCTACTTTAAGACTTTACAAGTTTATAGGGGAATTCAGCATTTGGAGACTT
>CAZFVV010000088.1:0-21238 GCA_964522165.1 uncultured Calditrichaceae bacterium
GCCTCCAGCCGCCAGCCACCGGCCGCATCGCCCTTGCCCCTGCACCTGCCCCTGCCCCTGCTCCTGCTCCTGCCCCTGCTCCTGCCCCTGCTCCTGCCCCTGCTCCTGCCCCCGCCCCTCAAAATCCCTCCTCCCTCATATACACCCTCTTCCCATCCACATAAGTCGCCAGCACTTTCGCATGAAGCACCTCTTCCGGGGCAGCGCTGAAAATATCCCGGTCGAGGATGATGAAGTCCGCCGCTTTCCCCGGTTGCAGGGCGCCGCACCAGTTTTCGTTGTTTGCGGCATAGGCCGAGCCATAGGTATAAGCGATAATCGCGTTTCCCAGTGATATGCGTTCCTCCGGGTACCATCCGCCGTTAGGAAATCCCAGGGTGTCCTGCCGGGTAATGGCGGCGTAAAGACCTACCATGGGATTTAGCGGTTCCACCGGCCAGTCGGTGCCAAACGCCAGCGGCACGTCATTCCCCAGGAATGTCTTCCAGGCGTAGGCAAATCGCGCCCGTTTGCCGATCCGTCGCTCCGCCCAGTGCATATCGGTGATGCAATGGGAGGGCTGCATAGAGGCAATCACACCCAGGCGGTGAAAGCGGGCGAAATCCAGAGAATCCAGCACCTGGGCGTGTTCCACCCGCCAGCGACGATTTTCCCGCGGTTGCTGTTGTTGCAGCGCCTGGAAAACATCTAAAATCAGGCCCACCCCGGCGTCGCCGATGCCGTGAATTCCGAGTTGGAAACCTGCTTCGTCGGTTTTTTTGGCCCTGTCGAACAAGTCCAAAAAGGAGTATTGCGGCAGGCCGGAATTGGCCGGGTCGTCGTTATAGGGCGCCCGGAGATAGGCCGTGCGGGAGCCAAGAGAGCCATCGGCATACAGCTTTACCAGGTTGGCCTTGAGAAATTGAGGAGGAACCTCGGACCTGGAAAAGCTGCGGCGCAGGGAATCCAGGTGGTCAACGTAGTCGATCCAGAAATTTACCCGCAGGCTCAACTGGCCGTTTTTGAACAGTTCCGCATACACCGCGTGAAGGTCCACCGGTGAATTATCGGTAATGCTGGTAATTCCCAGGGAATTGGCATAGGAGAGGGCCTCTTTAACCACTTCGTATTTCTGGGTAAGGGTCAGTTTGGGGATGATATTATCCACCAGGTCAAAGGCGGAATCGAACAGGATTCCGGTTGGTTCGGTGGAACCGGGATAGCGCAGGAGCTTTCCCCCGGGAGGATCGGGGGTTTTGCTGTCATACCGGATCAGGTTCATTACCGCGGTATTGACCCAGGCGGCGTGGCCGTCAACCCGTTTCAGGTAAATCAGATGCTCGGTGGAGATTCGATCCAGCAAATAGCGGTTGGGGAGTTGTTTGGATTTCCAGAGCTCATGGTCCCAGCCTCTGCCAATAATCCATTCTCCCGGGGGAAGTTGATTTGCCGTCTGCTGGATTTTCTCCAGCACGGCTTCCAGTGAAGTGAGCCCCCGCAGGTCGATCTGCCGCCGCAATTTAGCCCCGTTCCAGAAATGCAAATGGGCATCATGAAAGCCGGGAAGCGCCAGGCGGCCCTGCAGATCGATGCCCCCGGTATCCGCCGGTAGGTATTTATCCAGCAAGGCTTCTTTGCTTCCAATTGCGAGAATGCTGCCATCCTTGATGGCCATTGCTTCCGTAAATTCCTGCTCGCCGCGGGCGGTAAAAATTTTTCCGTTATACACCAGTGTATCTACCGGGATTTTTTGCCCACAGGAAACCAGCATCCCTGCTGCAAGCAAGAGTAACAAGGCAGAAAATGATCTCAAACGCATACTCCCTGTGTGAGAACCATGACGCGGTTTGCTATAATCCATGCCTGTTGAGAGACCCAAAACTTGATGGCTGGATTATTCTTCCGAAAGCGGTTTTCTTTTCCGGCCCCGGGTCTTTCGGGGAGCCTGGTGCTCCTCGGAATGGGAGTTGTGCTCATTATCAGCTTCCGCGTCCGCGTTTCGGGAAATTTTCCTCTTTTCTTGCGGTGATTCCGGAACGTTTCCATCATGATCGTTGCCGGGAACCGCTTTGACTGTCGTGGGGGAATTGTCTTCAACGGGACGGCTATTTTTCGGAGGGCGGCCTCGTCTCCTGGGAGGGGGGCCGGGTTGGGCCTGGGGAGATACGCTCGCGGTTTCTTCCGCAACCGGGACGCCTTGTTCGACGGCTCTTTGAGCTTTTCGCGCCCGGATCATCAGCAAAATCTCTTCGACCCGGGTAGTTTTGCGATCGTTTGCGGGTGTTGGCTGCGCCGCGTTTACCACGGCCACTTCCGCTTCCTCCACAAACTCATCGTCCTGGCCCAGTCTATCGGGATACAACTCGATCTTGCTGGGGAGGCAACCATAACGGTTCATGGCCATGGCCCATTTCTCCAACTCCTCCTTATAAAAGCTTAGGCGGGCTTTGGTGGGATTAAAGTGAGAGGGGATTTCGTTTTTAAAAGCGCGCTGGGTTAGATCGAATATCTGTTTGAATCCGAGAAACTTTGCCGCCTGGGTGGGGGAGAGCAGGGTCTTTTCGGGAATGTAAATTCTGAAGTTGAATTCTTCGATCAACCAGGCCTTCAGCCATTCGGGATCTTCCTGGAACAGTTGATCCAGGATTTCCAGGTAGCTATCGAGATTATTAGCGTAATAAATTTGCGCCATCCCGATGCGGGCTTCTTTGTTGGTCGGCTCTTCCGATAAAAGTTTGCGGTAAATCTCTTCCGACCGTTCGAAAATTTTCCCTTTGCGGTACGATTTGGCCAGGTCTAACCAGGCGTCCTGGGAGTTATCGACTTCGGCGTATTTTTCGTACGTGCGCATGGCTTCTTCGTATTTGCGGATTTTTTTCAAAGAGCGCGCCAGCCATTTATAGCCCAATCCGAAGTCCGGGGCCACTTTCACCAGTTTCCGCAAGGGTTCGATGGCCTTCTTATAGTCCTCTTTTTCATAATATTTTCTGGCCCAGTTTAGAATAATATGAAATTGTAAACGGACCGGCAGAAAGGAAACATCCTGGTTTTCGTTGTAAAGATCCATGTGAGTGGTCAGGATCATCTTGGGCTGGCCTTTTTTTCGCCGGGGATTGTTTAACTCCATGGTAATCCGCTTGAAATAATTATAAATCTTCTGGCGGAGAAAGGTCTCGTTTTCGAAATCGACTTCTAATTTTTCATCGCGGTGCACTTCTCGCAGTCGCTGCTCGGCTTCATAACGGAGTTTGCCGAGGAATTCCTCCACCATTTCGGGGGGTTGGAGAAAACTGACATCAAAAGCGCTGTTTTTCTCCTGGTCTTCTAATAGATAATAACTTGAGAGATTGATCTTTTGGTTTTCGAGGTCCCATTTTCGTACCTCCAATGCAATGAGACTGATTTCATTGGCAGACATCTTCTTTTCTCCTAATTTGATTCCTGTCAGTTTTTTTGTTCTTAACTTAACAACCTACAAATCCTGCTGAAGAACGCAATGGTAAAAAAATATCGCGGCAGTGGGCCAGCAGTACTTGCCGTAGCGGCAGGCAAAGCTCGGAAATCCTTCCTCGCTGAAGAATTCCCCAGCACTGCGTTTCCGCCACTTTATGTTCTGATCACTTGCGAGGCGCTATAAGTTATATATCGTAACACAACGGTAATTTTTTTTGCAGTGCGAATTGGAGCAAGCGGGCTACCGGTGACATTGCAGATTTCACTGCGTTTCACTACTGGCAGCAAATTAAGTTCCCCGGTTAAACCGGCCATTTGAGCTCTATTTGCATTTACTCTTTCCTCGCGGAGAAAGAGAGCCCTCCCGGCGATAAAGAACCGTACATTTGTTTGAAAAATCGATTGAGAAATACGGGCCTATTTTGAACTATCGCAATATTCGATCCGGCAAAACCTTCATTCTTTATATGAAGATCGCAAATTCAAACGGCCTTATAACGAACGCGCGGGAGATTGGTGGTTCGGCTTTCGGAAAAAAAATCAAGCTGGTAAGCTCAGGTACGCCTGCCTTTACGGAGGCGAGATTTTCGATAGTAAATTTCTCGTTTCCTTGCCTCGACTCTTTAGAGCGCAAAACCGGCTGTTTTGCGCAGCGCATTTATTCCCGTCGATTTGTTTGACCATCTTCGGCCAAACACGTGCATAGTTTTAGGTGATACAGAAAATTTTCCAAAAACTGCTTTTCTGGATGTTACACAAGGTAGATATTGGTCTATACTAAATCAGGTGTAGTGAGTGACGGATATCCGTAACGTGCGTCCGTTAATACTCTAAAATTTTAATGTTGATGCCCTACTCCGTCGATACATTTCTATGTAAAGTTTTAAATAACAGTCAAGAAGCGACAGGATAGTGGAGCCTTAAAGGTCCTTTGTTGATTCAACCGGGTAGCAAAGTATAACTAATTTGGTAATAGAAAACAATATAATTTTTAAGAGCGGGACCGGGAAGCTCTCGCTTCTCGGAAATTCAGGCCGATTTGTATAATGCCGGGTTTTTTCTCTTGGAATTGGTTGCACGATCTATAATATTCACATTCTGAAAGGGATTTGAGAATGATAAAACTTCAAGCACTCGGAGTTCTGCTGCTGGCAGGGATGATGCTGGGGTGCAGCGTAAGCAGGCCGGTGGCGAAAAAGCCTGCATCCCAGACCCATCGGTATTCCTCCCGGGCGGTAAATTATTATCTTGCCGGCGCGTTATACGACTTTCAGTATCTCTACAAAGAAGCGCTGGTAGAATATTACAAAGCCCTGGGGCAGGATTCCACTTCCGCCCAGATTTTAAAGGCCATCGGGCGTACTCTGGTGCGCCTGGAGCAATACGAAAAAGCCGTCCAATACCTGGAGCGTTCCTTGCAAGTGAACCCCCGGGACCGGGAAACGCTCTATTACCTCGCCGAAGTACACTTCAAACTGAAAAATACCGAAAAATCCCTCCTCTATTACGAGCGGTTGCTGGACCTCGACCCCTACAATGCCACCGCCCAGGCCAATCTGATCTATATCTACACGCGTTCAGGGCAAACCGATAAGCTGATTTCGCTGCGGGAAAGACTGATCGACATCTACGGATATGAAGAGGATTCCGTATATCAATTGCTTAGCCTCTACATGCAGACCAGGCAGTTAGAGCGGGCCGGCAAATTGATCCGCAGCCTGCTCAACGAGTATCCCCGGGAACCAGCCCACTGGATGATCTACGGAAATCTCCTGGAGATGCAGAGTGATACCAGCGCGGCCATTAACGCCTACAAAATGGCATTGGAACTGGACCCGCAAAATTCCCAGGCGCTTACGCAAATATACCAATTGTATTTTTATCAACGGGATTGGCCGGGTATGGTAAGCACCTTTAGCAATATTGTTTCAAAAAACGCCTCCGGGGAACGGGCCCGCCTGTTCCTGGCGGAGGGATATTTTTACCTGGAGGATCTCCCCAAAGCGCGCGAAACACTGGCGCCTCTCCTGGATAAAGGAGATTTGCGCGCGCAAGCCCTTTTGCTCATGGGCCGGATCGCCGTCAGTGAGAACCTCCTGGACGAAGCCCGCCGGCATTTTCGCGACCTGCTGGCGGTAGATCCGCGGAACAGCCGGGCCTGGGAATACCTGGCGGTGCTCCATTACCAGGACCGCCAATACCGGGAGTGCGTCGAAGTCTTAACCGAGGCCCTGTCGCGCTTCCCGGATGAGGCCGGGCTGCTCTCGCTATACGGAAACGCCTTGCAGCAAATGGGAAAATTACCGGAAGCGCTGGTACCCCTGCGACGTGCCTACGCATTGGATTCCGGCGATATAAATACCATTGTAACATTGGCGGTGGTGTACGACGAGCTGCAAATGTATTCCGCATTGGATTCACTCTACCAGGCGGCGCTGGCGCGTTATCCGGAAAACGCCCTGCTGTTAAACAACTATGGGTATTCCCTGGCAGAGCGGGGGATTCAACTGGAGCGCGCCCTGGCCATGGCGCGCGCCGCCCTGGGGCAGGACCCCGATAACGCGGCTTACCTGGACACCATGGGCTGGATTTATTATCAAATGGGAGATTACCGGAAAGCCCTGGAGTTCATCCGCAAAGCCGTCGCCGGGGAGGAGCAGAGCGCGGAAGTTCTGGAACACTTGGGAGACGTGTACCTCAAGTTAGGGCAGGAAGAGGACGCCCGGCTCTACTGGCAAAAAGCGCTGGAGAGAGACCCCGGCAACGAAACTCTCAAAAACAAACTCCGGCAGGACGCTTCCGATTCGCAGTAGCCTTTTGTTTTCCCGTTATTTCCCTTCCCGATTCTTTTCCCACTCACTTCAAAATAACAACCGTTCAAAATAGCCTTAGCGACCAGGCGCAAAATTCGTTTGGGGAATCGGCGCTCTTTTTCTTATATTATTGATGTTTCAGAATATAGGATTTATTGGTGAAGGTACTATTCGATCAAAGAAATGATAACCGGAGGCGCCATGAAAGCTCGTTTAGCCCCCTTGAATAAGCGTTTTTATCGCTGGGGTATGGCCGGGTTCATCTTGTTGCTGGCAGCGGGTTGCGCAGGGACCCAGAAAAAATATGACATCGTCAAACCCATGTCCGCAGGGCTGGATACCTGGCCGGAAGTTTACCGCCAGAATTTTCAAGCCATGAATAGTTTTCACGGTAACGCCCGGGTTACCATCGAGTCGCAGCAGTTTTCCGGCAATGTGAGCATGGAGGTATCCTGGATTCGCCCGGATAAGCTCTATATCCAGGCGGAAGGCCCCCTGGGGATAGATGTCGGCAAAATTTACGTCGGTGCCTCCCGTTTTATCATTTATAATCAGTACAATAACCATTTTACATCCGGCAGCGTTGACGATCCCTACCTCAACCGCCTCTGGCTGACGAATTTTTCTTTACAGGAATTGAAGTACGCGGTATTGGGGTACGCGGCGCAGGCAGAGCGGCCGCTGCGCCTCAGCGATGAATTCCACGGCGTATTCACCGCCCAGGATGAAGAAATTGAGTATCGCTTCATCGTTAACCCGGAGCGCGGCCTGCTGGAACGCTGTGAAATCCTGCGGGAAGGCCGGGTATTCATGCAGCAGGATTTCAAAAACTACAAGTCCGTGAACGGTTTTTACGTTCCCCAGATCATCCAGATCACCATGCTGGAGCAAAAAGAACGCCTCTCTATCTTTTATGAAGATATGCAAATCAATAAGCAGCTTGATGCACGGGCTTTCGTAATCGACGTCAACAGCAAGGTGCAACAGCTCAACCTGAACTGACCCGCAACTATGGATCTTTCTATCATTATTCCTGCTTTCAACGAGCATGAATCCCTCCCGGAACTCCTGGAAAGCATCTCCGGGGCGGTAAATCCATTAAATTTAGCCTATGAAATCATTGTGATCGATGATGGTAGCACCGATACAACCCTGGATGTGCTGAGATTTCTAAAACAGAAATATTCCCGCCTGAAAGTGCTCAGTTTCCGGAAAAATTACGGGAAAAGCCCGGCTCTCTCGGAAGGGTTCAAGACCGCCCAGGGGAAAAGGGTCATCACCATGGATGCGGATTTACAGGATGACCCGGCGGAGATTCCCAACCTGCTGGCCAAACTGGAGGAAGGGTACGATATGGTTTCCGGCTGGAAGAAAAACCGCCACGATCCGCTCTCCAAAGTCATCCCCTCGCGCATTTTCAACTTCGTAGTCGCCAAGTTGTCGGGCATCCCCATTCACGATTTCAATTGCGGGCTGAAGGCGTACCGGCGGGAAGTGGTGAAATCCATTCAGGTGTACGGGGAACTTCACCGGTTCATCCCCATCCTGGTGCGCTGGCAGGGATTCCGGGTGGGAGAGATTCCGGTGCTCCATCATCGCCGGCGATACGGGAGAACCAAGTTCGGCGTCACGCGCTTTTTTAACGGTTTCTTCGACCTGTTAACGGTGCTGTTTCTGACCCAGTTTAAATCCACTCCCCTGCACATCTTTGGCTTCCTGGGACTGATTTCGTTTTTTATCGGTCTGAGTGTCGAGCTGTACCTTACCTGGCACTGGTTTGCCGGTTACGGCATTGGACAGCGCCCTTTATTCTTCTTAGGTATTTTACTGATCATCGTGGGAGTGCAATTCATCGGTTTCGGCTTGCTGGCCGAAATGATCTCCGCCGGCCTGGCCGAAAACGTCAACTATTCCATCAAGGAAAAAATTGAATAAAAACGAGGGATAAAGGTTGAAGGATAAAGGATGAATAAGACACTGTGATGAAGCAATACCGCTTCTATTCTGTTATCGTCCCTTCTTTCGATCGCCGGGAAGAAATCCGGGAGTTGCTAAATTCCTTCACGGCGCTGGATTTCCCGGTAGAGCGTTACGAATTGATCATCGCCGACGACGGCTCCAGCGACGGCACGGCGGAGTTGGTGCAGGAATTTCGCCGGAGCTGCCCCTTCGCCCTGCATTTCTACCGCCAGGAAAACCGCGGCCCCGGGGCGGCGCGGAATATGGGCATGGAGAGAGCCAAAGGCGATTTTTTCATCTTCATTGATTCTGATTGCACCGTCTCCCCCGGCTGGCTGGCGGCTATCGACCGGGAGCTGCATAACCAGCAAGGAGATGCTTTTGGGGGGCCGGATTCCCACCGCGAGGATTTCCCTCCCCTCCTCAAAGCGATTAACTACTCCATGACCTCGTTCCTTACCACCGGGGGCATCCGCGGCCATAAGCAGAAAAGCTTAGGCAAATTCTACCCGCGCAGTTTCAACATGGGGCTTTCGCGGGCAGTGTACCAAACAGTTGGCGGATTCGGAGGGCTGCGGCACGGGCAGGACATCGAATTCAGCCACCGGATCATTTCCAGCGGCGCCAGGGTGATCCTGGTTCCCCAGGCGCTGGTGTACCACAAGCGCCGCACCTCCATTCGAAAATTTTTTCGGCAGGTGTTTAACTGGGGAGTGGCGCGGATTAACCTCTATAAAATCGATGCCGCCATGCTGGAACCGGTACACGCGCTGCCGGCCCTGGCAACCTTGCTGTTGGTTTTGCTGATTATCGGCAGCCTGCTGTTCCCGGCGGTCTGGCGAGTGTTCAGGTGGATGCTGCTGGCCGCAGTTGCAATACTGCTGCTTTCCGGCCTTCACGCGGCAGGCCGATATCGCAACCTCCGGCTGCTGTACCTGGTACCGCTGGTCATGCCGATTCAAATCCTCGGCTACGGGCTGGGTTTCTGCGGCGCGTTTGTCGCCCGGGTAGTCTTAAAGAAAGGCGAGTTCAGCGGTTTTCGGAAAAAATATTACCAGTAATTTCCCCTGGATCGACTTTCCGGTCCCTTCCCGCCTCGCTTCCCGGCGATGTTTACTTCGCGTTCCGGTAGTGCAAGAAGCGGAGCGCCTTTTACCGGGCAAGAAAGGAAGACCGGGTTTGAAACGCTCTCAAACCATTATATTTTGGGCAATTCCCTGTCAGTAAGCGCGGATGCAAAATTAAATATAAAAAAAGTAAATTGTGATATTGAGCAAATTACCTCAATATTGTTTTATTATTTTTGACATTTTTTTTCTTTGACAAACGCAATCTTATTTATTATATTCATCCTGCGGAACTTGATCTATGATATTGCTTTTCATAAGTTTAACCCAAAAAAAGGGGGCTTTGAATGGGTCCAGAGCTACGTTCCTACCGTGTCGGCCACCGTTATTCCTTAGAAAAGTATCTCGATGAAATCAGCCAGATTTCCCTCCTAAGCCCGGAAGAGGAAATCGATCTGACCCGCCGTATCAAGCAGGGTGACCAGGATGCCCTCCACAGACTTATCCGTGCGAACCTGAGGTTCGTGGTAAAAGTTGCCAAAGAGTACCAGAATCAGGGGCTTCCGTTGACGGATTTAATTAATGAAGGAAATCTCGGCCTTATCAAAGCCGCTAAACGTTTCGATGAAACCCGGGGATTCAAATTCATTTCCTATGCAGTGTGGTGGATTCGCCAATCGATCCTGAAATCCCTTGCCGAGCACTCCCGGGTCGTGCGATTGCCCCTCAACCGGGTGGGATTGATCAGCAAGGTGAACCAACTGGTTCGCTCCCTGGAACAGCAGTATAATCGCGAACCCTCGTTCGATGAATTATCCAAAGAGTTAGAAATCTCCGTGCCGGATATCTCCGAAGCGATGAGCAGCAGCGCATTTCACGTCTCGCTGGATCAGCCCATTCACCGCTCCGAAGACGGAACCATGAAAGAGATCATCCGCAATCCGGACAGCAAAATGCCCGATGGAGACCTGATCAAAGAATCGCTGCGCCAGGAAATTCGCCGGGTTCTCAAATCACTGGCTCCCCGGGAAGAGAAAATCATCAAAATGTACTTCGGGGTAGATTACGAGCGGCCTTATACCCTGGAGGAAATCGGCGAGCGCCTGAAATTAACCCGGGAGCGTGTGCGGCAAATTAAAGAGCGGGCGCTCTTGCGGCTTCGCCACCAGTCCCGCTCCCAAAATTTGCGAATGTTTCTGTAAAATTTCCATTTTTCATCAACTTTTGAAGCACCGGGCATTCGATTTAGAAGTATTTAGATGCCCGGTGCTCTGTTTTTGTCGCGGGTTGGGTCTTTTCTCCTGATTTACTCCCTTTCGTTCAAAGGTAGTGGTTAAGTTTTGACTGATGCAAGAGTAATTGCCACAAAGACGCGAAGATATGAAGCATCATGAAGAAATATTTAGGATACCTGGTGAAAACTTAGCGCCTTTGTGATTTTGTGGCATAAAAATGTTATCAGCCAAAATATAACCACTACCCGTTCAACCCTTAACCAAAAATGTCGATTAGATAGAACAAAGGTACTGGATGGAATTTTTTATGATTACGGAGGATAAAACTATTGAAAAATTTGATGACCAGTGTTTCCGGCGTGCGGGGAATCGTCGGGGACAGTATGACCCCAGAAACGGTGATAAAATATGTGCACGCTTTTGCCCAACCGCTCAAAGGTAAAAAAATCGTGGTCGGGGGAGATCCCCGAATCAGCCAGTTTTTCATTCGCCCGTTGGTGAAGTCGGTCTTGATGGCCAGCGGCTGCCAGGTAGTGGATATCGGCATTACCCCCACCCCCACGGTGCAAATTGCCGTGGAGAAACTGGCTGCCGCGGGCGGAATCGCCATCACCGCCAGCCATAACCCGATTCAATGGAACGGCTTGAA
The DNA here is from genome assembly GCA_964522165.1 of uncultured Calditrichaceae bacterium. Taxonomy (GTDB): domain Bacteria; phylum Calditrichota; class Calditrichia; order RBG-13-44-9; family J075; genus JABWBP01. The sequence continues at coordinate 11,156 of CAZFVV010000088.1, forward strand.
ATTTATCGGCGGCGACGGCCTGTTCCTGCCGGAAAAAAAGATCACGGAACTCTTTCGCCGGGCGGAAAAACCCGGCCGGGTCTATGCGAATTGGAAGGAACTCGGTTCCGAAGAATCCTATGGTTCCGCCATCGAAGACCATTTACAGGCAATCTGCCGCCTCTCCTACATCGACGTCGATTTGATCCGCAGCAAAAAATTTAAAGTCGCGCTGGATTGCGTCAACGGGGCGGGCGGGGTGATCATTCCCCAATTACTGGAACACCTGGGCTGTGAAATTGTGGGCTTGAACCTGGAACCCACCGGTCTGTTTGCCCACACCCCCGAACCGATTCCGCAAAACCTGGGCGATTTGTGCCGGGCGGTCAAGGAAAGCCAGGCCGATTTAGGTTTCGCGGTCGATCCGGACGTGGACCGCTGCGCCATCATCGGCAATGATGGAAATCCCCTCGGGGAGGAGTACACCTTGGCCCTGGCGGTCAAGTTCATACTAATGAAAAAACCGGGGCACGTGGTCATCAATCTCTCCACCTCCCGGGCCATCGATGACCTGGTGCTGTATTATAACTGCATATTGACGAAAACCAAAGTCGGCGAGATCAACGTGGCGGACAAAATGCGGGAAGTCGGCGCGGTGATCGGCGGGGAAGGCAACGGGGGGGTGATTTTGCCGGATATTCACCTGGGCCGCGATGCGCCGGTTGCGGTCGCCCTCACTTTGCAGCACCTGGCGGAATGGGGGAAATCCATCAACGAGCTCAAACAAACCCTGCCGCAATATTACATTTTGAAAGACAAAAGCTCCCTGGGCGAGGTTAACCCGGATTTTGTCATGGAGCACTTCGCCAATAAATACCGCGGCGAGCAGTTGGAATTCAGCGATGGGTTGAGGATCGACCGTTCCGATTCCTGGATCCATCTCCGGAAATCCAACACCGAGCCGATTATGCGCATCATTGTCGAGGCGCGAACGCCCGAAATCGCCTGGCGGATATTGCAAGAAGCTAAAGAAGATATCGCGCGCTTAAACCGGGAAAGGTGAAACGTGATACGTAATGCGTAACAAAACAGAATACGTAATACGCACTACGCATTACGTTTTAGAGGATTCCACATGACCCCGTATGAAATTATCAGCCGCAAACGAGACGGAAATTCGTTGTCCCCGGAAGAGATCGATTTTTTCATCTCCGGTTATATGGCCCATCGTATTACCGATTACCAGATGGCCGCCCTGCTGATGGCGATTTATTTCCGCGGGATGGATGACGAGGAGACCTCCGCGCTCACCCGGGCTTACATCAATTCCGGCGCTCATATCGATCTTTCCGATCTTCCCGGTATCAAAGTGGATAAACACAGCACCGGGGGAGTGGGCGATAAGGTTTCCATTATTTTAGCGCCGCTGGTCGCCAGCCTGGGAGTGCCGGTTCCCATGGTCTCCGGGCGGGGCCTGGGACACTCCGGGGGTACCCTGGACAAGTTAGAATCCATTCCCGGCTTCAAAACCGATCTTTCGATTGATAAATTTCATGAATTATTGCGAAAATTTAACCTGGCATTGATCGGGCAGACCGGGGACCTGGTGCCGGCAGACAAACGGATTTACGCCCTGCGCGACGTTACCGCTACGGTGGACTGCATTCCCCTGATCTCCGCCAGCATCATGAGTAAAAAGATCGCCGAGGGAATCGATGCCTTAGTGCTGGATGTGAAATACGGCAACGGCGCTTTTATGAAAGATCCCCGGCAGGCGGAACTGTTAGCGCAAAAATTGATCAAGATCGGGAAAGAGTTCGGCAAAAACGTGCTCGCAACCCTCACCTCCATGGAGCAGCCGTTAGGATACTATATCGGAAACTGGCTGGAAATCTTAGAATGCCTGGAATGCTTTGCCGCTAACGGCCCCGCCGATCTTATGGAAGTAACCTACACCCTGGGCGCCAACATGCTGGTGCTGGGGGGAGCGGCGCAGAACCAGGCCGAGGCGCGGGAAAAGTGCCGCCAGGCCATCGCCAGCGGCCGGGCATTTGAAAAGTTCCTGCAAATAGCCCGCGCCCAGGGAGCGGATACCGCCTGCCTGGAGAAGCCGGATACCTATCCCCTGGCCAAAGAGAGAGCGCCCCTGAACGCCGACCGTAGCGGTTTTATTACCCGGCTGAATACATACGAGATCGGCATGGCCTCCGTGCAATTAGGCGCCGGGCGGCTGCGCAGCGAGGACGGAATCGACCCCCAGGCAGGGATCATTCTCCATAAAAAATTAGGCGACGCCGTCTCCAGCGGCGATGTTTTGCTGGAAATCCATACCAATCGCCACCGGCAAATCGAGCCGGCCCTGCGCCGGTTAAAAAATGCCATCACCATCGGCGAGCAGCCCGAGAGCCTTCCCGCGCTGATTTTGAAGGAAATCGTTTGAAGCGGGAGCCGGCCAGCACTCAATCCTACGGCGCTTAGTACCCGCGCATCGACAGCACTTTGCCGATAGGGAGTCTTGGATTTCCGGATGGTTGAACCCCAATAATCCAACAATCCACTAATCCAATAATCCATTCCCCTGCCCCGCTTTTTGCCCTCTATTGCTAAAAAAAAATCACTTTTTAAAAAAATCCCCGGTTGAGAATCTTGATTTATTCAAATAAATACACTACATTTGATGGCTATGCGCTAAAAACTTGTCAAGATAAAACCAGAGTCGGGGTATGAAAAATAACGGGAAAGAAATTCACTTAAAACATCTGAATGGCCAGCCAATCTTTCGGATCGGCTTGTTTGAAGGCCAGGAATTCGTCGATTTTCGCGTAATGGGCAAGTTCTCGGTGCGGAACGCCGGGGATGAGGAGGTGATTACCGGGATCGCCTCGGATTTGAAATGGCGGATCAAGATCAAAGAAAGCCGCTCCGGCAAAGACCGCTATTTCCTGGTGTTGTACGAATCCTTCAATCCCAAATTGGCAGAAGAAAAGCTTAAAATTGCCCGGCAAATCGATCCCGAGGCGCAACTCCAGGTGCTGGGAGGGGACATTTACTTAGAGGGGCGCAAGGTCAATAATAACAGCAAATACATCATCACCGCGGGAAATTTTAGCTCGGAGCTGGCGGCCCGCCGGGCCTTCAAGCAATTCCAGCCGGATTTTATTCCCTACGTGGAGAAAGAATCCCTGAAGGAGCCGGGCGGCCAGTTAGAAGTATTTGACGCCGAATATGATAAATCCGCGGAAGTGACCGACGTGGTGCGCATCGTTCCCCAGGACGTGGAAACCAGGATCAAAATTTTCGGGGTTCGCGGTTTTAACGAGCTGCTTCAGAAGGATCATTTTTCCGACCAGGTGTTCAACAGCACCATCGAGTTTCGATTCGACGTGCAGGGAAACCTGATGGCTATCAGCGAAATTCCCCTGGAGCCCTATTTGAAACGGGTCATCTATTCCGAAATCGGGGGTAACCTGCCCCTCGAATTTGCCAAAAGCTTGGCTATCGTGGCCCGCAGCGAAGCCATGGCGCGCATCAACCACAAGCGCTTGGGCGATCCCTATGATTATGACAGCAGCGGGCGAACCTTGCGCTATTTCGGGGATGATTTTGGAGATGAAACCATCGCCCGGGCGGTAGAAATGACCGCCGGCCAGGTTATTTTTGCGGAAGATTTCATTCGCGATACCCCCTTCCACCTCATCTGCGGCGGGCATACCGAAGACGCCTTTGGCGACCAGGGCAATGGCGAAGAGCCGGTTTTTGTGGGTAAATATGACTGGAAAAAGGTACCTGCTGATTTTACCAGCCTGCAAAATGAATCCATGGTGGAAGAGTGGATCCACTCCCGCCCGGAAACCTGGTGCAACCTCAAAGGACGCCAGCTTCCCGAAGCCCTGGAACGGGTTAAAAAATACTTCCGCTGGGAAGTGGACTACTCCCGGCGGGAGCTGGAAGAAATTCTACGCAAAAAGACCGGGGAAGACCTCGGCATCCTGTTTGAGATTATCCCGATTACCCGGGGGCACTCCGGGCGGCTGAAAGAGATAGAGTTGATCGGCAGCCTTAAAAATTACCGGATTCGCGGGGAGCTGAACATCCGCGAGGCGCTCGCCTATGATTACCTGCCCAGTTCCTGCTTTTTGGTGGAACGGGAACTGGATGAAACCGGCACCCCCATTTCATTCATCTTCGTGGGAGCCGGCCACGGACACGGGGTGGGAATGTGTAAAACCGGGGCGGCGGTAATGGCCATGGAAAAATTCACCTCCCAACAGATTTTAGACCACTATTTCCAGGCCTGCCAGATTCGCTCCATTTATGAGATCGATATGAAGTGAAAAGGAGTGCAAATTTTAATTTGAAATAGAAATCCGCGTTTTAACATCCTCCCCTTTATCCCCCTTCAAAAGGGGAAATTGAGTTGGGCGTACTCCGAAACTTCCTATTTGAAGAGCCTGCCCCGGGCTTGCCAGAGGGGGGTTGGGAGGAGGTAAAAAGTCTGACAGGCATCCCAATTCTGAATATTTTAGAGTGTTAAAGTAGAGCTAAAAACCGTAAAAACTGTACAGAAATATCCGGAGAGCAGAAAGATGATAGATGACATTGTAAACCGTTTGGAAAAGTCGCGGGAAAAGTTGGAAAACCTTCGGGGGTATCTTTGATATCGAATCCCTGGATAAAGAAGTAACCGCTTTAGAAGAAAAAACCGCCCGGCCCGATTTTTGGCAGCATCCCGAAGAAGCCCAGAAAACCCTTAAACTCCTGAGTCAAAAAAAAGAGCGTTTAGACGATTGGAGAAACCATTACCGGCAGTTGGAAGACCAGGAATTGATGCTGGAAATGGCCCGGGAGGCCGACGACCAGGCCGTGCTGGCGGAATTGGAGGAAGAAAGCCGCAAACTAACCGACTCCGTGGAAGACCTGGAACTGCGCGGGCTGCTCTCCCAGGTGGAGGACCATAAAAACGCCATTTTATCCATTCACCCCGGGGCCGGGGGAACGGAAAGCCAGGATTGGGCGCAAATGTTGATGCGCATGTTCCTGCGCTGGGCGGAACGGCACGATTTTAAAACCTCGGTGCTGGACCTGCTCCCGGGAGAAGAAGCGGGCATCAAGAGCGTTACCATCGAGGTCAACGGGGCCTACGCGTTCGGGTATTTGAAATCGGAAATCGGGGTTCACCGGTTGGTGCGCATCTCTCCCTTTGACTCCAACGGGAGGCGGCACACTTCGTTCGCCTCGGTGTTCGTGCTTCCGGAGGTGGAAGACGAGGTAGATATCGAGATCAACCCCAACGATCTGCGCATCGACACCTTCCGCGCCAGCGGGGCCGGGGGGCAGCACGTCAACCGCACCGATTCCGCGGTGCGCATCACCCACATTCCCACCGGTATCGTGGTAAGCTGCCAGAACGAGCGCTCCCAGCACAAAAACAAAGCCAATGCCATGAAGATCCTCTACGCCCGTCTTTACCAGCGCAGGAAGGAGGAAGAGCGCGCCAGGCGCCAGAAATTCGAGGACAGCAAAACCGACATCGCCTGGGGCAACCAGATTCGCTCCTACGTCTTCCACCCCTACAGCCTGGTGAAAGACCACCGCACCGAACACGAAACCGGCAACGTTCAGCGGGTTATGGACGGGGAGTTCGACGATTTCATCTACGCCTATTTGCTGAAAGCGCCGGAATTGAACGGGGTGAAGGAATAGGGCTTCGGTGTTCGGGTGTTATGGTGTTCAAGTGTTTTGGGGGAAGTAGATAGTTTTGAGTTTAGAGTTGCGCGTGGAAAACACTAAAAACACCGGAACACTTGAACACCTTAACACCGCTTTAAGCGTGATCATCCACCCAGGTCTGCCCATCCACCGCCACTTCTTTTTTCCAGATCGGCGCGATTTCTTTTAAGCGGTCGATGATGAACTGGCAGGCTTGAAAGGCGTTCTGGCGGTGGGGGGTGGACACCGCGATCACCACAGCAATTTCCCCGATCTCCAGCCGGCCCACCCGGTGAGAGACCGCCGCCTTCCGCACCTCCCACTTCTTTTTCGCTTCCTCCACGATTTCCTGTATCTTCTTCGCCGCCATTTCCGGGTAGGCTTCGTATTCCAAATGGTAAATCTGCTTGCCGCGGCTGAAATTTCGCACCGTACCGATGAACACCGCCACCGCCCCGCACTCCGGCGCGTAGGCCGCGTCGATGACTTTTTGCACCTCTATTTTCTCTGCCGTTATTTCGATCATGGTTTGCTCCTCAGACCTCAAAGGTTTCCAAAACCTTTGAGGTCTTTATCCTTCACCCCCCGCTCACCGGGGGAATAATGGCCACCTCATCCCCGTCGTGCAAAGGGGCGCCCAGATCCGCGTATTCCATGTTGACCGCCACCAGGTAGCTGTTCAGTTGGGCAAAACGGGGGTGGGCGCTTTTCAGTTGATCGATGAGCGCCTGCACCGTGGCAGCCTCCGGCAGTTCCAGGGCCACCTCGCTGCGCCCGGCCAGCTCCCGGCCCAGGGCAAAAAATTTTACGGTGACGTTCATAAATAATCCTGTTTTTAGGCTATCGTTTGGCGATCCTTTTCTGTAAAGCGGGCAGGTAACTTCGCTCCACTTTTAAAATCGTTCCGGCGGGATCGACCAATTGCAGGGTATATTTCCTCCATGGGGAGCGCCTTACTGTTCGAACCCGGCCCAGGGCCACCAGGCAATCCCGGTGAATGCGGCAGAAATGCTGCGGATCGAGCATTTCCGCCAACTCCTCAATGGAGGCGGGGTAGCCAAATTCCTCCCCCAGGGCGCCCAGGAGCGCGCCGCCGGGGGTTGCTTTGATATAGTGAACATTTGCGGCAGGAAGAAAGCGCAGGGTATCGCCGTCGTTGATAATGAAGCGGTTCAAATATTGAGGGGCCGGTTCCGCGGAGCGCAATGCCGCTAACAGCCGCGCCTGCACCCGCTGGTTGCGCTGTTGGGTGCGCTGTAGCGTTCTGGCAAACTCCTCTTGGGAGATCGGTTTCAATAGATACTCAATCGCATTTCGCTCCAATACCGCAACCAGGGGAAGATGGCCGGTGGTAATCAGCAAGACCAGCGGGTGATAGGAAATCCGTTCCAGGGTTTCCAGACCCCCAAACCCCGGCAGTTGCAGGTCCAGCAGCAGCAAATCCGGTTTCAGCCCTTCGATGATGCGGAGTGCGGTTTTATCGTCTTCCGCTTCCCCGATCACCTGGATATCCGGAAAATCTTTATTCAGAAGAAATTTGGCGCGTTCCAGGGAGTGATTTTCCCCCAGCGCAGCAATCGCGCGGATCATCTTATAACCCTGTTTATTTTAAACACCGGTGTCCTTGCCCACTAAAACACTAAAACACTAAAACACTAAAACACTAAAACACTAAAACACTAAAACACCTAAACACCCAAACACTATATCCCTTCCTTTTCCGCGTTAACCGCCTCGCTCGTTTCTATTTGTTCCGCCAGTTGCGGCGGGCTTTCCCAGGGCAATTCCACACTCACTTGCGAGCCTCCTCCCGGCAGGCTGGCAATACTGAATTTCGCTTTGTCTCCGTAGGCCATTTTCAGTAATTCCCGCACGCTGAAGATTCCGAAGCCCTCTTCCGCGCTTTTTCGCATGCTGCCCATCCCATTGTCGCGGATGTGAATGAAAATCGCATTCGCCACCTGGTGCACGCCCACAAATACTTTGATCCCCTTCTTTTGGGAAAAAACTCCCTGGTGGATGGTGCTTTCCACGCCATTGGCAATAATAAAAGGAGGAATCTTATATCCCAACACCTTCTCTTCCGCGGAGATGTCGAATTCCAGCCGGCCGTCCAAACGAATTTTTTCGATTTCCAGGTATTCCCGCACCAGGCGCAGCTCCTCTTCCAGGGGGATGAATTGAGCGTGCGTGAGGGTGAGCACTTTCCGGTATATGCCGGAGAGGTTGAGCAGAAGGTGCTCGACTTTTTGAGGTTGTTCGTACAACAGGTTGAGAATGGCATTCAAGGTATTCAACAGAAAATGAGGGTTTAAACGCGCTTGCAGGATCGCCAGCTTAGACTCTAATTCCAACCGCTGCCACTGTTCCCGTTCCCGGATGTTCCTCTCCACGCCGGCCTTCGCCCGCTCCAGCAGGAGCAACAAGGTATAGGCGCCGGCGATGAGAAAAACGAAAATCAGGTTGACGATCAGGAATAAAATATGGCGGCTTTCCACGGCATGGGCTGTCTCCAGATTACAGATTTGATCGACCACCCAGCGGCCGGCAAATACGCCGGCACCGATCGCTAATATCGCGACGAACGCGCCGAAAAGCAGGTTGAGCGCGGGGCGATTGACCCGCTGCCCGAGCATGGCGTCGTAGAAAAGCCACAACACGCTTCCCAGCAATCCGGCGGAGTTGGTAATGGTAAGGCCGAGGAGCAGGAAATGCAGGTAGCCGTGAAAATCCGTGCTAGCCAGCGGGCCCAGCAAAGCGATCAGCAACCCGGTAATCTCCCACGCAATGACCCCTGCAAACCAGTTCGTTCTGCTCATGGCGAGCGCCGTCTCCTACTTTTTTGCATTCAATAATCGGAAAGAATGTAAGCATAAATGCGCCACTGCGAATAATTATTTCTTTATTTGGCGGCGGTTTGCCATACGCCGCCCGCCGCCCGGGAGATTCATCAAAGCCAAAACCATTCCCGCAAATGTTCGGGAATGAGCGGGCAAAGTTGCCCCGGCCGCCCGAAAATTCGGTAGCGGATGGCGGCGATGAAGCGATAGGCGCGGTCGCGCAGGAATTCCGGAATCCAGTCGAGCAAGGTTCCTGAAATTCGCCAGATGCCTCCTAACCGCTTCAGAATATAAACGGCGGCCGCTGAATGGGCCAGCACTTCTCCTCCGGCAGTTCGCAGGACGATACTGTCGGGAAGGGTTTGGCGGGTTTGTTCGGAGAAGGTTTTGCGGAAAAAATGCCCTTGAAGGGGAGCAAACCGGAACACGGCCTGCCGGTCTTTCGCCAGAATAAAGCGCACCGCGCGGTGGCACAATCCGCAGTGCCCGTCGTAAAACACGATGTCAAAATTTTCCGAGTTCAACGCCCCATGCTCCATCATCTAAAATAAATCGCCAGCAGGCCCACTACCATATCCGCTTTCAGCAGGGCGCTGAGAAAGCCGAGGTGGCGGCTGCTGGTATTCTTCAACAGGCTGATGAGGGTGTAGAAAATAACCGGGTACAATCCCGCAGCAATAATGATAAGGTAAACCGGGCCGTACCAGCCCATCACGAAGGGCAAAAGTGTTAATGCCATTAGAGTGATGAAATTTACCCACACCAGCGCAATGGCCGGGCGCATTCCAAAGCGGATGGGGAAGGTCCTGGCGTGGTGAACGCTGTCTCCCCGCACGTCCTCCATGTCTTTGATGATTTCCCGCCCGAAGTGAAAGAAAAAGGCAAGCACCGCCGGAATCACCGTCTGCGCGGGGCGGTTCACGGCGGTTCCCCCGTAGATAAAGGCCGCGGCGGTGGTCAGGCTCACCGCGAAGTTGCCCCACAGCACCGTGCGCTTCAAAAAAGCAGCGTAAAGATAGGTGAGGAGGGAGAAGAAAGCGGCAATGAGAAACATCGGCGGGGAGATGAGGGCAGCCAGGAGGTTTCCCAGGGCAAATTCCGCCAGGGCCGCTGCCCGTGCGGCCGCGGGAGAAATTTTTCCCGCCGGAAGGGGGCGGCGCGGCTTGTTGATGCGGTCGATCTCGAGGTCATAAAAATCGTTGATGGTGTTCGCTGCGGCAGCGATCAGGCCGGCGGAAATGCAGGCCAGCAGCACCGCCGACAGCGGCTGCAATGTTCCGGTAATGAAAACGGCGATAAATACCGCGAGGAAGGTAATCGCCACGTTAACCGGGCGGGAGAGCTGGATGAGGGCCGTGAGTCGGTTAAAAAAAGTCATTTTGATGCCCCTTCACCACAAATGCGCGTACTTATGCCCGCTGCCGGTGTTGAATAATACCACCGACTCCCCGTCCGCGATCCAGCCGGACTTCCGCAGGCGCAGGAACGCCGCCAGGGTAGCGCCGCCTTCCGGGCTGGCAAAAATCCCCTGGGTGCGCCCGATCCGGTTTGCGCT
>CAZFVV010000089.1:0-21023 GCA_964522165.1 uncultured Calditrichaceae bacterium
GCGAAACCTCGTTCCCAAAGTCTCTTTGGGAACGTAATTGCACGCGAAACTCCAGTTTCGCATGCAAATTCTGCGCTTTTTGTGGCCGGAAACAGAGTTTCCACGATTATTGCGTTCCAAAACAGGAGATTTGGAACGAGTTGGTTGCCGAGTTTTGCGCTTTCACCTCAAACACGATTAAGCGCATACTTACCAATTGGAAATAAGCGTCACGGAAATGAATAAATTTAACAAGAAAATCATCAAGGCGAAGCAGAAGGAGGCGCGGGAGATTCGCCGGGATTTCAGCGAGGAGATTTTGAAAGCCGCCGCCTATTCGGTGGGGGGAGAGGTGCGCAGCCTGGAGGTTGATATTCGGCAGTCCCGCACCTTCCCGGTTTTCGTGGAGATCAAATCTATCCTGTTCCTGCGGGGGAAATCGAAACCGGAATTCCTGAAAATGGAAGGATTCAACCCCCTCCGCGCTATCAAAGAATTGGCGCAAGCAGGCCTGAACAGCGGGGTGGTGGTGAGCACCGACCGCGACTTCCTGGGCGGCGATCCCGGCTGGATCAACCTGATCAAGAATAATTCTACCCTGGCGGTGATGCAGCGGGATTTTTTTGTCGATCCGGTGCAGTTTTACCAGGGCAAAGCCATCGGGGCGGATGCCTTTTTGCTGAGCGCGGAGTTCACGGAAGAAAAAGATTTGCCGGGACTGATTGCCGCCGGGGGAGAGATGGGCCTGGAGGTTTACCTGGAAATCGAAGGAATCCGCCTTCCCGCCCCGGTCAACCCGGAAAACCTGAGCGGGGTGGCGGTAAACTTTTTCCATCCTGATAGCGGGGAATTGCAGGTGAACGATTTTGCCGAAGCTGCCCGCGCCTTGCCGGGAAACCTGCTGAAAATTGCCCGCATGAACCCGCGCTCCCCCGGGGACCTGGAATTCCTGAAAAACCTGGGCATGCAGGCGCTGATCCTGGGCGATGAATTCTGGCAGAGCGCCGATTTTGTCAGCCAGTTTCGGCGGGTCAACTCCTGGTGCGCAGAGGTTTTCAACGAAGGCCGGAGCTGAACGCCCCGGCTCCGGTTCAGGGTAGTGAATATAAAGATTGATACCAATGGGTTTCCAACATACATCGCTGTTTCGGGTACGGGCCAACTTCCTGAACGCCGCCAGGCTCTACCTCGCCCGCGCCGGGTTTTTGCTGGTTCTGGCTTTTTATTTTGTGCGTTACTTGATCCGCCACACCCTCCCCGGGCGGGTTGCGGCCCTGCTGATCCTGCCGGCATTCCTGATTTACTTTTCTCTGTATCCTCCCCTCCCGGAGCAGGATTTCCCGGAATCCGCCCCGGTTACCTTGAGGATTCCCGCCGGGGCCACCTTCCGCCAGGTGGCCGACTCCCTGGGGAAAGCGAATTTGTTAGAGCATGAAAGCTGGTTCCTCCTGCTGGGCAAGCTCTCCGGAAAAGAAAAGAACCTGCGCGCGGGCTGGTTTTCGGTTCCCCCCGGGTTATCCGCCTGGCAATTGCTGAATTACCTGGAAAAAGCCCCGGCGCTGCAAATCAAAGTAACTTTGCCGGAAGGGTTGCTGGCATCGCAGATGGCGGAAATCCTGCAACAAAAGATCGGGATCGATTCCAGCGCCTTCGTCTCCCTGGTGTACGACAGCGCCTTTACGCGCTCGCTGGTGGGAGAAGCGCCTTCGCTGGAAGGATACCTGGCCCCGGAAACTTATTATTTCGAGTGGAAAACCCCGGAAGAACAGGTGCTGGAGCGCATGGTCGCCAATACGCTGCGGATCTTCCGGGTTGATTCGGTGCAGCAGCGGCTGCAAGAGCTGAAGATGTCCCCGCGGGAAATTCTGACCCTGGCGTCGATCATCGAGGGAGAAGTGGCGGTGGACTCCGAGCGGGTTTACATCTCCTCCCTCTATCATAACCGCTTGCGCTTAAAATGGCCGCTCCAGGCCGATCCTACCATTCAATTCATCATTCCCGGCCCGCCCCGCCGCCTGCTCTACCGGGATTTGGAGGTCGATTCGCCATACAACACCTACAAAAACAGCGGCCTGCCGCCGGGTCCCATCAATAACCCGGGCAGGCGCTCCATCCTGGCGGCGCTCTATCCCGCCAGCAGCTCTTATCTTTATATGGTTGCCACCGGCGACGGCCGGCACCGCTTTTCCAGCAGCCTGAAGGAGCACAACCACTGGCACGCCAAATTCAACGAAGTGCGCCGCCAGGTTCGCCAAAACCAGCGCGAGCGCAGCAATGGGAATGATTAGTGCAAAGGCGCTGGCGGAGAAGGTGGAGCGGTTTCTGTGGGAGAAAATTCCGGCGAACAACGGGGAAGGGAAACGGTTTATCCGGTTGGCCGTTCCCATCGAACGCCTCGATCCGTTAGCGTGGCTGCTGCGCCAGGAAAATTCCCTGAAAATTTACTGGCGCAACCGTGAGAGTACCTTTGCCATAGCCGGGGTAGGAGAAGCAGACTGCATTGCCGAAGGAAACCCCCTGCCCGATATTCCTGCTTTTTTCAAGCGCCTGAGCCGCTCCCTCCGCAATGCTCCCCCGGAGCTGCGCTATTACGGCGGAATCCGCTTCAATCCCGCCCGCAGCGCCGATCCCGCCTGGGAACCGTTCGGCGTTGCCCGCTTCGTCGTCCCCCGGTTCGAATGCTATTCCGAGGGCGAAAAAACCTGGTTCGCCGGCAATTTTCTCTTCGACCCTGCGGAAAATTCGCGCAGCCGGGCCGAATCCGCCCTAAAAGAATTCAAAAAATTAAATTGGGAGAGCCTCTCCGCTTTTCCGGAAGCGCCGGCGCTGCTCTCCCGAACCGATTTACCCGCCCGGGAAGGTTGGCGGAAGAATGTTCTAACCGCCCTGGCGCTGATAGAGCAGCGCCGCGTTGATAAGATCGTCCTGGCGCGGAAATCGACTTTCCGGTTTTCCGCCCCGGTGGAGGGAGTCGATATGCTGCGGCGCTTGCAAATGGCGGCTCCGCAGGCCTTTCATTTCTGTTTTCAACTCTCTCCCCACCGGGCGTTCATCGGGGCGACCCCGGAGCGCCTCTACCGCCGGAACGGTCAGGAAATTTTCAGCGAGGCAGTGGCGGGAACGCGCCCGCGCGGCAACTCCCGGGCCGCGGACCAGAAATACTACCGGGAACTGCTTCACAGCGAGAAAGATATTCGGGAGCACCGCTTCGTTCTGGAGAGCATTCTCAAATCTCTTCAGCAGCTTTGCTGCACGGTAGAGGCTTCGGAAAACCTCGCGGTTTTAAAACTCTCCAACGTGCAGCACCTCTACAGCCGGGTTCGGGGTATCCTGGAGCCGGGCGCCGATGATGGCCGGATTTTAAGCCTGCTGCATCCCACTCCCGCGGTAGGGGGATTTCCCAAATCCGCCGCCCTGCGGGAAATCGACGCTATAGAACCCTTCGACCGGGGCTGGTACGCCGGCCCGGTGGGCTGGATGAGCGCCGGCGCCGCCGAATTTGCGGTGGCGATCCGCTCCGGGCTGGTGGAAGAGGAGCGGATTCACCTCTTCACCGGCGCGGGCATTGTGCCCGGCTCCTCCCCGGAAAAAGAGTGGCAGGAGATCGAGAGCAAGATCGGGAATTTTGTCAAATGAGCCTTCCTTCCTCCAACCTCAACACCCTCTGGAGCAGCCTCATCGTTGAAGAGCTGCTGCGCAACGGGGTCGATTATTTCTGCATCTCACCCGGCTCCCGCAGCGCTCCGTTGACCGTGGCCGCGGCCCGCCATCCTCGCGCTAAAACCATGGTTTGCATTGATGAGCGTGGGGCGGCGTTTCACGTCCTGGGCTACGCCCGGGCAACCGGAAAACCTGCCGCGCTGATCTGCACCTCCGGCAGCGCGGCCGCCAATTATTATCCCGCGGCCATCGAAGCCGCGACTGACCGCGTTCCCCTGATCATCCTCTCCGCCGACCGCCCCCCGGAACTGCGCCAGACCGGGGCAAACCAGGCCATTCTCCAGCCCAATTTATACGGCGAGTATGCCAAATGGCGCTTCGATCTCCCCTGCCCGGGGGAGCAGATTCCTCCCCAGATGCTGCTCACCACGGTCGATCAACTGGTCTATCAAAGCCGGCGCGCTCCCGCGGGGCCGGTACACTTGAACTGCATGTTCCGGGAGCCGCTGGTCCCCACAGAAGCGCCCTTCCGGGCGGATTACTTGGAAAGCGTAAGCGCCTGGCAGCGCCGCAAAACTCCTTACACCGAATACCCGCTTGCGCGGAGCGAACCGACCGAGGGGGCAATAGATGAGGTCGCGGAAACGCTGAACGCGACCGCGCAAGGGCTTTTGGCAGTAGGAAGATTGAATTCGCCGGAAGAAATCCGGGCCGCTCAGGGCCTGGCGGAAAAACTCGCCTGGCCGGTATTCGCAGACGTTGCCTCCGGCCTGCGAATCGGCGCGCCGGGAGAAAATATTATTCATTTTTTCGATCAGTTGCTGTTGTCGGAACGCTTTGCGGAGCGCTATCGCCCGGAAACCGTTCTGCACCTCGGCGGGCAGCCGGTGTCTAAACGCTGGCGGGAATTTCTGGAAAGAAAACGTCCGGAGCATTACATCCTGGTGCAAGACCATCCTGGCCGGAGCGATCCCACCCACTCACTTACCCGGCTCGTCGAGAGCGATATTGCCCGCTTCTGCCGGCGAATCTCCGGGAAAATTCGCGCCGCCGGAAACTCCCGGTGGCGGGGGGGGATGGCTCGCCGTTCCCGAAAAGTGCAGAAAACCCTGGAAAGCTTTATCTCTTCTGAAAGCACGGTATCGGAAATTTCCGTTGCTTACCATCTCTCCCGGCTCATTCCGCGGGACAGCGGGCTGTTTTTAGCCTCCAGTATGCCGGTGCGGGACATGGATATGTATGCCTGTTCTTTAGAAACCTGCGCCCCCGCAGTCAACCCCCGGGAGAATTTATCGGAACTGCCCAACCCGGAAGAGCACTTCCTGCGGGTGGCCTCCAATCGCGGGGCCAGCGGCATTGACGGAACCGTCGCCTCCGCCTGCGGGTTCGCGGCGGGCCTGGATCGGCCGGTAACCCTGCTCACCGGGGACCTGGCGCTGCTGCACGATCTGAATTCCCTGGCGCAGGTTGCTTCCCTGGCGCAGCCCCTGGTGGTGGCGGCGATCAACAATGGCGGAGGCGGGATATTCTCCTTTTTGCCGATCTCCCAATTCGAAGACGTTTTCGAACCCTATTTCGCAACCCCTCACCGGTTCGACTTCCGGCATGCCGCGGCCATGTTCGGATTGGCTTATTGCCGGCCCCAAACCAACCCGCAATTGATCGATGCTTACCTCGAAGCGCTCGAAAACAGACAATCCACTCTCATCGAAATCCGAACCGATCGGGCGGAAAACCGGGAACTGCACCGCCGGTTGCAGCAAGAGATTCTCTCCCGGCTGGACGGATGAACCCGGGGCGGGGGGGAGGTCCGTTAATTAAAACGCTTGAAATATCAGGCTCCCAATGGTAAGTTTAGCGCCGACAGGCAAAAACATGTATGAAATACGAGTAAAAACATGACCGCATTTCGACGCCGCATCTTTCATTTAGAATTGCCAATCTCCCTTTTCTGATTCGAGAAATAGAAGAAATCTTCTTCACTTAAACCGATACAATGGCTGCAAGAGAAATTCAAAAGCAATGAGTGTTATTCAGCACCTTTCCCACGGGGAAGTGGAGGGAATCCGGGTAGGCCGCTTTACATCGCAGATCAATACCTCCGCTATCGTTTACCGGGTTGGAGACACGGCCATCGACGCCGGGCCGCCCAACCAGTGGCGATTTGTGCGGGATTTTTTGCAGAGCCGCCGGGCGCGGCGGGTATTGATCACCCATCACCACGAAGATCACAGCGGCAACGGCGCGGCCATTCAGCGGGAGTTGAAAATTCCCGTGCTGGCCCCGGAATTGAGCATTCCCTACCTGTGGCAAGGCTACCCGATGCAGCTTTATCGCCGGGTAATCTGGGGAGTTCCCGCTAAATTCCGGGCGGAAGCTCTCCCCCGGGAAGTGAAACTCGCCACCGGCCTTAGCCTGCAACTGCTCCCGGCTTCCGGCCATGCCCCGGACATGGCCTGTTTTCTGGTTCCGCAGCGGGGGTGGTTATTCACTGCGGATCTTTTTATTACCCCGGCCCCGCAATTCGCGCGAAAAGCGGATCATTACCGGGAGGAGATGGAGAGCCTGCGCGGGGTATTGGAGCATGATTTCGCTACCGTGTTCTGCGCCCATCGCGGGGTGGTGGAAAACGGGAAGGAAATGCTGCGCCGGAAATTGGAATACCTGGAAGAGCTGTATGGCAAGGTGGGGGAGATGCGCCGGGCGGGAAAATCGCTGCGGGAAATCCAGCTTGCCTTACTTGGCAGAGAAGGAATGATGAGCTGGCTAACCTTCCTTCATTTTTCCCGTAGAAACATGGTCAAATCGCTCCTGCCGGAATAGGAGCGTTTGCTTGCTCAGGCAGGCAGAATTTATCAGCTTATGCACCTCTTCATTTCAGGAAACGATCAATGAAGCTGAAACGGATCTACCTGCGTCCCGAATTTTGGCTCGGCCTGATGGTACTCATCGGCGGCATCGTTCACCTGTTACAAAAATACAACCTTTCCCCGGCGGCCATTTTGCAAACCTACTGGCCGGTTCTCTTCATCATTACCGGGATCGCGCAGATCAGCAGCCCGCGCTACCGAGATGTGCCCTCCAACCTGCTGCTCATTTTCATCGGACTGGGCCTGCTGGCTTACAACGGCGGATTCCTCTCCCCGCAAGTTCTCGATGATTATTTACCCGATTCCCTGCGCAAGTTGCTATCAGTCTTTTTGAACTCGGCAAATTGGATGCTGAACCTCTTCAACTCATACAAGGGAGTTTTATAATGAACGAATCGAAACCAAAATTCGGCGCGAATTTCTGGCTGAGCATCGGCCTGATCCTGCTGGGATTGTATTTGCTGTTGGAAAACTTAGGATTCATCTACTGGGGCGATATCTGGGATTACTGGCCGCTGATCTTCGTGATCATCGGGCTGGTGAAGCTCTATTCCTCCAATTTCCGGGAGGTCTATTCCGCTTCGATCTGGATCGTGGTGGGGTTACTGCTTTTCCTGGTGACCCGGGATTACATCAACTTAGGCGATATTTTCCAATTCTGGCCGGTCATCTTGATCCTGATCGGCATCCGCATCGTCTGGACCCACTACCTGCGCTCTACCCGCCCCGACCGTGCGGAAGAGAGCTTTACCCAGGACCGCATCGACGCCGTGGCCATTTTTGGCGGCCGGGAAGTGCAGATCGCTTCGGAAAATTTTGAAGGCGGGAATATCACAACCATTTTCGGCGGGGTGGAGATCGATTTCTCCGGCTCGCGGCTGGCTCCCGGGAATAATGTCCTGGACGTGTTTGTGATGTTCGGCGGCGCGGAGCTTCGCGTTCCCCGCAACTGGAACGTGGTGATGAAAGGGATGCCGATCTTCGGAGGCTTTGAAGACGCCCGCCGGCAGGTTATCGGAGAAGAGCTTGCCCCGGAAAACCTGCTCATCATCAAGGGGCTGGTGCTTTTCGGAGGCTTGGAGGTTAAGGATGCGGGGTAGAATTGTGTTTTTAAATTTTTCAGGTATATGGGGTATAAGGAAAACAATGCCTTATACCCTATATCCTTTACCCTTTACCTTATACCCTCAAAAACCACAATAACTATTCCGACCCGAAATTCGATTGCGGGAGCGCGGGGCGCGCGCTGGCCGCCGGGGGGCAAACCGGCTGGCCCACCGGGAAGGGGATGGACAGGCCCGCATCATACGATAAAACGATCAGACCATCCGTGGAAGTGGTGCTGCCGTTGGAATCCACGTCCCCCAACCCGGCGTTGATGCGGTCCAACACCGGCTGCGGGAGCGGCAGCGCCGCGTCATAGGACAGAATCAGCAGGGCGTCGGTGGAGTTGGCTTGCTGGTCGCCGTTCACGTCTCCTAACAACCCTCCTTCCGTTATAGTGGTATTTCCGTCATTCACCGTCAGCACCGGCGTCAGATCCGTGAAAGTGGTCGCGGCAACCATGGCTAAGAATTCCAAATCCAGCGCTGCGGCGCTCCCGGCGGGGCCGACCGCGGTAAAATATACGTGCAACAAATCCATCACGCCGGTAGTCCCGTTTACGCTGGCGCCGTTGAAGAATAAAGAACCGTTTACAGCATTGCTATCGTTGATCATGCTGGTAAAGCCGGAGAGCATGCCGGAATTCCCGGTATATTGCAGCAAGGCCGGGTTCCAGGTGAGGGTAGCGGTGAAGCTACCCAGGTAATTGTTGGGAGGCAGGGCCTGGCTCATGTCCACTTTGATCTCCGCCGTCGCCGAGCAGCCCTGCGGCGTTTGCGCCGGGGCGCTCACCGTCCCGGCCACCGCGCCGAGGCCGGGAGAATACTCTAACAGATCCAGGTAAGCGGCTATCAAATCTTCTTTGGTGTTGGCGAGGATTTCGATTCCCCCGGCGGTAAAACGATAGCCTTCTCCGTAAGGATTCCGCTCGCGCTTCAATTCCGGATACCACGCTGCTTTCTTAGTAAACGGTTCCCGCTCTTCCCGGGGCGGGCGAATTTTGAAGGTCTCCATTCCCGGGGATCCGGCGATATTCGCCGGAGCGGTTCTCTTTTCAGGATTAAGGGGCGCGGGATTATCCACCAGCCCGCCGAAGGAGGGAACTACCCCGATGGATTTGCCCCCGTTGCCGTAATTCGCCTTGAATACCCCGCTGATATCCGCGTTCTGGCTGTTCTTCCAGATCGAGGTCGTGCCGGATTGCGGCTGCAGCTCGTCCATCCAGCTGCTCTCGCCCGCGTAGGGAAAAGAGAAGGCCGAGAGGTCGTTCAGCCCGGTTACTCCCACAACGTCGTCGCTCCCGTCCGGCCCGTCATTCAGCCCGAACCAGGGGCGGATGTTGTAACCGCCTATTTCCGGATCGTAATTGAAGCAGTCGCCGCCTTCTAAGTAAAGCCGGCCCCCGTTCTGCAAATACGCTTGCAGTGCCGGGCCTTCCGGGTCGCCGGAGGCGATTTCGTGGTTGTTGGGAAAAATTCCTAACACCACAAAGATGCCTTCATAAATGCTCAAATTTGCTCCGAATTCAAACAGATCGTTGCTCAAAAAGGTGCTCACTCCATTGGCGATCAGGGCGGCAAAGATGCTGTCGCCGCTGGCCGCGCTCTCCCCGCTGGCGTCCGGGCCTACCCAAACCAGAAATGCCGGGGTAGTACCGACAAAGCACTCCACCGCGTTGCTCGGCGCGCTCTCATTCGGGGGAGTCTCATTATCCACCGCCGCCACGGTGTAAGTGTAGGTGAACCCCGGCGGCGGGGTATCGGTATAGCTTTGCACGCCCGGGGGTACCGTGGCGACCGGGTTGCCGTTGCGATAAATACTGATATGATCCAGGTCATCCAGCGGAGTGCCGTCTTCCTGGGTGGCGGGATCATCCCAGGTGAGGGCGGCAGTGGTGGTGGTTGCAGTGCAGGCCAGGTTCTGCGGCGCGGCCGGTATGGGCGAGCCGCCGGCGTGCCAGGCCGCGCCCACGCTCTCGCTGGTGCTGTCCGTGGCGATTACTTTGGTGTAAAGCGTGTAGGTGTAAAGCTGGCCGTCGTTCAGGCCGGCATCGGTGTATTGCTCCGCGCCGCCGGGAACCGCGGCGATGAACGCCCCGTCGCGCTCCACTTGGATGGTGAACTGCGAGGGCAGCAGGGGATCGCCCCCGGCGAAGGAGGCGGGATCATCCCAGCTGAGCAGCATGGAAGCGGGGGTGGTGTAATCGCTATACGCGGCCACGTTGCCGGGCGGCAGGGGGTCCAAATCATCCGCGGTGATCACTCCCTCGCCCCGGGCTAATAATAAGTTGGGAATCAAATTCTCCTGCGCCAGGGGATAAATCTGGCTGGGACTGGGCCAAAAGCTGGGTCCCACCTCCGGGGTCATGGAAAAAATCTTCCCCTTGCTGGTCTGTTCCCCGTACATCCAGTCGTCGGAGCCGCCGTTGACCGGGTAGAGCAGTTGCGAGGAATTGCCGTGGGCGTAGCCGTTGTACTGAGTCATGGCCACGGCCAGGGAGAGGAACTGGGGGTGATCCGGGGTGAGGGCGTTGATGTAGCCCCAGGGGTAGATCAGCAAGTCCCCATGGGTGTGGTAATTCAAGGCTAACTTGAACTGCCGGGCGTTGCAGAAATCCCGCATCGCCTGGGTCTCCGGCTCGGAGAAGGGGGCGCTGCCGCGGTAGGTCTCGTCTCCCGGATCGGGGCTGGAGCCGCTGTTATCGTACCCCCACTGAAAACCATAGTTGCGGTTCAAATCCACCCCAAAAGTGCCGTTGCCGTTGTTGCGGCGGTTCTTGCGCCAAAAACCGCCTCCGTTGGGATTGGTTTGCTGGTTATAAACGTAGCCATCGACGTTATACACCGGCACAAAATACAGCTCCCGGTTGTTGACCAGGAAGGTGGCTTCCGGATCGCTGCCGTAGTTTTCTAAGAGGTAATACATGAAATACAGCAGGGTAGCCATGCTCTGCGGCTCCCGGGCGTGGTGCAGGGCGGTGTAGAGAACCTCCGGCTCCCCTTCGTCAACGTCGGGGTTGTCGGAGATCTTCACCATCCAGATCGGGCGGCCTTCAATGGAGGAGCCGATGGATTGTTTCACCGAGATTAGGTTGGGATAGAGCAACCGCATGGAATCCAGCTCCGTGACAACTTCCGCAAAGGTGTAGTAGCCGCCCATGCTGCCGAACTCGAAGCCTTCCACCGCGGGGTAGCGAATTTTCATCTCGGTTTCCAGGATTTCCAACTCTTCCGCGCTCATGCGCAGGTTCTGATCGTAGTAAGCGGAGAGGTCTTCGATCAAAATATCGAACTGTTTGCCGGTAGATTTCAGCGCTTCCAATTGTTGGGAATTCAACACTGCCTCGAAATAGTTCTCCCCGAAATGGAGGTGATCCAGCCCCAGGCCGGCCTCTTGCAGCGCCGCAATCTCCGCCCGGCTGTTGATGTACACCCGCACTTCGCGGTAGGTATCCGGGGCGGTTTGCGCATTCAGGGCGGGGCTGAAGGCAAGCGCCAATGCAAGGATCAATCCCGGCATTGATCTCCAAACGGCTCGATTGGTTAAAATTCGTTTCATTGACAAAGTCCTTTCATTAAAAGCGTTAACCCAGGAATCTTACTGCTTCTGTAAAATAGATGGCGGAATATATCATTCTTAAAATTCAATTCCAAAGATTCATGTTTATTCGCATTCGTGTTGCATGTTGTGTTACATTAGTGCTTTGAAAAAAATGTTCGCGGAGCTATAATCATCACAGATTCGCCGGGCAACCGGGGGAAAGAGGGTAAAAAGTTGGATAGTTGAATGGCCCTTTATCCGTCCAGCGAGGGTGCATAGAATGAATGAGGAGGCAACATGGCAGCGGCAGACGTGGAAACTATTGCCCCGCCGAAAACCAGGGAAAAGAAATCCAAAAAAGATAAAAGCACCCCCAGGCTGATTCCGCGCTACAACGTGGTACTGTTAGACGATGACGACCACACCTACGATTACGTGATCGAGATGCTGCGGAAGCTTTTCGGGCACAGCCGGGAAACTGCCTTCCAAATGGCCTGCGAGGTGGACGCCACCGGGCGGGTGATCGTTTACACCGCCACCAAAGAGCGGGCGGAATTCAAACGCGACCAGATCCACGCTTACGGGGCGGACTGGCGGATTCCCCACTGCAAAGGCTCCATGTCTGCCATCATCGAGCCGGCGGAGCCGGAAAGTTCGTAGTGTTTAGGTGTTATTATGCTCTGGTGTTTTAGTGGGACAGCATTGCGCACTAAAACACTAAAACACTAAAACACCATAACACCAAACCACTCAAACACCGAATACCCAAAGAACATACATAACCAGCGCCGCGTAAGCCCCGCTGACCAGGTCATCTAACAAAATTCCCCAGGAGTTTTTCATGTTCCGGTCGATCTGGCGCGCCGGGGGGATTTTCACGATGTCAAAAAAGCGGAACAGCACAAATCCCCACAGGGCGATTTTCCAGGGTGCCCACTGGTGAAACAGGATCGGAACCATCAAATAACCGGCGATTTCATCCAGCACGAAATGGCGGGGATCTTCGCTGCCCCAGTATTCCCGCGCCCAGGGAGTGAGCAGGTGATTGGCAACGCTGACCAGCAGTAGCGCGATAATCAGCACAACAACATAGACGGATGAAGGCAGGTAGTACGCTGTAGCGAGGTGCATCCCTACTCCCAACAATGCCCCCAGGGTGCCGGGCGCAACCGGCGAAAGCCCCAGGCCCAGCGCGGAGCCGATGGCGAGGTAAACAAAATCTCGAGTTTTAGAGCCGGAGTGCGATAGCCCCCCCCGGTTTTGTTCCGCTATTTTCGACATTTCATCTCCGTTGCAGTTTTACAGCCTTAGTTCAGATTGCCCTCCGAAAAACGCTAAATTCCACCTGAAAATCAAGCCCAAACTGATTATTATTCTCTTGAAACAGCGCCGATATTCCGCAAAACCCATCACACTTCACGCTTTACGCTTCACTCTCATCAACCCAAAAATTAAACTTCTTTCATAATTGGCGCAGAAATGCGATTTTCTCCTCATTGATGAGGCGAATGCGATGAAAGCGATCTTGTTGCGAAAATCCGGCGGGCCGGGCGTGCTGGTTACGGAAGAGGTTTCCGATCCCATCCCCGGCAAAGGGGAAGTGTTGGTGCGCCTGCACTTTACGGGCATCAATTACGCGGAGATTCTCTCCCGAAAGGGATTGTACGGCTGGGCGGTGAAACGCCCCTACATCCTGGGCATGGAAGGTTCCGGGGTCATCGAGGCGGTGGGGGAGGGAGTGGAGGCGGCGCGGATCGGCCAGAAGGTGATGGTGGGGTCGCAGAACGGCGCTTATGCGGAAAAAATCGCCCTGCCCCAGGTACGCGCGGTTCCCGCTTTCGAGCATTTCAGCATGGCCGAGAACGCCGCTTTCTTAATCAATTTTATGACCGCCTGGGTGAGTTTGTTTTCCCTGGCTAAACTGGAAGCGGGCGAGAAAGTGCTGGTAACCGCCGCTGCAGGAGGGGTGGGCACTGCCGCAGTACAACTGGCCGCGAAGGCGGGCTGCACGGTGTACGCCCTGGCCGGGAACAAAGAGAAAATCGAATTTCTTAAAAATCTCGGCGCTGCCGGGGCCTTCAATTACCGGGAAGAAAACTGTTTTGAGCGCCTGGCAAAAGCCAGCGGCGGGGTGGAGGTGGTTTTAGAGATGGTGGGCGGGGAGGTGTACCGGGAGAGCATGCGCCTGTTGAATCCCTTTGGACGCATGGCCGTGGCCGGTTTTGCCAGCTTAGACTTGCAGAAATGGAATCCCCTCTCCTGGTGGAAAACCTGGCGGGATATTCCCCGGGTGAGCCTGATGAACCTGGCCCACAAAACCGCCGCGGTGATGGCCACCCACCTCGGTCACCTGCTCGCCAATCCCCGCCGAACCCTGGAAATTTTCCAGGAACTTCGCAGATTCGTCATCGAAAAAGACGTCCGCCCGGTGGTCGGCAGGATATTTCCCTTCGAGCAGGCCGCGCAAGCGCACGCTTTCATCGAATCCCGCCAGAGCATCGGGAAGGTGCTGTTGGAGCACCGGGGCGGTGGACAGTAGGCAGCTTGCATCCTGCATATTGCCTACTGCCTACTTGAAGAATTGATACCCAATAAGATAATGCAGTGTAGCGATCATGGCCAAACCCGTTAAAGACGAAATCTTCGGTTCCCGGAAAAGCGTGCTGAGGGAGAGGCTGGATATGCGCATCTTCCGGAACCTTTTTTTCGCCACCTGCCTGCGGCGGATCAATCCCGACCCGGCTTCCCGGTATATTTTTCTACAGGATTGCGCCACCCCTGCGGAATACAAAGATACCGGCCTGGCGGCAATCATCCCTTTCTTTAACGAATCCATCCGCTTCGGAAACGTGTTTTTCAGCGGAGAGAAAGTTCAGATCAAAAACCTGCGCAACAATTCCGGCAGAATATTTTACCGGCGCGAGGAGTTCGCCGATTTCCTCTTGAAACTCCTGAAATGCTCCGGCAATGAGCCGCTCTCGCCCAGCACCGCCCGCACCGTGCAAAGCGAAGAAGTGTCCGCCCTGAGCCGCTTCCTGCGCAAAAACCTCTACGGGCGGGTGGGCAGCACCGACATCGATTTTGTGCTCTTCCATCCCCATGCCAACCGCCTGCTGCTGGTGGAAGAAAAACTGTTCGTGGGAGAGATCGGCCCCGGCATCGGGCACGGGCAATATCTCTCCTACCGGGAACTGCTGCAGGATGGGTTTGCGGAAGCGCAGCGCGGGAATATCCGCTTCTATCTCCTGTTCATTCCCGACCCGGGAAAAGATATTTGTTACGTGTACGATTTTAGAAAAGAGCATTCCCTGCCGCAGCGTTCCCCCTCTTATTATGATCCCACCCGTATGGAGCAGCGGATCATCTTTCCCTACCCGGATTTGGAGAAACTCTCCGTGGGAGAGTTCCTGGGCAGATACGTGTTTGGGTGAATGCCATTAAAACCTCCCACAAATGACTCATTTTGTATCACGCGCATCGTAAAGCATGAATTTTACCCAATACGCACTGCGCAATACGTTTTCCACTTCAAGCTTTGCGGCTGACAGCAGAATAAAATATTTGCTTGCCGCGGCAACTTTTTGATTATTTTTGCCGATGATGTGCAGCATGGAAAAGGGGAAAATGCTCGGTTTCGAAATGGCGGAGAGGAAATTTATATGATTAATGTGGCTTTTATGCGCCTTGTGGCGTCAGGCGCGACCATTTTTCTGTTGGCCGGGTGCGGCGCCGGGTCCGGCGGCGGAACGGTCTTTCGCGGCAATTCGGAAAATACCGGCGTGTACAATGGCCGGGCGGCGTCGGATTCGGTTACGCTTAAGTGGCGTTTCCAGACCGGGGAATGGGTGCGCTCCACCCCGGTGACGGACGGGAGAGTGCTGTTAGTGGGCAGTCTGGACCGGCATTTCTACGCCATCGACCTGTTGAGCGGGGAGAAAAGGTGGGAGTTTACTACCGCCGGAGAGATTAGCGCGTCGGCAGCGGTTGCCGGCAACGTGGTATATATCGGCAGCGCGGATGGGAATTTTTATGCCCTGGATGTGCAAACCGGGGGCGAAAAATGGCGCTTTCAAACCGAAGGAGGCATCTCTTCCTCCGCGGCCATTGCCGGGGGGACGCTCTATTTCGGGAGCATGGACGGTTTCCTCTATGCCCTGGACAGCGAGAATGGCGGGGAAAAATGGCGTTTCAAAACCGGGGAGGGGATCAGCTCTTCCCCGGCGATCTCGAATAACCTGGTGTACGTGGGCAGTTGGGACGGGCATCTCTACGCCCTGAATAAATCCAACGGGGCGGAAAAATGGCGCTTCAAAACCGCCAACTGGGTCAGTTCTTCCCCGGCGGTATATCAAAACATGGTTTACTTCGGCAGCCTGGACGGTTTTTTCTACGCTCTCGACGTTAAAACCGGTCGGGAGGTCTGGAAATTCCAGACCGGGGACCAGGTCGCATCTTCCCCGGCGGTGTATGAAAATACCGTGTTTTTCGGCGGCAAAGACGGTAACTTCTACGCCCTGAACGCCCTTACCGGCGCGGAGAAATGGCGCTTCATCCTGAACGAGCCGGTAGATTCATCGCCGGCCCTGGCCGGGGGAATGGTGTATTTCGGGGCGGCCAACGGCAACCTTTACGCCCTGGACGCGCTTATCGGCGACGAAAAATGGCGGTTTTCCACCGCGGGGCGCATCTTTTCCTCCCCGGCGATCCATGAAGGCGTGATCTATTTCGGGAGCAAAGACGGGTATGTCTATGCGCTGGAATAAATTCGGTGCTATGGTGTTATGGTGTTCAAGTGTTATCGTTTTGATTGTTTCGAGTTTCGGGTTGCGGGTTTTGAGTTGTGGAAACTCTAAACCATGCTCTTTAAACCCTAAACTACCGCGCCATCACGCTGGAACACCTGAACACCATAACACCCGAACACGTTTACGTGCCCATTTCCCAGGAATTAAGATATTTAACCTGCTCTGCGGTAAGGGTATCGATTTCGATGCCCATGGTTTTCAGCTTGAGAACGGAGATATAGTCTTCGATTTCCCGGGGCACTTCATAGACGTCCGCTGTCAATTTGCGCTTGAGGGCGTATTCGGTGACCAGCGCCTGGGTGGCAAAGCTCATATCCATCACGCTGGCGGGGTGGCCCTCCGCCGCGGCCAGGTTGATCAGGCGGCCTTCGCCTAACAAAAAGATGCGTTTGCCGCCCTTCAGACGGTATTCGTCCACGAACTGGCGCACTCCTTTGCGTGTTTCCGCAGCCAGCTTTTCCAGGGCGGGGATATCGATTTCCACGTTAAAATGCCCGGAATTGGCCACCAAGGCGCCGTCTTTCATGGCCTGGAAATGCTCTTTGCGCAGCACGTTGATATTCCCGGTAAGGGTCACGAACAGGTCCCCGATGGGCGCGGCTTTTTCCATGGGCAGCACCCAAAAACCGTCCATCGCCGCTTCCAGCGCCCGGATGGGGTTGACCTCGGTGATGACCACGTTCGCGCCCTGTCCCTTCATGCGGGTGGCGACCCCGCGGCCGCACCAGCCGTAACCGGCCACCACCACGGTTTTCCCGGCCAGCAAAATATCCGTCGCGCGGATGATCCCGTCCACCGTGGATTGGCCGGTGCCGTAGCGGTTATCGAACAGATACTTGGTCTGGGCATCGTTCACTGCAAACACCGGCAATTTCAAAGCGCCGTCTTTGTGCATGGCGCGCAGGCGGATGACCCCGGTGGTGGTCTCTTCCATAGAAGCGTAAATTTGCTTGCACTTTTCCGGGTATTCCTTGTGCAGCACCGAGACCAGGTCGGCGCCGTCGTCCATAGTGATCACCGGATCGTGCTTCAGGCAGGCATGGATGTGCTCATAATAGGTTTTATTATCTTCCCCTTTAATGGCAAAAATGCCGATGCCGTAGTGTTCCCACAGCGCGGCCGCCACGTCGTCCTGGGTGCTGAGGGGATTGGAAGCGCACAGCACCAGGTCCGCGCCGCCCGCTTTCAAGGTACGGGCCAGGTTGGCGGTTTCCGCGGTAATGTGCAGGCAGGCGGCCATTTTTTTACCCGCCAGGGGTTTTTCCATTTCAAAGCGGCTGCGGATTTCTGTTAAAACGGGCATATCGTTATCGGCCCATTCGATGCGCCTTTTCCCTTCCTTGGCGAGGTTCAAATCCTTGACGTGGTACTTCATTACTCACTCCTTTTGATTGGTTAGATTTATCGGTTAGAATTTGCTCATAATTCCCAAATTTTTAAAAAGGGTTTAAAAATAAAGACCATCGGTGAGGTATGCTATGGAAAATTATTTTTCTGGACCGCATCGGGAAAGGCCTGCGGGACCATCAAAAAAGGTGGGAGCCTGAAAATTGAGAAACTCAAATCCAAAATAGTGACCTGTAAAGTTTTTGCATTCACCGGCAACCCTTACATTTTCTCAGTAGCCTGGGGAACGGGCCGGGAGGCAATCGGGGTTTGCTAAAACTATATGACAAAATTATTGGAAAATCTTCCGGGTCTGCTTATGTTTTATTTTCAATTTATGTATCAAGTTAAGTCTTTCTCAGGACGAAAATAGATTGCATGGATGTGGCGAAAAAATTTGATAGAACCAATGATGTTTTAGTTATACTTTGGGAAAAGTAATGAGAAATGTCCGTCTTGCAACTTTTGTTGCCCTATTGGCCGGGATTTTTCTAACCTCCGCAGGGATTTGCCAGTCCGACCGCACCATCGGCATCCTGCCCTTTCGCAATGAGGGCGCTTCCCGTTATGAATGGATGGGGTACGGTATCGACCAGATCCTCTACACCAAGCTTGCCGAAATCAGTTCTCTAACGGTTTACGAAAAACAGACCCTGAAAACTATTTTAAGCCAGTCCGGGATCGATCCCGCTGGAGAGATCGATCCCCGCAAAGCGTTCTCCATCGGAAAAGCGACCGGGATCGAAGTTCTGATCCTGGGAAATTACCGGATAGAGAACACTCAACTGGCGATGCAGGTGCGGATGGTCAGCACTTATACCGGCGCCTCCATCCTGGAAGAATCCTATAGCGGTTCCCCTGATGAAGTGTTTGCATTTCTGGAAAAAGCGGTGCGCAAAGGTTTCGAGATCATGCAAATCAGCCTCTCCCCGGCGGAAGAGGATATTTTGCGCAAAAAACCGACCCGCTCAATTTCCGCTTTTGAATCTTACTGCAAGGCGTTTTTAGAAATCGAGCATGATTCTCCCCTGGAAGTCATTGCGGGATATTTCCACCAGGCCTTGCAGGAAGACCCGGAATTCTGGGAAGCGCAGTACAACCTGGGGAATTTGTATTACGAACGCCGCTCCTATGAGAAGGCGCTTCAGCAATTCAACAGCGTTATCGAAAAGAATCGCACTTTTTACAAAGCCTATTATGGCCGGGGGGTTATTTATTACCTGGGTAAAGAATACCCGAAATCTTTAGAGGAATTCCGAAAAACCCTGGAATTGAACCCGGAACATGACCGCAGCCATTACTACCTGGGAATTCTCTATACTCGAACCGATTCCTTGAAAAAAGGGATTCAATCGCTGGAAAAATCTATCGAGATCAACCCCAATTACGCCCCCGCTCACTACCAGAAAGGGCTGGCGGAGATGAAGCGGGGATGGTTCAAGGCGGCCATCACCTCGTTGAGCAAAGCGACCGACCTGGATGCGGATTATTACCAGGCGCATAACGCCCTGGGAGAAGCCTATTACGCGCTGAATTTGTTCGAAGAAGCGATCATCGAGTTCCGGAAAGTGATCAAGCTGAAACCCACCTTTGCAACCGCGCACTTCAACCTCGGAAACGCCATTTACCGGCGCGGGGCGCTGGCGGAAATTGTGGACGCTTTCTGGTCCCTGTTGGAAGTGCAATATGTCCCCCAGGGCTCCAACGGGCCTACCTCTATTCCTTTGAGCACCCCTCTCCAGGGTTTGGAAGACCTGCGCGAAAAATCACGCATCCAGGATCCGCAAGAAATTTACCGCACCATGATCGGCGCCTACCGCACCGCTTTGCAATACGATGAACGCTTCTACGAAGCCAGCTACAACCTGGCCTTGACTTATGAAAATTTGTCCCAGCCGGATAGCGCGGAATATTTTTACAAGAAGGCTATCGCCCAAAAGCCGGATTTGTCCCAGGCGCACATGCGTTTGGGCAAGCTTTACGACAGCCAGGGCAAATACGAGCCGGCGCTGGAGGAATTCAAAATCGTGGTAAAGATCGAACCGGACTACTTTGCCGCAAATCCGAAGTTGGGCGAGCCGTACCGTTACATCGACGTGGTGCAGGCGGTGCTCAACGAAGCTATCGAGAAATTGAAAAATGATCCCCAGGATAAAGACGCCCTGGCGACGGTCGGAAAAATTTATTTGAGCCTGGGGCGTTTCGGCCAGGCGGAGGAGTATTACCAGCAGTTAGTGGATTTAAGCCCCAACGACGCCATTGCCCAGCAAACCCTGCGGGAAATTCGCCGCAAGCTGCGGAAGCTGTGAGACTATTTGAGTAGCTACTGTGCAGCGTATTTGAGGTGGTAAGGGAAATCGTTACCCGGCAAGGGAATCCACCGTATCCTTGCGTTGTTGAAGCCAGCGTTGAAAAGATTTTTTACTTTCGCCAGACTGCAATCCTAAAAGAACCCCCGCCAG
The DNA here is from genome assembly GCA_964522165.1 of uncultured Calditrichaceae bacterium. Taxonomy (GTDB): domain Bacteria; phylum Calditrichota; class Calditrichia; order RBG-13-44-9; family J075; genus JABWBP01. Next base: position 19,807 of record CAZFVV010000089.1, read on the forward strand.
GCTGATATCTTCATCCAGATTCGGCCAGTGAACCCCGAAGCCGCCGCCGATCAACTCCCAGTGATTTCTCTCTTCTATGGTGCCGTGTAGCAATCTTGGCGACCAGGTAACCGGAAAAGAGATCACTCGCCCGTCATTTAGCCTGAACGTTACGAAATCACTATCAACTCCCACATCTTCGATCTTAGCCGTTAGTGATTTTTCCAATTCATTTAATAAAGAAGTCATTCCATTTATCCTCAATTTCTTGTCTGCGTCTTTCTATGATCCTAATAATATCCCGGATTTCTTTCTGGCTGAACTTACGATTGAATGCGACTTCGAGCGTCTCCAGCCATATTTTTACTTCTTTATCATCCCTACTCACATGCACATGAACCGGTTCCTTGTGGTCTGAAGCGTAGAAGTAAAACCGGTAAGGGCCTTCAAAAAATACCCTCGGGCTCAAAATCACTCCACTTTTTATTTTGCCCCAATATACTGTCTTGTCTATTATAAAGCAATTGTCTGTAATTTCACCTGACCTTTCCCGAAGCCATCCCTTCGAGAAAGGTCAGGTGACAGGACAAGCAATTGTCATATATTATGGAGATACGAATCACTTTCACAATATCCAATGTGACGCCCCTCATTGAGAGCTGCCCTCGCCCCTGATTATAATCCCTCTGTTTAGTTGAAGAATTTAGCATTCGCGATTTCTCATTGACAATTGATTCTTTCCGGCAATTCCCCTGACGTTTTCTTTTAATGCAACACCGGGAATAGCAATCATCAATCTTCATTCTTCAATCATCAAGGCGGCGCGCCAACAGGGAGTTCGGCCATGTATGAAATCACCACCGTGCGACAGGATGACCCGGCGTTGCGGTTCCGCTGGTTTGCCAGCGAGAACTGCGATTCCGAACTCTATATTTGGGAACATCGTGACAGCCGCGCCATCGTGCGATTTCAATTCTATTTCGACAGGAAATGGGAAGAGAAGGTGGTGGAATGGAAGAGCAGCAATTCCATGTGGTACGCCGGGATAGATGACGAAAACCACTTCTATAACGCCTCCCCGGTGCTCCGCCGGTTGGAATCCATCGATCTGCAAGAAGTTTTGGATATCTTTATGAGCATTGCCGAAGATGTGGACGAATACATCAAAGAATTTGTCGCCGAAATTTTGAAAATGAAACTATGCCAGGCCTGAGTGAGCAAGTGTAACTCACCTATTA
>CAZFVV010000090.1:0-20995 GCA_964522165.1 uncultured Calditrichaceae bacterium
AAATTTTTCATAAATCAATTATGCCCTCATGCTTCAAACCTTTAACCGTTCGATGATTAACTTTCAATTCGGCTAAGATTAATATCCTACAGGATTGTTTTCAAGAAAGGAGATTTTTTGTGTGAGTGCAATTTTGAAGAAACCATTGCTCCCCTTTACTGCTGAATCATTACTCAGGAAGACGGATTCCTGTTGTCTATTCAATCTTTAATTTACTTAAATTGTTTAACTTTATTAATACAACACATTCACAAAAAAGAATTATCAAAATAATAACTTCCCCTTTATTACTTTAATAACTTCCCCTCGCCTTCTCCAATTTCACAACCTCCATAAGTTTTGTAAATACAGATGATTGCTCCCGTTCAATTTTAGCTGGCACATTCTCTGTAATAATGGGTATATCCTTTGGAGGTACGCAGGTGTGAAGGCGATGGCGTCATTAGATATTCTGGTCATATCCCTGTATTTCATCGTAGTGATGATGGTGGGTTTTTATTACGCCCAGCGCAAAAAAGACAGCGCTGAAAATTATTTCTTAGCCGGGCGCAGTTTAGGCTGGGTGGCGATTGGCCTCTCCTTGTTTGCCACCAACATTTCCAGCGAGCATTTTGTCGGTCTGGCCGGGTATGGGGCCAGCAGGGGCCTGGCGGTCGGGAACATCGAATGGCTGGCGATCCCCTTCCTGATGCTCTTAGGCTGGTTCTTTGCCCCCCTCTTTTTAAGGGCAAAAGTTTTTACGGTGCCGGAATTCTTCGGAAAGCGCTTTAATACCGCCAGCAGGATGTACCTCAGCAGCGTCTCCATCATCGCCTATATCCTCACCAAGATTTCCGTCAGCCTTTTTGCGGGCGGGCTGCTCCTGAAAGCCGCCTTAGGATGGGATATGTACACCTCGGCCGTGGTAATGGTGATAGTCACCGGGGTTTATACCATCATCGGGGGAATGAGGGCGGTGGTTTATACCTCGGTGATCCAGGCGGTTTTTTTGATCGGAGGCGCCGTTATTTTAACGGCCTTCGGATTAAACGAGGCCGGCGGTTTATCCGGCCTGCAAGCCAAATTGCCCGCGGATTACTTCTCCGTTTTCAAGCCGGTTTCCGATCCCGATTTCCCCTGGACCGGGATTATCTTTGGCGCTCCTGTTTTAGCGGTGTGGTACTGGTGCACCGATCAATACATCGTGCAGCGGTTATTGAGCGCCCGGGATGAACAGGCCGCCCGCAGCGGCGCCCTGCTGACCGGCTTCCTGAAAATTTTGCCGATGTTTATCCTGGTGCTGCCGGGACTGATCGCCGCCGTGTTATACCCCGGCATCAAAGGTGACGAAGCCTACTCCTCGCTGCTCACCGGTTCCCTGCTGCCCGCCGGTCTAAAAGGACTGGTGCTGGCCGGGGTGCTGGCGGCGTTGATGTCCTCCCTTTCCGCCTGCTTTATCAGCACCTCCACCCTTTTTACCATGGATTTTTACCGCTATTTCCGCCCCCACGCCCCGGAAAAAGAACTGGTGCTGACCGGGCATCTCGCCACTACCGCTATGGTGGTCATCGGTATTCTTTGGATACCGCTGGTCAAACTTCTGAATTCTCACATCTACATCCACCTGCAAAGCATCCAGGCTTATATAAGCCCTCCCATTGCCGCGGTGTTTTTATTAGGCGTTTTCTGGAAACGGGTCAACGGGAAAGGCGCTATCTGGGCATTGACCATCGGGGGATTTTTGGGCGCTTTGCGATTGGCGCTGGAATGGTTAAACCAGACCTGGCTTTTTGAATCGCCTCTCATAAACTGGTTCATCTCCATCAATTTTCTGCATTTCGCGATATTGCTGTTTGGCGTCTCGCTGTTGATTATGGTCGCTGTCAGCGCCTTCAGTACCGCCCCTTATTTCCCCAAAATCAAAGAATACCTTCTCTCCTGGAGCGAATACCGTTTTGCGGTAAAGAAAGGCGAATTTCTCGCTTCCGGCCCCCGGCGGAACAGGGCCAGTCAGTTGCTTTCCGCCACGCTCTTAGTGGTGTTGATCGGTCTGTGGGGAATCTTCTTTTAAACATGATAAAAGTCATGCCCGATGCTGATGGATGTCATTGGGTTGAGGGTTGAAAAATAGAGAAATTGAGGCTGCTTGAGTTTGTAATGTTACGTCACCTTTAAGAATGCTTATTTACTTCGAAAATCGTAAATCGAAAACCGCTAATCGTAAATGAATTTTCGATTGACGAATGACGATTGACGAATTTTTGTAAGGAGAATATGAATTCTCAAATGTCAGATGATAAAACACCACTTGAAGTAAAAAAGGTATCAACGTGAGCGTCAACCATCGATTCTTAGAAATTTTGGCAATAATCGCGTTGCTCCTTTCGCTGAGCCTCGGTTGTTCAAGACCACAGGAACCCCGCGAAGAGATTATAGCAATGGTCGGGGACCGCTTGATTGACTGGCGATTGCTCCGCCGCAGTTATCAACTGGAACCGAAATGGGGAAGGGGATTAACCCAAAGGGAAGCCTATCAAAACCAGTTGGATTTTCTGATCGAACAAAAACTTTTTGCCCGGGAAGCCATCGCGACGGGAATGGATAAGGACCAATCAATTGCCGGATTGCTGACAGCGATCAAGGAAAAAGAGATGATTAAGGAGCTCTACCGGCAGGAAGTGGCTTCCGGGGTAAACATTTCCGAAGAGGATTACCGCAGCGCTTACCGGCGCTCCAAGAAGAAAGTCAAATTTGAATTTGTCCATACCCCGCAGCCGGAACGCGCCTCTATCTACCAGAGGCAATTAAAAACCACCCCGCTTGAAGATATTCAACTGATTTCACCCTTAGAAGAGCAAAAAGGCGTTTCGCCCATGTCTTCTTACGGCGATATGGTTTCCGAACTGGAAGAGGTGGTTTTTGACATGCAGCCCGGGGAAGTAAGCAGTCCCATCAAGATTGATAACGGCTACATGGTTGTCAAACTCATCGACGGAGAGGCGGATAAATTCATATCCGAGACGGATTTTGCGGAGAGCAAGAGCAAAATCGAGAAAGTCATTTTCGAGCGCCGCGCCCGCAAAATATCCGATGAATACATTTATAAGATGTTAAAAGACCAGGAAGTAAAAATAAATGCCCCGGCCTTCTTCGCCCTGGCGAAACAGTTTTCCCAAATTGTGCAGAACAAGAGTTCCGACCAGCCCTTCCCCATTTATGTAAGCAACAGCGAATTACAGACCGCTGAAACCAGTTTGAAAGATATGGCGGATGAAATATTGGTCACTTTCAAAGACGGCCAATTCACCGTGGTAGAGTTCCTGCGCAAACTCTGGGATACGCCCGCCGCCATGCGGCCCCAGGTAAACATGGCGCCCCAGCTTAAAAAGACGATTGCCGTTACAGTGCGCAATCATTACCTGGCGCAGGAAGCCTATCGGCAGGGGCTGGATAAATCCCCGGAAGTGCGGTATGAAGCGGAAGCGCAATGCGATGAAATCCTGGCGCGCTATTACATCCAAAATCTCCGCGACAATCTTACCGTCACCGCCTCAGAAGTGGAAGAGTTCAAGCATAAAGAAAATTTCGAGGCCGTCAATAAACGCTTTAACGGCAAGTTAGATGACGCCGCCGTTCGCGGCATCATCCTGGATTACAAACTTGCCCGGCAGCGAATGATAGCCGCCGATAGTTTACGTGCCGTCTATACGGTTCGCGTTGACAGCGCGCTATTCGAAGCCCGCATACCGGAACCGGATAAGATCATTCGCGAGAAACCCGCCGGCTTCGCCTACCGGGAGCGCTTCTATTAATTATGAAAGGAGGTATATATGTGAAGATATACCTGAATGGAACAATAAGAGGCAAGGGGGATAAATCATCCAATTTTCAACCGTTTCATTCAAACAAAAACAGGAGGTCTGTTATTATGAAGAGATGTTTGCTATCAATTTCAATGTTAGCCGTCTTCAGCGTGTTCCTGAGCGCCCAAACGTATACGATTGACAATTTCGATAGCTCAGCCGCAAATGGGGTGTATATCTTCAACGTGGAGGGGCCGCCCAGTTACATCAGCTCGGAAGACGACCACATTGACTATGTCGAAGGCAGCGGCGCTCTCGATGTCAACTATGTGATTGGCTCATTTCACGAGTGGGGAAGTTGGGCCAATATGATCTACCGTACCGATAGCACCGATGTATTAAATTGGGAGATCAGCGATTCTTTCAGCATCTGGATGAAGATTACCCAGCCGCCCACCCATCCCGAGTACATGGTATTCCGCATTCACATTGCCGACCGGCCCAATCCCACGGATGACATCGAAGAATATATTTATGAGAACGGCGTGGTTCTTGACAACCAGACTGGCTGGTTCGAGCTGAAAATCCCCTTCTATGAAAGGCCGCAAAACGCCTCCGGCAATCTGGTTCCCAATGACTCCGGTTTCATTCTGTTCCCCACCAGTTGGGGCGGCGGCACCTACAATAATCATGAATTGGATCGCGACAAAATTATCGGCTACAATCTCTCCGCCGTGGTAAGCGGTTACACCGCGGGCACGAACTTGCCGGCCGACTCGGTGAAGGTCTCTTTTGACAGCTTCACCCGCTTCGGCTCCCGCGCTGTTCCGTTTATCATTTTCAATGGAATGACCATCCCGGCTCAATTAGGCGCGCCCTGGGCCTGGGGCCAATCAACGATTATTGTAGAAGAAGGCGCCGGTTATATCCCGGGCACCAATGCCCTGCGGTGGACCCAGGGAAATGAGTGGGGCAACGGATGGACCGGTTACGGATTCAATGTGGCTCCCACCCAGAATATGTTAGGCGGCTGGATGACGGATTCGGTGAAGTTCAAGATGAAGGCGCAGCTGGCCACGGGCGCTTTGCGAATTCAGTTCGAATCCGGGGCGGACGGCAAAGTCGGCCTGGTCTTTACCCCCATCGCCGACGAGCAGTGGCATGAATACGCCTATCCGCTGCGGGATTTTGTGTACCAGGACGGCACCACCAATTTCGACACCACCTCTGTAAACGTGGTAGGAATGATGGCCGAGGCCTCCGGCGTCGCCGGCAATGTAGTTTATATTGACGAATGGTGGACCGGCAATCCGAACATCGACGTGATTGCTCCCCCACCTCCTTCCGCCATTTTTGTGGTCCCGGACAATTACTCTAACCTGGTAACCTGGCTGGATGTGCCCGGCGAGGATGGGGAAACCTACAATCTGTATTATAGCCGCGAGGTCATTACCGATGTGAAAGCGCCCGGGGTAGAAGTAGTGGACCTGGGCATTGGCCGCCCGGAGAATAGCCAGTCCTGGAGCCACCTGCTGTTGTCGCCGCTGGCGGATTCCACAGTAGCTTATTACTATGCGGTGACCTGCGTGGATGCCGCCGGGAACGAGTCCGTTCCCAATGCGCCGACCACCCCGGTAACCAACACCGCCAAAGGGATTGCCACCATCTCCCTGGATGCCCCGGCTAATTTTGCAGCCGACGGCAACCTGAACGAATGGAGCGGCATTATGGCTTTCCGTTCCTTCCCCTCCGAAGGCGCTCATATCGTCACCAACACCACCATCAGTGGCGATGGCGACCTGTCGGTGCTGACGTATGTGGCCGCGGACGCCAACTACCTCTATTTCGCGTTCGATATTACCGACGACGTGGTCGATACCGCCGCGACGAATAGCTGGGAAAAAGACAGCCCGGACCTCTTCATCGGGCTTTACAACTGGCACGGCGCTCCCCACTCCGGGTATGACCGCGGCAGCGAGCCGGATTACCATTTCCGTTTCCTCCCCACCCGGGTCATCGTCGATAATATAGGCGGCGCCACAGTTCCCATGGCCGATTACCATTGGGGAACGAAATTCCCCATCGGTTACGTTGTGGAAGGCCGGATTGCCTGGGCGGATTTGGCGGCGATTGGCAACGATGACGTTTTTGTTCCCAAACAGGGCTATCGCATTCCTTTCGATCTCGCCTTCAACGACGCCGACGCCAATCCCACCCCCGGAACCCGGGAAGGAATCATGACCTGGTCGCCCAATAACGACGACAATTCCTGGCAGTCTCCCAAGTACTGGCTATATTCCTGGATCGGGGACAGTTGGGTTACCGGCATCAACGATCTGCCGACGGAAGTGCCGCTGACTTTTGAACTGAAACAGAATTATCCCAATCCCTTCAACCCTTCTACCACCATCACCTATCACCTGGCAAAACAGAGCAACGTGCAATTAGATGTTTTCAATACCCTCGGCCAAAAGGTGCAAACCATTGTCAATGAAAAGCAGGCCGCGGGCATCTACAACGTGCAATTCGATGCCAGGAGTCTTGCCTCCGGAATTTACTTCTACCGCATCCAGACGGAGAATTTTGTGAAAGTCCAAAAGATGGTTCTGATGAAGTAATTTCTCTTGAGAAGGGAGCAAGCCCCTGCTTGCTCTCTTCTCTTAATGCCAATTAAGAGTTGGAAGCACAATATCGGATTGGTCTGAAAATCGACTGAGGACATCCTCCCTGCCCCCCTTCAAAGGGGGGAATTAAAGCAGATGACACAACCTCCCCCCTTTGAAGGGGGGCAGGGGGGATGTCAAGCCCTGATTTTCCTCAGGCTGTCATCTGAATGCCCCTGTGGGGCTTCAATAAGGATAAACCATAAAAACATCAGACAGAGAGTATTATGAGAGACCATGATCTTTTCACTCCGCATAATAAACAAAGCCGCGGCTTCTTGGGGTGGATTGCCCGCTATGCCATATCAATGATGGCGCTGGCGTTTCTCCTGTCCTTCCAGGCGTTTGCCGGCACCACCGGTAAAATTGCCGGCCTAGCGAAGGATAAGTCCAACGGGGAGCCGATGGTGGGGGCCAATATCTACATTGACGGCCACCCCTACGGAGCGGCCAGCGATGCGGACGGATATTACTACATCCTCAATATTCCGCCGGGCACTTACACCCTTATCGCGCAGATTATCGGCTACCACGAGGTGCGCATTACCAGTGTGCGGGTAGATGTGGACCTGACCACCAGGGTCAATTTCGAATTGCAGGCCGAAACCATCGAAGGCGAGGAAGTGATAGTGATTGCCGACCGCCCGCTCATCCAGAATGACCTGACCTCCACCTCCGTCAACATCTCTTCCGAAGAGATCAAAGCGCTGCCGGTGGACGATTTCAACCAGGTGGTGGAACTCCAGGCCGGGGTGGTGGCCGGGCACTTCCGGGGCGGGCGCACCGGGGAAGTGGCTTATATGGTGGACGGCATCCCGGTCAACGACCGTTTCAATAATTCCCTCAGCGTGCAGGTGGAAAATACTTCCATTCAGCAGTTGGAGGTAATCAGCGGGACGTTTAACGCGGAATACGGGCAGGCCCTGTCCGGGGTGGTCAATATCATTACCCGGGAAGGCGGCAGCAAGTATGAATTCGACGTCTCCGGGTATATCGGCAACTATTTTTCCACCCACGACGATGTCTTTCCCCACATCGACGATATAGATGCGCTCGGCATCCAAAACATACAGGCCTCCCTGAGCGGCCCGGTTCCCTTCATCCCGCAGTTGAAATTTTTCGCCACCTACCGCTATCTGCAAGATGACGGGTATTATTACAGCCGCCGCCTCTATCTCCCCAGCGATGATAATCCCTTTCTTCCCGGCGGCGACCGGGCGGTTCTTCCCCTGGACAACTCCGAAAGGCAGTCATTCAGCGGCAAGGCTACCTACTATTTGACCTCTTCCCTCAAATTGAATTACGGGTATTTATGGGAAGACAACACCAACCGCTACTATAATCACGCCTTCCGCCTGGTGCCGGACGCCAACAAGACCCATTATCGCACCAGCAATAATCATAACATTCAAATTAATCATGGCGTCTCCAAAAGCACCTTTTACACCATCAAACTGGCGCGGAATTTTAGCGATTACACCGGCTACGTGTACGCCGACCCGTACGATTTGAGATATTTAGATTCCGATAACGGCCAGCCCCAATCCAATTATACCTACCGTTCCGGCGGAAACGAAAGCGACCGTTACAGCCGCAACACCACTACCTGGCTGGGGAAGTGGGACATGAGCAGCCAGGTAACCAAACTCCACAAATTGGGAGCGGGGGTCAACGTTCAGTGGCATGAAATCTATAATTTCTGGACCGATCTCGACATCGAAAACAGCAGCGAGGAAACCGGTATCGTCTATCCCCAAAAATACAGCCCGGGCCAGGAAGAATACACCAAAGAGCCTTTGGAAATTTCCGCTTACCTGCAGGACAAGGTGGAGTTTGATAATTTCATTATCAACCTCGGCCTTCGCTACGACTATTTCGATCCCCGCACTGATATGCCGGCAGACCCTCGCAACCCGGAGCTTATTACGCTTTTTTCGCAGGAGACGGTCGCCGCCTCCGTAAAAACACAGTTCAGCCCGCGCCTGGGGGTGGCTTTCCCGATCTCTTCCCGGGGAGTTATCCACGTGTCCTACGGGCACTTTTTCCAGATACCCAATTTCGAATATCTCTACCAGGGCATTACCGACTCCGCCGGGGTATCCAGATACTATATTCCCCGGGAAGCACGGCTAAACACCGTTAAAGGAAATCCCGATCTGGAGCCGCAGCGCACCGTGATGTACGAATTGGGCTTACAGCAGGCACTGAGCAATCAATTAGTAGTGGAATTCACCGCTTACTACCGCGACATCCGCGACCTGGTCGGCACCGAAATTATCGAAACCTATGACACCAAGAAGTATGCCCGCTACGTGAACCGCGATTACGGCAACGTGACCGGGATGATCCTCTCCTTCGAAAAACGCTTTGCCGACCACTGGGGCGCCCGCCTCGATTACACCTTCCAGATCGCCGAAGGAAATTCTTCCGATCCACAGACGGTATTCCTGGATAACCAGTCCGATCCTCCCCGGGAATCCGAAAAGCAATTGATCCCCCTGGATTGGGATCAGCGCCATACCCTCAACCTGGCCTTGAATACCGGCACGCCGGGCAGTTGGAACGCCGGCCTCATCAGCAGATTCGGCTCCGGAACGCCCTATACTGCCGCTTCCCGTTTCCTGCTGGGAGAAGTAGTTTTTCGTAACAACCGCACCAAGCCCCCCTCTCTTTCCTTCGATCTGAAGGCGGAAAAATTCTTCAACATCGACAGAACCCGCCTGACGGCGTACTTGTGGATCGTGAATCTCTTCGACCGCTTGAACGAATGGAATGTCTATGGTTCCACGGGCACGGCGGATAATGACCTGGAAGCGGAATTGGGCGCCGGGGAGATTATCGGGCTGCATACCCTGGATGACTATATATCGAACCCCACCTACTATTCCCCGCCGCGCCAGATTCGCCTGGGACTGTCGGTTGGATTATAGGCTAATACTGGAGGATAGTGATAATGAATCATCATAGTAAATTACTTGCCTGGCTCATCCTCATCCTGACGTTTGGCGGGCTGCTGGCCCAGGAATCCCCGGAAGTGATCCAAGCCTACCGCAACGATCCGTACGGCAACGCAGTTTTACGGAAAAAGGGCATCATGGACGGGAATCTCATCCGCACCATGTATTTCAACCAGGCGGAAGTCGGCAAATGGCCGGATCAGCCTTCCGGGGAGTGGCCTAAAGGAACCGGCCATTCCTACCTGGACGGCGTGTGCATGTTAGTCGGCGCAAAAGTAGTGGTCAGCATCGGGGGCATTCAGGATACCATTACCCCCATGGAAACGGCCTACCGCGAGCACGTTGACAAGGATCCCATCACCGGGGAAGATTGGGGCTGGGAGCCGGTTCCTGGTTACCTGAACCCCTCCGGAAGCACCCCGGCGATCAGCAACGCCCCCCAGAGCTGGCCGGTGCTCTGGCCGGAGGCGGTTTTTACCGCCCTGGCCCAGCCGGCCGCCAACTGGATCAATGAAAAGGAAGTGAACGGGGAGCCGGATATAGACGACGACCGCGACGGCGATATCGACAACTTCACTTACTGGCACGGCTTCTTTGGCCGCGGGGTCAAGAATGCCGACATCGAAACCTTTTTTGTGATGGACGATTCCCGCGACCGGGAATGGTCGCGCCCTCCCTATAGTTATTTCCCCATTAAATCCGACCACCAGCGCGGCGGATTGGGGCTGCGCGTGGATGTGCGCGGTTTCCAGTGGTCGCACGTGCTGGCGGAAGACAATATCTTCTGGCTCTATGATATTGTCAACATCTCCGATACCACCTATGGCGAAACCGTTTTCGGATTCCTGACCGACGTCGGCATTGGCGGCACCGATGACTCCGGCGACGACAACGCCTCCTTCGACCTTTTCCTCGACATTGCCTACGCCTGGGATGAAGACGGAACCGGCACCAGCAGTTTTGGCCCCTGGAGCCCCACCGGCTATTTAGGATATGCCTACTTAGAAAGCCCCGGCAACCCCTTCAACGGCGTCGATGATGATGAAGATGGCGTGACCGACGAGCGCCGCGACGACGGCATTGATAATGACAACGACTGGAATCCCTATTCGGATTTGAACCAAAACGGCCAATGGGATCACGGCGAACCCTTGAATGATGATCTCGGCGAAGACGGGGTCGGCCCCTTCGACCGCCAGTACAACGGCCCCGATGAAGGGGAAGCCGATGGGCTGCCCACCGCGGGCGAGCCGGATTTCGACCGCACCGACGTGGAAGAATCCGACCAGATCGGTTTAAACAGCATGTCGATCTATCTGCTCATCGAGGGCGGGGGCGGCAACGGCTGGCCGAAACACGATGAAGGGCTGTGGGAAAAAATGTCATTTCACCATTTCGACACCACCCTGCAGGACGCCAATATCCACATGCTCTTCGGCTCCGGACCTTTCGAATTGCGGCAAAATTACCGGGAACGCTTTTCCATGGCCCTGCTGATGGGCATTGACTTAGATGACCTGGTGTCCAACAAGATTACCGTGCAGCAAATCTATAACGCCGATTATAATTTTTCCAAACCGCCCCTGAAACCCCTGGTAACGGCAGTGCCGGGCGACAAGAAAGTCTTTTTGTACTGGGACGATATTGCGGAACAATCCTACGATCCCTTTTTGCCGGACTCCGTCGGCAATCCCAAGCAGGACTTCGAAGGATATATGATCTACCGCAGCACCGAGCCGCAGTTCAACGACATCAAAATCATTACCGATTCCAAAGGAGTGCCGGTGTACTGGAAACCCATCGCCCAGTACGACCTGGTCAATGGCATCAAAGGGCCGGACCCCGTGGGCATCAACGGCGCCCGCTTCTGGAGGGGAAACGACACCGGCCTGCGCCATTCCTACGTGGATGAAGACGTGGTAAACGGGCAGACCTATTTTTATGCCATCGTCTCTTACGACCAGGGAGATCCCGAATTCGGCGAGCAGGGCTTGCAGCCGACGGAATGCTCCAAAATCATCACCGAAGACCTGGCCGGCAACATCAAAAATGTGGATATTAACTGCGCCGTGGTCATCCCCAACGCCCCCGCGGCCGGCTACCTGCCCCCGGAAATCGAGGGAAATACCGCGGAAGTAGCGGAAGGGATCGGCAGCGGCTCCATTACGGTAGAGGTCATCGATCCGGCGCTTATCAAAGAAAATGCTACTTATCAGATCATTTTCCAATCGCAAGGGACCTATCCCGCTTACCAGACCTCAACCTACGGCATTTACCGGGTAGAGAGCGATACCACCCTTCCGCTCGTTACCAATATCGACGCGATCTCCTTCGGGCCGGAATATCCCAGTCCCATGGCCGATGGTTTTGTCATCTTCGCGGATATAGACACAGCCATCAATGTAGTCCCCGCGCAAACCGGCTGGCTGATCGGCGAAAGCAACATGGATATCCGGGTGCAGCAGCATCAGCAGTTTCCTTCCCTGTTTGTGGAATGGCCGGCGGATTATAACATCACCTTTTATGAATCGAACGTCGATACCTCTTTCAACTTCCAGATACCGGTCAAATTTAAAATATGGAACCTTACCGAAGACCGCCGTGCGGAATTCGAAATCTTCGACAACGACCAGTCCGGCGGATTATCTTCCGGGGATGTTATCACCATTATCGAATTCATCGGCGCCCAGTTCAAATTCGTTTACGATATTCTCTATAATGATCCCATCAACGTCGATCCGGTTCCGCCGCAGCCGGGCGATGTATATGTTTTCCGCACCTCCAAACCCTTTTATGAAGGCGACTACTTCCAGTTTAGCACCAAAGCAGCGACCACGGATCTGCAGATAGCCAAGAACGAGCTCTCCAGGATTAAAGTAGTACCGAATCCTTACATTGCCGGGGCTTCCTGGGAGCCGCGCATGGTATTCGGAGCCGGGCGCGGAGAGCGCAAAATTGATTTTATCCACCTTCCCCAGAAATGCACCATCCGGGTGTTTACCCTGGCCGGGAAGTTAGTAAAATTGATCGAGCATGACAGCGGCGTGCTGGACGGTTCGCAATCCTGGGACCTGGTATCCGATGACGGAATGGACATTGCTTACGGGATGTACATCTACCATGTGGATGCCCCGGGGGTCGGAACCTACATCGACAAATTTGCGGTGATAAAATAAACGAGGTTAAAATGGGACATAAATTTATTATGATTGCATGCACCCTCTTCCTGCTAACGGCGCTTCCCCTGTGGCCGCAGGAGCAGAACTTCAAGGAGAATGTTTCCAAGCGGGGGACCACCGCCGCCAGTTTTTTAGAAATAGGGGTGGGCGCCCGGTCCCTGGCCATGGGCGGGGCCTTTACCGCCCTGGCAAACGATCCCAGCGCCATGTACTGGAATGTGGCGGGAATTGCCAAACTGGAGCGGATCGGCATCTTTTTCAACCATACCGAGTGGATTGCCGACATCAATTTCGATTATATCTCCGGCGTTGTCCCGGTCGGGCAATTCGGAACCCTGGGCATCAGCATTACCGCCCTCACCATGAGTGAAATGGACGTCACCACGGTGGACGCCCCGGAAGGAACCGGGCAGACCTTCAAGGCCGGCGATTTTGCGGTCAGCATCGGCTATGCCCTGCGCCTGACCGACCATTTTGCCATCGGGTTCAATCCCAAATTCATCTACCAGTCGATCTGGCAAATGTCCGCCAGCGGTTTCGCGGTTGACATCGGCGTCCATTACGACACCCCTTTCAAAAATGTCGCTCTGGGCTTTGCCATGACCAATTTCGGGACCAAGATGCAGATGGGCGGGGATAACGCCCGGGTTTTGTATGATTATGAACCGCAGTCCACCGGGAATAATGACCGGGTTACCGCCCTGCTGGAAACTTCCGATTGGGCGCTGCCGCTCAATTTCAAGATCGGTCTGGCCTACAAAGCATTCGATACCGAAAAGCACCGCGCCTACCTGGCTGTTGACGCCCAGCATCCCAACAATGATTACGAAAGCGTTAATGTCGGGGGTGAATATGTTTTCAATAAAATGTTCGCCCTGCGCGGGGGATATAAATCCCTTTTCCTGCAAGATTCCCAGGAGTCCTTTACCTTAGGCGGCGGGTTGAATTACCCGATATTGGGCAACGTTTTGCTGCATATCGATTACGCCTACGCGGATTTCGGCCTGCTGGATAAAGTGCAGAAGTTCTCTCTTGGCCTTGATTTTTAAACAAACCTGAAAACCTTTGACCCGAAACCTTTGAAAGGTTTCAAACCTTTCAAAGGTTATGGAGAAAAGGTTACGGAGAAGACGCATGAACAAACATTACATAACATTTTTGATTGCGATTTTTTTGGCGGGGTTTCTTGCCACCCCCGCTTTCTCCCAGGAAAAGCCTTTCAAACTCGGCTTGCGGGTGGGGCTTAGCTCCTCCTCGGTCAGCGATGATGTGCTGGTTACTGATATGGGGGATGATAACCTGGAAATTAACGTTGACCGAAAAAGGCATAACGACTTCAACGGAGGCGGTTTTCTGGAATACTGGATCAGCCGCTCTTTTGCGCTGCAATTAAACGCTCTTTATCTCCAGAAAGGAACGCGAATTGACGCGGAGATCGAAGGCTTGTTTTTTGACCAGGCCTCCGGCCAAACCGTCAACTTGTTTATAGAAACCAAGCAGTCCCTGCTGCTCTCCTATCTAAGCTTTCCGCTCATGGCCAAGTTTGCCTTTGGCGGGGGAAACCCCGCGGCCGCCCGCCCTTTTATAATGGCCGGGCCGGAGGTAGGATATTTGTTATCCGCGGAAACCTCCGACCTGAAAGGCGAGGCACAGGCTTACATACCGGCATTAGGAGGCGGAGCGGCGGAGATCAGTGAAAGCGGGCAGGATGTGAAAGATGGCATTGAGTCCCTGGAATACGCGGTGAACCTGGGAGCAGGGATAATTTTCCCGTTGGGAGCCAAAAAAATTTTCCTGGATGGCTGGTACAGCCTGGGATTAAGCCAGATCAATAAAGAAGGCAGCGCCAGCGCCAAAAACAACGTGGTGACGCTAAACCTGGGATTGATGTTTTAGTGATGCAATTTACCTTCTAAGGGAACTTCCGATTTAATTCCCCTCCTTGCTAAGGAGGGGACGCGTCGTGAAGCGTCCAGCGAACGACGCAGGGGTGGTTGGCGCTGCCCCAGCTGAGATAACCACCCCTGATTTTCTCGCTGAACGCTTCGAAAATCTGTCCCCTCCTTGTTAAGGCGGGGAATCTCAACCTTTGCTCTCCTTACCATGATAGGTATGGGGGCAGGGGGGATGTAAAAAACCACGATCAATTTTCAATTCGGGAAACCGATAAATGCCAAAACGGAAAATTCACCTTTACTCAACCTTTTACATCATTCTATTTCTGTCAATTCCAGACCTGCTTGCGGATGTTTTTGTGAATCAGGAAGGATACCTGCCCGGCGCAACCAAATACGTTTTCACCAGCGCGGCGGGAGACAGCTTTTTTGTAAAAGATGCTTCCGGCAACGGAATTATATTCAGCAACGCTCTAACGCTCTTCAAAACCAATGACCCCGCCACCGGCCTGACCATTTACCGCGGGGACTTCAGCGCCTTTCAAACGCCGGGCAGCTATTACATCGAGGTAAACGGAATCGGCGCATCGGAAACATTTGCAATTCAGGATACGGTTTACGATGAGGTTTACCGCAAATCGCTGAAAGGATTTTATTTCCAGCGCTGCGGTATTGCCCTGCTCGGCCCTTACGCAACGCCTTATGTTCGTAACGCCGGGCATCTGGCCGATGGTTTTTATCATCCCTCCACCGGCAACAGCGGTTTCCATCCGGCGACCAAAGGGTGGTATGACGCCGGCGATTACGGCAAATATACGGTAAACGCCGGGATCAGCGTGGGAACCATGCTGCTGGCTTTCGAAGAGTTCCCGCAACGTTTTGCCCGCGATGATCTGAATATCCCGGAAAGCGGCAATGGCATCCCGGATATTTTAGACGAGGTGCGTTTCGAATTGGAATGGCTGCTGAAGATGCAGGACAGCAGCGGCGGGGTTTATCATAAACTGACCGGGGAAAATTTCCCCCCCTACGTGATGCCGGTAAACGATACCGCAATCCGCTACATTTACGAAATATCCTCCGCCGCCACTGCTGATTTTGCCGCCATGATGGCGCGGGCCTACCGCGTCTATCTCCCGATCGATGCCGCCTTTGCCCAGGCCTGCCTGGCGGCGGCAGAATCTGCCTGGAACTATTTGGAGAGCCACCCCGCCATCGTTCCGCCCGGCGGATTTCAGAATCCCCCCGGAACCTCTACCGGGGAATACGGCGACGGCGATGACCGCGACGAAAGATTATGGGCGGCGGCGGAATTGTTTCTCTCCACCGGAAATTCTCAATATAATTCCTACTATACTTCTCACTATAACCAGTTGGGATTGATCAATGGGGAAGCGGGCTGGCAGAACGTAAAGGTGATGGCGCATCTAACCTACCTGCGGGGCAGCCAGGCCGGGATCAATACCACCGTGCAGGGGTTTTTGCGGATTTCTTTGATCGACCGCTGCGAAAGTCTTCTGAACCAGCGCAACAACACCGGCTTCCATGCAGCGATGTCACCCAATGATTATTACTGGGGCAGCAACGCGGTGGTGCTGAACCGCGCAATTTTGCTGATTTTCGGCTACGAGGAAACCCAAAACGAACAATACCTGGCGGCTGCTGCCGATCAGCTTCATTATATCCTGGGCGTCAACGCGCATAAGTTGTCTTTCGTTACCGCCACCGGCAGCAGCGCCCCGATGAATCCCCACCACCGCCCCTCCATTGCCGACGGCATTGTAGAGCCTATTCCCGGTCTGCTGGCCGGGGGGCCCAATCACAACCTGGACGATCCTATTTTACAGGCGCATTTTACTTCGGCCACTCCGCCGGCGCTTTGCTACATCGACCACCAGGACAGTTATGCCTCCAACGAAATCGCCATTAACTGGAATGCCCCGCTGGTGTTCGTCAGCGGATATCTGGCCGCGTCGGACGCCTCCATGGGGATCATCCCCCCCGCTTTCAATTTGCCGGATAAAGTCATTTTATACCAGAATTATCCCAATCCCTTCAACGGCAGCACCGTAATTCGCTTTCAATTGAGCGGGCCGGAAACCGTAACGGTGAAAATTTTTGATCTTTTGGGGAAGAAAATAGCGGAAAAATCGCTGGGGAGGATGCCGGCGGGGGAGCATCGAATTACCTGGAGCGCCGCCTCGGAATCCGGCGGCCACTTGCCCTCGGGAATTTATTACTACCTGGTTGAATTGCAGGAAAATTCTGTTGCTAAAAAAATGGTTTATTTGAAGTGAGTATTCGACGTAAAGATACAAATTTAGAATTGGGATGCCTGTCAGGCCTTTCACATCCCCCCTGTCCCCCCTTCAAAGGGGGGACAGGGGGGATGTCAAAACCGAACAAGTCTAAAATGCTCAAAGCGCGATTCCAAACAGGAGAAGAACGATGAGAAATGCTATGCTGAAACTATTAACCGGTATTCTATCAATGCTGATGTTAACCTCCGCCGGTTTTAGCCAAAAACCGGAAGCGGAAATCGAGAAAAAGGTAAACGACCTTCTTTCCCAAATGACCCTGGAAGAAAAAGTAGGGCAGATGACCCAGGTTACCATTCAGGCGGTATCCGCAGTTCAGGGCACTGCCGCTCAACAACACAAATTAGATCCGGCAAAGTTGGAGGAGGCGATTGTAAAATACCATGTCGGGTCCATCCTGAACGTGTATGATGCCGCCCATTCGCTGGATTACTGGCATCAGGTGATTACCCAAATCCAGGATATTGCCACCCAAAAAACCCGCTTAGGCATCCCGATCATCTACGGAATCGACGCCATTCACGGCGCAAATTATACCCGGGAGGCGACCTTGTTCCCGCAAAGCATCGCCATGGCCGCCACCCGCAATACCGAACTCATGAAGAAAAACGGGGAAATTACAGCCTATGAAGTGCGGGCATCCGGGATCCCCTGGAATTTCAACCCTGTTCTGGATATGGGGCGCAGCCCTCTCTGGCCGCGTTTGTTCGAGACCTTCGGAGAAGACCCCTACCTCGCTTCCATGATGGGAGAGGCGTATATCAAAGGGTTGGAAGGGGAGAACAATGACGTCGGCGCGCCGGATAAAGTGGCCGCCTGCATGAAGCATTACTTAGGCTACGGCTTCCCCCTCTCCGGTAAAGACCGCACCCCGGCCTGGATACCGGAGCCCATACTGCGCGACATTTTCCTGCCGCCCTTCAAACAAGCGGTGGAAGCGGGCGTGCATACGGTCATGGTAAATTCCTCCGAAATAAACGGGATACCTTCGCACAGCGATTATTATATCCTTACCGGGATTCTGCGCAATGAGCTGGGCTTCAAGGGCTTGGTGGTCAGCGACTGGGAAGACATCAACCGCCTCTACACCCGCGATAAGGTAGCGGCCTCCCGCAAAGAAGCGGTGCGCATGGCGGTAATGGCCGGGGTGGATATGAGCATGGTTCCCTATGATTTCAGTTTTTACCATGATTTGCTGGCGCTGGCGAAAGCCGGCGAAGTTCCCCTCTCCCGCATTGATGAAGCGGTGGGACGCATCCTGCGAGTAAAATTCCGGCTCAACCTGTTTGAAAGTCCCTACCCGGATAAAAAGATGAAGGACAAGGTGGGCAGCGAGGAATTTGCCGCGGTCAGCTTGCAGGCGGCCCGGGAGGCTTTAACCCTGCTCAAAAACGACGGAAGTTACCTGCCGCTGGATAAAAATAAAAAAGTGCTGGTAACCGGCCCCACCGCCAACCTGCGTTCGGTGCTGAACAGCGGCTGGACCTATACCTGGCAGGGCAATGAGGAATCGCTCTATCCCAAGAACAAGAAAACCATTTTAGAAGCGATTCAGGCAAAGATCGGGGAAGAGAATGTAACCTATCTCCCCGGCTCGACCATTGATAAAGCAATCGACATTGACAAAGCGGCGGAGGCCGCCAAAAACGCGGATGCGGCGATTATCTGCCTCGGCGAGCAAGCTTACTGCGAAACGCCCGGCAACATTCATGATTTGACCCTGCCGCAGGCGCAGTTGGATCTGGCCGCCGCCATTCAAAAAACCGGAACGCCGGTGGTGCTGGTGTTAGTAGAAGGCCGCCCGAGAATCATCACCTCCATAGTGGATCAATCAAAAGCGATCCTGATGGCCTATCTGCCGGGGCCGGAAGGCGGCCAGGCGGTTGCCGATGTGTTATTCAGCGATTTCAATCCCGGCGGCAAACTTCCCTTTACTTATCCCCGCCATCCCAACGACCTGGTTTGCTACGACCACAAACCGATCGAAACCGATGATCCCAACAAGATGAATCCCCTTTTTCCTTTCGGGCACGGGTTAAGTTATACCACCTTCGAATACAGCAATTTGGCGCTTCCGGCGAAATCGGTTTACCAGAACGAGCCGGTGAATATCAAGGTAGCGGTTAAAAATACCGGGAAGAGAGCCGGCAAAGAAACGGTTGAGCTGTATTTAAG
This sequence comes from uncultured Calditrichaceae bacterium, assembly GCA_964522165.1. GTDB lineage: Bacteria > Calditrichota > Calditrichia > RBG-13-44-9 > J075 > JABWBP01. The sequence goes on from CAZFVV010000090.1 coordinate 18,970, forward strand.
CGATCTCTATCGCTCGGTATCGCCCCCGGTCAAACAGTTAAAACGCTTCACCGTGGTAGAATTACAGCCCGGGGAAAGCCGCACGATAGAATTTTCCCTGGATAAAGATGATTTTACTTTTTGCGGGCGCGACGGCAAATACACCGTGGAGCCGGGTGAATTTAAAGTTGCGGTCGGAAATCAATCCGCTATATTCGAACTGATGCCGGACGCGGAAAAGGCGCTTCGATGAGCTGCTAAAACCTCGTTGAAGGGTTGTTGCACTATTACGAACGATTAATCATTGGAGATTGACATATGGGTTTGACTATCGGAATTGTTGATTTGCTCATCATCCTGGGCTATTTCGGGGCGGTTTTCGGAATCGCGATCTGGTCCACCAGAAAAGGTGCGGTGCGGGAGACTTCCGCGGGCTACTTCCTGGCCGGGCGGAATATCGGCTGGGTAGTGGTGGGAACTTCGTTGTTTGCCTCCAACATCGGTTCCGAGCACCTGGTTGGCCTGGCGGGAACCGGGGCGGATAGCGGCGTGGCGGTGGGGCAGTTCGAGATCCTGGCCTCCCTGATTTTGCTGATCCTGGGATGGATTTTCGTTCCCTTTTACCTGAAGAGCGGGGTGTACACCATGCCGGAATTCCTGGAGCGCCGCTATTCAAAAGGCGCCCGCGCCTACCTTTCCTGGATCTCTATCATTGCTTATGTTCTTACCAAAATCTCCGTCACCATTTACGCCGGGGGAGTGGTTTTTTCCGCGATGGGGATGGATTTCTGGAGCGGGGCGCTGTTAGTGGTGATTGCCACCGGTATTTACACCATATTCGGCGGGCTGCGGGCGGTGGTGTTTACGGAATTCATGCAAACCTTCGTGTTGATCGGCGGCTCCCTGGTGGTAACCGCGTTGGGTCTGTGGCAGATTGGCGGCTGGGGAGAATTGTACCACATTGCCGGAAGCAGTTTCTTTAACATGTGGCAGCCGGCTTCGCACCCGGATTTTCCCTGGACCGGCATCTTGTTCGGCGCTCCCATCCTGGGGGTGTGGTACTGGTGCACCGACCAGTACATCGTGCAGCGGGTGCTCTCCGCCAAAGACATTGACAACGCCCGGCGCGGCACCATCTTAGGCGGATTTTTGAAAGTGCTTCCGTTATTTATTTTTGTGATTCCGGGAGTGATTGCCTACAGCCTGGCGAAGAGCGGCAAGATCGTGCTGGACCAGGCGGACCAGGCGTTGCCGGTGTTGATCGGCAGCCTGCTCCCTACGGGGTTGAAAGGGTTCGTGCTGGCGGGGCTGCTGGCGGCGCTGATGAGTTCCCTCTCCGCGGTATTCAACTCCTGCTCCACCCTGATTACCTGGGATATTTACAAAAAATTCCGCCCGGAGGCCTCGGAGCGGAGGCTGGTGACGGTAGGGCAGATCGCCACTGTCGTGCTGGTCATCTTCGGGCTGCTGTGGATTCCGTTTATGAAAAACATTTCCGGGCAGCTCTATAAATATCTCCAGAGCGTGCAAGCCTATATCTCCCCCCCGATTGCGGCGGTGTTCCTGTTAGGAATATTCATGAAGCGCCTGAACGGCAGGGGCGCAATGGCTTCCCTGCTGGTGGGTTTTTTCCTGGGGATGGTGCGTTTATTAGCGGAATTGAATAAAGAGTACCTAAGCGGTCTCTTATATACCTATGCCACGGTCAATTTCCTGCACTTTGCCGTATTTTTGTTCGTGGTTTGTGCTGCGGTATTGATCGTGGTCAGCCTGCTGAGCGCGCCGCCTTCGGAGGCGCAAATTGCCGGGTTGACCTACTCCACGGCCACCAAAACCGATTCCGACCCGGCCTGGCGGCGGAAGGACGTGATACTTTCTATTATATTGGCAGGGGTAGTCGGTTTGGTGTGGATCTATTTCAGGGGATAACTATGGATGCCAATCATGAGCTATAATCGTTAAGGGTTGAGCCATGAAGCGCTCTTCACCGCTCAGAAATTCCCCATGCGGAGATAAATTTTCATAAAAAACCTCCTTTGGTTAAATT
>CAZFVV010000091.1:0-20925 GCA_964522165.1 uncultured Calditrichaceae bacterium
CTAGCCAAACAACCGAATGTTTCTGCATGTAGAAACAAAAACTTTCTTATATAAGAAACTTTCCGTTTTCTTACCCTCCGGTTATTCGATCAATGAGCCTTAATTTCGTAGCTATTTTAAGGTGAGTTCAAAATAACAATTACGCACTTTTTTTGCAACGCATAAAATGCTGTAGTAAAAAATTGCTTACTATTCAGCCCACGAAACACCCCAAACATACAATCTGAATGAAAATGCGGCTGCCGGCGCAGCCCCCCGCGGCTGCTCCGCGCCTCTCAACTATGCCGGGGCCCACTCTTCATTCAACTCGCGCCATTTCGCTTCTGTAAATTCCGCCAAGGAGTCCAGCGCCAGGTCGGCGATGCCTAACCGTTTGTCTCCCCGCAGAGCCGCGTTGGGCACGGCCACACATTTCATGCGCGCCGCCTTGGCGGAGATCAGCCCGTTGATGGAGTCTTCAAAAGCGAGGCAGCGCGGGGGCGGGATTCCTAATTTTTCCGCGCTGGCAAGATAGACCGCCGGGTGAGGCTTGCCGTACTGCTCCGCCTCCGCGGAATAAACCACCTCAAAATAGTGCCCTAACCGCAATTTTTTCAGCACCGCGGTGATGATCCGCATATCCGAAGAAGAAGCCAGCGCCAGGGGGATCTCTTTTCGCTGGAAGAATTCCAGCGTCTCCCCCACACCGTTCATCGCCGCGCCATCTCGAAAGATCAGACGAATCAGGTGATCTTCAATCCGGTTTTTCACTTCCTGCTTCGGGAAACGCTGCAAATCCCAGGGAAATTTGTGATGGTAGTGGTCGATCACCTCGTCGATGCGGATGCCGATGGTCTCCTTCCACATCCCGTCATTGAGCGAGATTCCCAGGGAGGGAAAGACCTGCATCTCCGCTTCTTTCCAGAACGGCTCGGAATCGATCAGCAGGCCGTCCATATCGAAAATAACCGCGCGAATCATTGCAATCCCTTAAAATCCGTTGATCACAAATCCCCCGTCCACCGCGATGCACTGCCCGGTGATATAGGATGCGGCGGGCAGGCACAAAAACGTTGCCAGCGCGGCCACTTCTTCCGGCTCGCCGACCCGCTTCATGGGGGTGCGCTCCAGAATCGCGGCAAGGTACTCCGGTTTTTGCAGCACCGCTTCCGCCAGGGGGGTGCGAATATACCACGGCGCAATCGCGTTTACCCGGATGCCGTCTTTTGCCCACTCCACCGCCAGGTTGCGGGTCAGCTGGATCATGGCCGCCTTGCTCATGGCGTAAGGCGCGCCGGTTTTCAGGTGCAGAAGCCCGGCCACGGAGGCCATATTCACAATGCTGCCCTGCCCGCTCTTCGCTAAAACAGGATAGGCCAGGCGGCACATCTCGAAGGCGGAGCGCAGATTGAGGCTCAAAATCTTGTCGATTTCTTCCCCGGCATACTGAATCGCAGGCTTGCGGATATTGGTTCCCACGTTATTGACCAGGATATCCAACTTTCCCCACAACTGCCCCACTTCTTTGAAAATCTTCTCCCGGTCCTCCGCTTTGCCGACGTCCGCGGCGATGCCAAAGGCCTGATGGCCGCGCTTTTGCCAGGCGGCGACCGTCTCGGCCACCTCCACTGCATTTCGGGCAATGATCAGCGCCTCCGCGCCGAATTCCAGCAATTCTTCCGCCGTCGCCCGGCCAATTCCTTTAGTAGCCCCGCTGATAAGGGCTTTTTTGCCTGTCAAACTCCAACGCGGATTCATACTCTCTCTACACTATAGCGGGTAAGTTCATAAATGGTGTTTTTAAATTCTTCAGGTATATGGGTATAAGGTATAAGGAAAACAATGCCTTATACCCTATACCTTTTAAAATCACAGTCTATGCCCTTATGCAGTATAACGATAAATCTTTTTCTCAAACCAACAGGGTTACTTGAGCAACAAAAATTTCCGGGTCTGGCTGAATCCTCCCGCGTCCAGGCGGTAGAAATACACCCCCCCGGGCAAATTCGCGCCGTCAAAAACCACCCGGTGCTCCCCGGCGTTTCGCTGCCCGGAGACCAGGGTATGAACTTCCTGCCCCAGCACATTGAAAATTCTCAAAGAGACGAAACCCTGCACCGGCAGGCGGTACTCAATAGTCGTGGAAGGATTGAACGGATTTGGATAATTCTGCTTCAACTCGAAAGCCTCCGGTAGGAGCGTTGGGATATTCCCGGTCGCAGTGACGGGATTTCCCAATGATCCGTCGGGATTAACGTTCTGGGCGTAAATGTCCCCTAAATCAACGCGCTCGTCGCTCCATACCAGGAAGGCGTGGCGCTCGGTATTGGAGATCATGCTCAATCGCCCCTTGTTGCCTAAACTCGCGGCAGAAAGCTCCGTCGAAGGCCAGATGTAATCGCCGTTGGGATTAATGCGGAACGCTTTCACTGCGGCGTCGAACGCGTTGGGCGCGGAACTCTGGAAATACGAAACATATAGAATAGTATCGGCCCCCGCGCTGCGAATGAAGGAGATCTGGTTCCCGCCCAGCCCCAGGAATTGCTTGCCCTCGTCGCTCCATAAGCGGTCGCCCTGGTAAGAGAATTTCTGCCCGTAAATACCATATTGGCTTTGATTGATGTTCTCTTCCAGCCAGAAAACGAACACTTCCTCAGCCTGGACGAGAGAAGTGAGAGTTGGATTCAGATGCAGCCGCCCGGTAAAGGTGGAAACCACGATTCCGTTCAGGGGATAAACCAGCGTCCCCGCAGCGGAAACGTGCCCGACGCCCACGTTGAAATCCGACAGCGAGGGGCGGTCTTCCCAGGTACAAAACGCCCCGCCCTGCCCGTCGGCGTAAATCCCCGGCTCGGTGAAGAAGGGAATTCTTCCTAAGTTGTAGATCAACACCCCGGCGGGATCCCAGGCCGGGCTGCCGTTGGGGGTAAACTTTTGGGTGTAGAGATGAGTGACCGGGGCCCAAAACGGCCCGGTGGTGTTTTTCCACAGCGCGATGACGCTGTCGCCCCCCGCCGGAACCACCCCGCAAGCGGTCAGGCTCTCCCCCGCGGCGCCCTGCAACAAAATTCCGTTCGCGCCCCAGAGTTTCTGCCCCGCGGCGGAGATTTTTTGCAGGGCCACCGCATCCTCGGCGCCGGACTTCAGCCAGGCAACCACCGCGTTGCCCTCCCCGGTAATGGCCACTTTGGGGGCCGGCTCGAACTCCGGCGCGGTAATATCCGACAGCCCGATGCCGTCTGCGCCCCACAAAAAAGCGCCGCCCGGGGAAATTTTGTACGCAAACACGTCGAGGTCGCTGGCGCCGCCGTTGCGAATGTCGCTAAACACCAGCACCGCGTTGTCGTTTGCATCCACCGCCAGGTCGTAATCCACCAGCCAGGTTTGCTGGGGATGGCCGCTTACCAGCAAACCGTTGGGCGCCCACTGCGCCACTCCCTGGGAGCTCAGGCGTTGCAAGTACACGCTGTAATTCCCATCGCGGCTGTCGAACCAGGAAATGTAGCAGCCGCCGTCGGAAGTGAGTTGAATTTTGGGCAAAACCTGCTCGCCCACGGTGTCCGCAATGGCCAGGTTTTGCTGGGGGTCGTTGCTCCACTGCGCGGTGAGCATGAGGGGTAAAAACCCAAAAAACAGGAACAAAAAGGTGTGAAGTTTCTGAAAAAATCGCTTCATGGTGCATCTCCTTCTTTAATGATGCCAATATACGGATTTTTTCTAAAACTTCAGAGAAATTTACACCAGGGCAGTGGATGTGGGGAAAGGGAAAATCGGAGAGTTGCCTCAGCGCACCAGCACCATCCGCCCGATCTTTTTCTGATCGTTGATGATCAGGCGGGATACGTAAATGCCGCTGGCAAGCCGCTCGCCCCGGTCGTTTCTGCCGTCCCAGGCCAGCCGGAAGGTTCCCGGGAAGCGCTGCCCGGAGGCCAGGGTGCGCACTTTCTGCCCCAGGGTGTTGAAAATGATCAACTCCACTTGCACCCCGAAAAGATAGCTCTCCGGCACGGTAAATTCGATCACCGTCTCGGCGTTGAAAGGGTTGGGATAGCTTTGCAGCAACTCTACCGCCGGGGGAAACTGGGGATTATCCGGGGAGGGATCGGTGTGAATTTCATTGATGGAGATGCGCCCGTCGGGGCTGATGGCGCCGCTTAGCGCCGTATCTCCCTGGGCGGTTCTGCCGGGGGAAAAGAGCGCCCGCCCGCTGGAAATCGCGGAAGTATGGGGGATAAACTCCCCGCTCGCGTCGGGATTGCGGGTGTAGGATTGGCGGAAGTTTGCCGGGAAGTCGTAGGAAACCGAATCGACGGCCTGCCCGCCGGCATCGTTCAGGGTGATGGTTCCGGCGGGATATCTCAAACCGGTGGAACCCTGAACCCCGCCATAATTGGCAACCTCCACCCGGCCGGGTATGCCCGCGGGGGCTCCCCCGCCGAATACAACCATGAATTTCCCCGGTTCCAACGCGGTTCCCGGCGGAAATGTATGCCAGACATCCTCATCCATCAGGATTTCCCAGCCGGAAATATCCACGGGATCGTCATCCCAATTGACCAGCTCCACAAACTGGTCCTCGCGCTGGTGGGTGATTCCATCATTATTGGCATCGCCGTCGCCCCGGGAATCCAGGTCGAGTATGAAGTCGATGTCCGGCTTCAATTTTGCGGATTGATCCCCGATGACGATAAAGGCGCTGGCGGTAGGCGGGCCCTGCACCAATAAACGCAGCGGGGTCACGTCGAAAAAATCCCCGGGATTGACGTAGCGGGTAATGTCGAAGAGCACCGTATCCTGTTCCGGGATCAGGAAAATGTACTGGCCGAGGGCAACTTCTGCGGGATTGGTGGTGAGAATGAACTTCCGGCCGTTCAATTCCCCATACATCCGCCGTACCCCGCTGTTGATGATATTGAAGAGGGTATCCAGGTAAAATAATTCATACTCCTGCCAGGGCCCGCCCTGCTGGCTTCCTTCCAACTGCAATGGACCGGGAGGCAGTGCAGGGTGCATTACTTCCCGGACGCCGCCGAACGGAGCAGCGACAGGGGAACCGCTTTGCGCCCGCAGAAAAACACTTGACATCATGGTGAGCAGCAGCCAAAGCCCAATCCAGGGCAAAAATTGTTTCTTCATCATCATTCCTCAGCGTTAATGAACCCGGCAAACCGGGGCATCCAAACGATGCCTGATGCTATTGTCGAATACAACCTTGAAAGCTTTAAGCGTGAAACCACACAGCAGGCGATACCATCATTTACAGATCCCGTTTCACGCCCTCCCGCACAACTGCCGGTAATTTGACCTGCCAAAATAATCTATCAACAAGGTAAAAAACAGGGTAGAGTAAAAATTAGTGTCTCAGTGTTTTGGCGTTACAATATTGCGGTATGCTGCGTTACACCGCAGAACGATGTAACGAGTAGAGTGAGTATGCCGCCTCGTTACACCGCTCTGCGGTGTAACGCTTATTTTGAAGCTCTGCTTCCTGGTCTTCCCAACAATTGTCAGAGACCATGTGATAAGACAGACTATAACACCAAAACACCGCCCGCGCTATACCAGCGCGTCCTCCATTCCGGAATCTTTCACGAACAGGCAGGAAGAGTGCGCCAGGTCGGTGGTATCGCGGATAAAATCGAAGGATAAATTCTCCCCCAGCCCGAAGATATTGATGTCCGGCCGCGGCGCCGCGGCAATGGCCTCGTGAAAGTTGGCGGCGATCACGTGAAATTCGGTTTTGGAGGGCAGGCGCGCCACGTCGCTGAGCTTTTCCAGGAAATCGTACATTCGCGGCTTGTCGGCTTCGCTGGCGGCGGTGGCCACTAAGTTCAATTTCCCGCCCCAATTCATTTGCAGGTACAGGGCGATCAACATGGCCAGGTGCCAGTTGGGGCTTTTTTCCCGCAGCCACAGGTTGATGTTTTCCTGCATTCCGAAAGCAATGCGGGGATGCTGGCGCAGCACCATCACTCCTAAATCGTGTTTCTCCGCCTCCAAGACCAATTGCCGCACTACCTCATCATTCTTCTTATCCTCTCCCAGGGTGAGGAACAGAATATTGGGGCGGAAGATACTTCCCCGCAGGGTTTGAATGACCGATTTTGCTCCATGGATGAATTCGCCGTTCTCAATCACGGTGGAATTAACGAACAAATTCCGGTTTTTGAGGGGAAGGAGCAGATTTTCCAGGTCTTTCTGGCGTTCTTCCCGCTGCTCCGGGCTGACCGTAAACGCGAACACGCTTCCGGAAGGATTCACAATATTGCGGATGAATAACAACGGCCCGGCCCACACCCGGGGATTGTCCACCGGGAGAAGCAAATCCGGCTTCCAGGAAATTTGGTGGCGGGGGAATTTGGCCGCGGCCCGCGACGCCCGCTCCGCCAGCACCATAAAAATGCCCCCCCGCAAATCCCCCCAGTCCGCCTGCAAGCCTTTGCGCGCCAGCCAGATATACAGCAAGATGCTAATAATGATCGCCGCGGCGCCGAACCCGGGATTGATCAAAAATATCATAAACGTGCACCCGGCCGCGCCGTAGAAGGGAACGAAGCGGGGAATTTTGAGGGTGGGGCGGAAACTGATGATTTTCATGCTCTGTTGGATGAATACCACCAGGTTCAGAAACCCGTAAGTGACCAGAAAAAACATGGTGATGAGAGTGGCAAGAATGTCCAGGTTGCCGGGGATCAAGGCCAGGGCGATGATGATGCCGGTGAAGATGACGGCGTTACGGGGTTCGTTCCTGGCGGTTTTGCGGGCCAGGAAATCGGAAAACGGCACGGTTTTTTGTTCCGCCAGCGCCTGCAAAATTCGCGGCGCCCCTAAAATTCCCCCCAGGGCGGTGGAAAAGGTGGCCGCCAAAATCCCGATCAACACCGCGGGGGCCCAATAAGCGTAATCGACCATCACCATCTGGTTTTGGCGCAGCTCTTCCGGGCTGATATTCAACGCCAATACCACCGCCAGCACCACGTAAATCAAAAGCGTAACCCCGATGGCGGAAAGCGTTCCCAGAGGGATGGATTTCCGGGGATTTTTCAAATCTCCGGACATATTTACCCCGGCCATAATCCCGGTCGCCGCGGGAAAGAATACCGCAAAAACGTACCAGAAATTCCCATCCTCGAAATTTCCTATCAGCGGCGGGTTGGCCAGCGGTTTCGCAGTGAGCATAAAAAAGCTGGCCAGCGAAACGGCAATGAGCGCCATGATGATGAATTGGGTGCGAATGGCAAACTGGGTGCTGATGGAAGAGATGGCCAGGATGCCCGCCCAGGTGAGCAGCGCAACCAGCAGGGGCGGGTGCCCGGGAAAAATCCGCAGCCAACCCTCGGTAAAGCCGACGATGTGCAGCGCCGCAGACAGGGAGATGGAGATGAACAATGGAATCCCCACGCTGCCCCCCGCTTCCAGGCCCAGGGAGCGGGAGATAATCGAATAAGCACCCCCCGCGCCGATCTTGATGTTGGTGGTAATGGAGGCGAGCGACAGGCCGGTGCAGATAGTAACGGATTTGGCCAGCATAATGATGAGGATCGCGCCCAACAGGCCCGCGTTACCCACCATCCAGCCTAAGCGCAGGTACATGATCGCGCCGAGGATGGTCAACACCGTTGGCGCGAACACGCCCGCAAAAGTGCCGAACTTGCCCGCTTCACCGCTGCCAATCTCTTCCTTTTTGGCAGCCCCGACCAGGTTTCCCAATGGCTGAAGCGCATCTATGGATAATTTCATACCGGTTCCTTTTGGTTTCAGACCGTTTTATGCGAATTTTCCGCAAATCTTACCGAAACCACGTGCGGGCCGGCGTGACGGGATTGGAAAACAGAGAAATAAATTTTATTTCGCGGTTCCGGTTCAGCTACCGGGGTCCCAGGCCGCGACACTTACAAAGCTCTCAATATCGAATAATTTACCATACAACCCTGCGCTTCGGGGGGCATTGGCAGGCTCAACCCACCGCGCGGCGACTTAAATTTTCGCTGGTGAAATACCCGATTTTATTGTATTTTGGGCTTCATTCACGCGGCGGCGCAACGGGCCGGGCAGTTTTTGAATGAAGCTTTTTGATTTGCATCGCTCTTTTAACCCAATTATCACTCAACGGAGGTAATACTATGGGCAAACAGTACAACGCCCGCGAAAAACGCAGAAGAAAAACCCGTTATATCAAACGCAAACGCGCAAAGACCAGAAAAGAGATTTCCGAAAGAAAATCGAGTTGACCCCCCGCGGGGCCATTGCCGGAGTGAATTTCGGCGATGATCCCGCGGACTACGGCAACCCGGCCCTCCCGGCGCGGCAACTTTCCGGGCAGCCGCGCAGATACCGAAAGGATCTCCCGGTAGTCAGGCGGTTCCATACTGCATTTGATTCCCAAAAACCTCACGTAATTACTTCAACATCAACGGCAAAAGCCGATAATATGCGACTGAGCCCGGCGTAACGGGCAGAGAGGGATCGTCGCAGTTTTATCCCCCGCCTTGATTTGACAGAAAAGGAATTGGCCGTGAAAGAAGTGGTAATTGTGAAGGGGCTGCGCACTCCCTTCAGCAAAGCCGGAACCGTTTTCAAAGACCTTCCCGCGTACGAGTTGGGCAAAATCGTCCTGCGGGAATTATTGGAGCAGTTGGAACTGCCTCCCCGGGAAATTGGTGAGGTGGTCTGGGGAAATATCGGCCAGCCCGTGGAAGCAAGCAACCTCGCCCGGATCATCGCCCTGAAATCCGGCGTCCCGGAAACCACCCCGGCCTATACCGTGCAGCGAAATTGCGCTTCCGGTTTGCAGGCAATCGTTTCTGCGTATTACGAAATCGCCGGCGGCAACGTCGACGCGGTGATTGCCGGGGGCAGCGAATCCATGAGCCAGTACCCCCTGCTTTTCCCCCGGGCCTTTACGGAACGGTTCCGCCATTTCCAGGGGGAAAAGAAAGCCTCTACCCATACCCGGTTGTCGCGCAAGCTCCCCTTCCCCGACGCAGCGCCGCTGGACAGCCGGCAATCCGCCCTTACGGATTATTTGATTGAAATGAGCCTGGCGCAGACCGCGGACCGGCTGGCGAAAGAGTACCGGATCTCCCGGGATGAACAGGATCAATGGGCGCTGCTCTCCCACCAGCGCGCCGCCCGGGCTACTGCGGCGGGAATCCTGAAAGAGGAGATCGCGCCGGTATTTGCGCCCCCCGATTATGCCGCGGTGGTGGAAGAGGATAACGGCATTCACAAAGAACCGAGCGCAGAACAACTGGCCGGTCTCTCCCCCCTCTTCGATCCCCGTTACGGAACCGTGACCGCCGGAAACGCTTCCCCCCTTGCCGACGGGGCTGCGGCGCTGTTGCTGATGAGCGCCGGCCGCGCACGGGAACTGGGGTACGAAGCGTTGGGAACCGTGCGTGCGTTCGCTTTTGTCGGGGTGGAACCGCTTTACATGGGTATCGGCCCGGCTTACGCCGCCGCCAAAGCCCTGCAACGCGCCGGGATGAAGTTCTCCGATATTCACCTGACCGAACTCAGCGAAGCTTTTGCAGCGGTGGTCATTGCCAACGAACGGCTCTTCGGAGATAAAAAACTTGGGGAATCCACGTTCGGGCAGGCGGGACTGCTCTCTCCGATCGACCGCGGGCGGTTGAACCCCAACGGCGGGGCGATTGCCATAGGGCACGCCGGGGGAGCTTCCGCCGCCCGCCAGGTGCTCACCCTGTTAAAAGAGATGAAACGGCGCAATTATTCAACCGGACTGGCAACGATGTGCATCGGCGGCGGCCAGGGCGGGGCGATTGTTCTGGAAAGAAAGTAAATCAATGAAAAGTGAAAAATGAAAAGTGAAAAGCATGTCCCCGCGAAGGCGGGGATGAAAAATGAAAAGTGAAAAATAGAGAAGTTTGTTTCGGGATTTGTTGCCGTGCACTTTTTTAAAAACAGCGAATTTAGTTCGACAATGTCACATTTCAGGTTTTACCGCAGAGAACGCGGAGTTCGCAGAGAGATATTTATAAAAAAAACTATATTTCTCAGCGTTCTTTGCGGCCTCTGCGGTTAAATGTGACATTGTCAAGTTAGGATCGGTCAAAAAATAATTTGTTAAAATCGTATTGTCGGATGTCATTCCGGTTTTTCCCGTTTTTGGGGAAAATACCGGAATCTTCTACGGAGATTCCGGCATTCCGCTTCGCTACAGCCGGAATGACAGGTTTGGCTAAATTTAACAAGTTATTTTTTTATCACTCCTTAGCGTAATTTGTCATGCCCGAATGTAGTAATCGGGCATCCATAGGCTTGATGTTTCCTGGGTTCCCGCTAAAGCTTGTCCCCGCAGGTATTAAGCGGGGAACATGCGGGAATGACAAAAGTGCACGGTAGTGAAGTTTCGGGATACTTTTTTGCATTTTTCACTTTGCACTTTGCATTTTTCACTTACGGAGTACCGATGTCCAAAGCGTTCCAGGCAGAATTTGTTGAAAAAAACATTCTAAAAATCATTTTTGACCTTCCCGGTTCCACGGTGAACCTGTTCAATGCCGAAACGGTCGAAGAGTTGAATCACCTGATCGAAGAACTGAAAGCGGATGCAAACGTCAAAGCGGCGTACGTGGTCAGCGGCAAGGAGAAGAACTTTTCCGCCGGGGCGGAGGTGCAGGAAATCTACCATATCACCTCTTCGGAAGACGCCTACGCCAAGTCCCGCTTCGGCCAAATGCTCTTCGAACGCTGGCGGCAACTGCCTTTCCCCACCCTCGCTGCCATCGACGGGGCCTGCATGGGCGGGGGAACGGAGTGGGCGCTGGCGTTTACTTACCGCATGGGCAGCGACCGCCCGGAAACCCGCATCGGTCTGCCGGAGGTCAAGTTAGGCATTATCCCGGGCTGGGGCGGGACGGTGCGCCTTCCCCGGCTCATCGGGGTCAAAAACGCCCTGAAACTGATTCTGAACGGGGAACCGGTGAGCAGCGCCGAGGCCTACCGCATCTGCCTGACCGATGATCTCGCTCCCCATAAAATGCTCGACCGGGCGGCGGTGGAATTTCTGCAAAAAGTCCTCGCCTCCGGCGACCGGGAAATCCTCCAGCGCCGGCGTAAAAACCCGGAACGGCGGGGATTCCGGGAATCCTTCCGGTTAGGGCGCAACCAGGCCTTCCGAAAAACCCGCAACGAGATTTTCCGCAAAACCGGGGAACAATACCCCGCCCTGCTGGCCGGGCTGCAAGCGGTTATGTTTTCCTGCGACAACCAGCCGGAAGACGCGCTGATGTTCGAGGCGCGCAAATTTGCGGTGCTGGCCGCCTCCCCCACCTGTCGCAACCTGCTCTGGATTTATTTCCTGAACGAAGAGATGAAAAAATCGAACGGGGTAGAAAACCGGGAGATCGTTCCGGAAAAAATTTCCCGCCTGGGGATCTTAGGCGCCGGGGAGATGGGCAGCGGGCTGGCCTACCTGGCGGCACTGAACGGCCACCCGGTACGCCTGAAAGACGCCGCCTACCCGCCCCTGTCCCGGGCGCTGGCCTCCATTTGGCAGTTATTCGAGCGCCAGGTAAGCAGGGAGCGCCTGACCGCCCGCCAGGCGGAATTGAAAATGGATTTGCTCAGCCCCACCATCGAATACAGCGGCTTCGCCCGGGCAGACCTGGTGATGGAGGCGCTCCCGGATGACCGGGTACTCAAGAAAGAAATTCTGAAAAAAGCCGAGGAGTGTACCCGGGAGGGAGCGATCCTGACCACCGCCGCGGCCACCTTTCCGGTGTCGGAAGTGGCCAAACACGGCCGCCGCCCGGAGCGGCTGGCCGGTTTCACCGGCGTTTACCCGGTGCACAAAATGCGCCTGGTGGAAATTGTGCCGGCAAAGCAAACCTCCGACCAGACCGTCGCCACCCTGTACGAATTGGCAAAACAGTGGGGAAAATTTCCCGTGGTCGTGCAGGATCACCCGGGGTTTTTGCTGAATCGCCTGTTGGCCCCATACTTAGCCGAGGCGCTGGCGCTGCTGGAATCCGGCGCCCCGGTTCACTGGGTGGACCTGGCCATGATCCGTTTCGGGATGCCCCGGGGACCCTTTCAGGTGTTGGATGAAATGGGGCGGGAAGGAACCGGGAAACTGCTGCGCTACCTGCAAGGCAGCCTGGGCAAGCGTTTTCCCCGTTCGGCGCTGTTAGAAGAGGCGCTAAAGAACACCCGGGCAGAAAGCAGCCAGGAATGGAGATTTTACCTGCCCGGCCGCAGCGAAGCGAAAAAGAAGAACGTGAACCGGGGAATGTATAAAGAGCGCAAAATCAGGCTGAAAAAAACCTTCGAGATGGCGGAAATTCAGGACCGGCTGCTATTTTTGATGATCAACGAAGCGGCGATTTGCCTGGAGGAGAAGATCGTGGAGCGCCCCGGGAGCATCGACGCCGCCACCTTGTTCGGTATGGGATTCCCGAAATTTCGCGGGGGGTTGCTGCGCTACGCCGATTCCATCGGGATCGCAAAAATTATGGGCCGGCTGTGGTATTTTTCGGAGATGGTGGGAGAGCGCTACGCCGCCGCCCCGCTGTTGAAGCAGATTTCCGAATCGGGGAAGGAAATCTACGAATTCCTCTCGGAAAAAGAGGCGATCACTATCGGCTCATAAACCCGTGAGAATGTAGCCCAAAAATGCGCTTCCCACGACAATCCACACCGAGCTAATCTTCTTAAACCCAAAAGTCGCGGCGCAGCTCAATAGAAAAATGAGCCAGGCCTGCCAATTGCTGAGAACGCTGATCCCCAGCTCCACGGTTACCGCGGCCATAATCCCCATCGCGCTGATGTTCACCGCATCTAAAAAAGCGGAAGCTGTTTTAGATTCACGCAGCCTGGGAATAACCGGGTTTAACAGCGCCACCAGAATGAATGAGGGCAAAAAGATGCCCACCGTTGCAACGATTGCGCCCCAGAATCCGGCAATCTGGTATCCGATGAATGTGGCGGTGGATAACACCGGCCCGGGAGTAAACTGGCCGACAGCAACGGCGTCTAACAGTTGCGCCTGGCTGAGCCAGCCCAAATTCTGAACGAACTCTCCTTCCAAATAGGCGATCAAAACGTATCCGCTTCCGAATAAAACCAGGCCGATTTTCAGGAAAATCAAGAACAGTTTCAAAAGAGAAATATCCGATGCGGCGGCGCCGGTAACTAATGGAGCCACTATGGAGACGGGTTTTTGATGCAGCCATGCCAAAACCGGCGTCAATAACGAATTCAGGGTGAAGTTCGAATCTTTCTTTTGTGTTAACCGCCGCCAGATCAAACCTGAAAGACCCCCGCCGAGAATTGCCAGCACCTCGTTGATCCCCGCAAAAGAAGCGGCCGCCACCAGCGCCCCGATAACCCCCAACTGCCAGTTCTTGAGCGCCTTTTTACCCAATTGAAAGACGGCGCTCAAAATAATCGCGATGACGGCGGGTTTGATGCCGAATAGAAACGTCTCCAATTGCGGAACGGATTGGTACTGTACATAAATATACGCCAAAATTCCGGTAATCACCGTCGCCGGCAGAATGAAAGCAGCGCCGCCTAAAACCAGCCCCCAGCCCCCCGCGCGGTGCAGGCCGCAGTGCATTACCATCTCGGTGGAGTTTGGCCCGGGAATCAAATTGGTGGCGCCCACCAGATCCAGAAAATGCTGGCGGGACATCCATTTTCGCTTATTCACCACTTCCTCTTGCATCATGGCGATATGGGCAGCCGGGCCGCCGAAGGCGATCATCCCCAATTTCAGAAAGAGGACCACAACTTCTTTCAGAGGTCTCATACACTCGTTAAGGGGTTAAAAATTGCGTTTCGATTGGAGTACCAAGCTTCAGCTTAGCATTCCTCACACGCAAAACTGAAGTTTTGCACTCCGTCGAGGAAAAACGCCACAAATAATCCGTAACGGAAATATTATCTGCCGACACCCGGCTCCGTATTCGGGCGTCACCCCTCCAGGTGTACCAGTTGGTGCAGGAAAAACGAAACCGCGTTGCGGATCGCCTCCGGGTGTACGTCGAAGCGCCCGTTGTGCAGGTTGGCGGCCATCGTATCGGTGCGCACCCCGAAACGCACCATAGCCCCGGCAACTTTCTCGCTGTAAAAACTGAAATCGTCCCCCCCGGGGGTGCGGAAATCGGTTTGCACTTCCACCGGCAGCCAGAAATTTTCCCGGGTATTGCGGTGTAAACGGTGGATCAATTCCGGGTCATTATGGATCGCCGGGGCGCCTTCGCGGTACTCGAAGCGGATGCGCGCGCCGCTCTCCTTCTCCAGGTATTGCAGCAGGTCCTGAAACTGCCCGATAAACAAATCCCTCTTTTGGGGATCGCTAATCCGCAGGGTAGCGGTCAGAGTCAGTTCATTGGGGATAACGTTGTAGCCCCGCCCCGCTTCGATCTCCGTGAAGGTGAGGATTACCGCAGAATCTAACAGGTTGATGCGCCGGTACACCATTTGGTACCCCTCCTGGATGATGCGGCTGGCCAGCCAGAGCAGGTCGGCGGTTTCATGCGGGCGGGCGGAATGGCCGCCGGGGCCTTCCAGGGTAAGGTCCAGGCGCACGCTTTGCATGTTTATCCAGCCGGGGGTGAGGGCAATGCTGCCCAGGGGAAGGCGCGGCTCCATGTGCAGTCCCAGGGCATGGCGCACCTGTTCCAGTGCCCCGGCTTCGATCATCTGCGGCGCGCCGCTGGGAATGGGTTCTTCCGCCGGTTGAAACACGAAACGCAGGTTAAAAGGCAGAATTGCGCCAGAGGTTTTGAAGGCCAGCGCAACTCCCGCCATGACCGCGGTATGGGCGTCGTGCCCGCAGGCGTGGCAAACCCCGGCATTCTGGGAGCGATAGGGCGTTTCTTTTTCATCCTGCAGGGGCAGGGCGTCGATGTCTGCGCGCAGCAGAACAAACGGGGCGCCGGGCGCATACACCATCTCGGCGATGACCCCGGTTTGCAAAGGGGTCGAAAAATCCTTGATCCCGTATTCCGCGAGAATCTCTTTGATTTTAAGAGTGGTGCGATATTCCTGCCAGCTCAACTCCGGGTGGCGATGGAGGTCCTCCCGGAACGCAACGATGCGCTCGAAAACCGCTTCCACGCTGGCCTGCAATTCCGGCACAGAGGTTTTTTTCAATGTCATAATTATTCCCCCGGGCATATTTTTCATTTTGCACTTTTCACTTTTCATTTTGCACTTCCGAAAATAGCCTTTTCGCTGAAAATTTGCACCGGGAAAATATTTTTTCCGGTATTGGAAATTTTCTTTATTCGATTAACTTATAAAGTCTTTATAAAACATCATGTAATGTTGGGGAACGGCCCGTTCATCCGAACCTTAAATGATCGTTTGCCAACATCCGGTTGTTAACCAAATGGAGGAGACAGCTATGGGATTTATGAAAGAGTTCAAAGATTTTGCCGTCAAGGGCAACATGATCGACATGGCGGTGGGGATTATTATCGGCGCGGCTTTCGGCAAGGTAGTCGCCTCTTTGGTGGGCGACGTGCTCATGCCGCCGCTGGGGTTGTTGGTCGGTAGCGTCAATTTTACCGATTTGGCCATGACCCTTAAAGACGCGGCCGGCGACCAGCCCGCAGTGGTATTAAAATACGGCGCGTTCATTCAGACGATTTTCGACTTCATCATCGTCGCCTTTGCCATCTTTTTGATGGTGAAGTGGATCAACAAGCTCAAACGGAAAAAAGAAGAAGCGCCCGCGGCCCCGGCCGCCCCGCCCGCCCAGGAAGTGCTGCTGCGCGAAATCCGCGATATTTTGAAGCAGCGGTGAATTTGGATGCATAAACATCTGCCGGGCTTTTCAGAATGAAACGTGATGCGTGAAACGTGAGGATTGGTCCGTGAAACGTGATGCGTAATCAGGCGAAGAATCACGTTTCACGTATTACGCTTCACGCTTCACGATATGAAATTCTTTCTGGCATACAGAATTTATAAGGAATGTTCATGGAACGCCGCCGTTTAGTGGGCAGACGATACGAAGATTACCTGCGCAATAACATCGTGATCGAATTGACTCCCGATGAGGTAGTATGGCGCACGGCGCTATGCGATCCTCGCTACAATCCCCTCATGGATCGGCGTAAAACCGTGCGCCGCAAAGACGATTTACCGCGGGAAAAGCCTTTTATGCTCTTAAAGCCGGAGTGCAGCTTTACTTTTATGGAAGATTTCATGGAAGTGTGAAGGCATAGCGCATAGAGCATAGCGTAGAGTAAAAAATGCCCCGCGCTTTACTCCCTGCGCTATTCCTCCCGCAGCCCGTAGCGTCGGGCAATACTCTCCAACTCCCTGTTCAACCACATTAATTCATCTTTATTGCGACACCGTAAGGTGAGCTCGATAACGTTGCCGTCGCTGGCCCGGGTTACCCGGGGATCCTCAGCAATGTGGGCGGAATATTTGCCCATGAATTCTTCCAGCGCCGCGGTCACTTTTTCCTGGTTTTGGGGAACCAGGGCGCACTCAAAAATTACCCGCGCGGTAAGCGGCCCGGAAGGAATTTCAGCCGCGTTCTTACCAAAGAGCTTTCCGATAAACCCCATGCCTGTCTCTTTTATCCGAAATCCACTGCCTTGAGACTTTTTTCTTTCCCATTTACCCCTCCAAGGCTGGTTTCCCACTCTCCCTTTTTACTTCTCACTTCTTACCCCCTCCGCTACCGTCCCAGGTCGTTATAATAAGTTTTTTCCGCAATTTCCGCCCAGCCGACGATGGAAGCGCGAAACTCCCGGAAGGATTCGTACACTTTTTTGCTCATCGGATCCTGGGAGATCAGCTCCTCGATCACTTCACCGGAATACTGCCGGAAGGAGTTGAGAACGTCATCCGGGAATTTGAGAATTTGAGTGTTGAATTCCTGCCGGATTTTTTTCAAATAAAGGTTGTTTTGCGATTCAAATTCCGAGAGCATCGCCAGGTTGGAGCGATACGCCGCGGCGCGGATAATTTCCTGCAAATCCTTTTCAAGCCCCTCAAAAGCGGCTTTATTGATGAATAATTCCAGAACCGTTCCCGGCTCGTGCCAGCCCGGGTAGTAATAATATTGGGCCACCCGCGGAAAACCCATCAAATAGTCGTGATAGGGGCCGATCCACTCCGTCGCGTCGATGACCCCCCGCTCCAGGTTGGTATAAATTTCTCCCCCGGCAGAGAGTACCGCGCTGCCCCCCGCTTTTTTGATGACTTTGCCCCCCAGCCCGGGAATGCGCATTTTTAACCCTTGAATGTCCGCTATCGAATGGATTGGGCGTTTGAACCATCCTCCCATCTGCACCCCGGTATTACCGCAGGGCATAGGCAGCAGGTTGAAGGGGGCGTACAATTCTTCCCAGAGCGCCAATCCCCCGCCGAAAAGAATCCAGGCGTTTATCTGCTGGGCGTTCATCCCAAAGGGAACCGCGGAGAAGAATTGCGCCGCCGGCGCTTTTCCCGCCCAATAGTAGGAAGCGCCGTGCCCTATTTCCGCTACTCCCTGGCTAACCGCGTCGAACGCCTCCAGCGCCGGCACCAATTCCCCGCCGCCATATACCCGGATTTTCAAGCGTCCCTGGGACATCTCCTCCACCCATTTGGCGAACAGTTCCGCGCCCTCTCCTAACACCGGAAAGCGCGGCGGCCAGGTGGTTACCATTTTCCACTCATAGGTTTTCCCGGTCTGCACCGCCGGCCCGCCCCCGGTTTGCGATGGTTGCGAGCCGCACCCCAGGGCCAATGAAGCGCCTCCCAGGGCGGCCGCGGCAGATGCTTTTTTAAGAAATTCCCGGCGATTCAGGATTGCCACGATTTTCTCCTCGTTATCCGTCGATTCGATCAGGACTCTCCTATTACGCATTACACATAAAGTTTACCCGTCCCAACGTTTTTGCGCAACGAAAATTATTTTTGGGAAAATTATGCGCCAATTTTTACCCTAACGTCTGCCCGCGGGAAGATCGGGCTGCTAAATTTGGTTCCCGGCTCTTGGTTCCTGGCGCTCAGATAATTACATTTAAACGATGAAAACGGAACCGCTATCGAGCCAGGAATTCCGGCAGTTTCGGGCAAGCCTGCTCCGCTGGTATCGCCGCAACCGCCGTAAATTGCCCTGGCGGGAGACCCGGGACCCTTACCGGATCTGGGTTTCGGAAGTGATGCTGCAACAAACCCAGGTAAGCACGGTGATCCCCTACTTCCATGATTTTATGGAGAGATTTCCCAATATGGAGGCGCTGGCCAGGGCGGATTTACAGGCGGTGTTGAAAAGCTGGGAAGGGCTGGGTTATTATGCCCGGGCGCGCAATCTTCACCAGGCTGCGCAGGCGCTGGCAAAGGGGCGGGGAGGAGAAATTCCCGCTACTTACGCCGAATTCCTGAAGCTGCCCGGGGTGGGAGAATACATCGCTGCGGCGGTGCAGAGCATCGCCTTTGGGCAGCCCCGGGCCGCGGTGGATGGGAATGTGAAGCGGGTGCTGGCGCGCCTGTTTCTCATAGCATCGCCGGTGAATGACGCCGCTTCCGGGAGAATTTTTCGGGACGCAGGAGAGGCGCTTCTGGATCGCGATCACCCCGGCGATTTCAACCAGGCGATGATGGAGTTAGGGGCGCTCATCTGCCGCCCCCAGAATCCGCTCTGCCTCCAATGCCCGGTGGGCAAATTTTGCGGCGCGTTCGCCCGGGGCCGCCAGGAAGAGTTTCCCCGCCGAAAACCGAAGGAAACCGTCCCGGAGTACCATATTGCGATAGGCGTGGTGCGCAAAGATGGCCGGGTTTTGATCACCAAACGCGCCGAAAAAGGATTGCTGGGCGGATTGTGGGAATTTCCCGGCGGAAAGATACGCCAGGGCGCTGAAACTGCGGCAGATGCCTGTCTGCGGGAGATCAAAGAAGAGGTGAATTTGGAAGTAAAGGTGGATGCCCAGCTTGCCCGGGTCAAACATGCTTACACCCATTTCAAGATCGTGATGGAGGTGTTCCTGTGCGATTATCTTTCCGGGGAAGTAGCCTTAAGCGGCCCGGTAGATTTCCGCTGGATCACCGTGGAAGAGATCGGGAAATATCCCTTTCCGGGAGCAAATCATAAATTTATGCCGCAGTTAATCAAGGCGCTGCGGAGCTAAGGGGCAGGTATTCAGGTGTTTTAGCGTCAGGATTGCATACAAAAGAACTCGCAACTCAAAACTCGAAACCCAAAACTCCAATTATGAAATTTCTTACCGAACTATGCCATCTGGAAGGCAAAAAAATCATCCTCGCCAGCCAGTCGCCCCGCCGGATCGAGATGCTGCACTCCCTGGGGCTGGAATTTGAAATTTTCCCTGCGCAGGTAGATGAAGATCCTGCCGCTTATCAGGATGAGATCGAATTCGCCCGCCTGATCGCTAAAAGCAAAGCCGACTGGGTGCATGATAAACGGCCGAAAACCGATTTGATCATTGCCGCTGACACCATCGTGGTGAAGGATGGTAATATCTTCGGCAAGCCTCGCGGCCATACCGAGGCGCGCGCTATGCTGCAAGCCCTGGGCGGGGCAACCCACCAGGTGATTACCGCCATCTGCCTGCGCAGCGAGAAGGAGGGAATCATCGACCACGAAGTCACGGATGTGACTTTCGCGCCTCTTTCCCCGGAAGAGATCGAGCTATACCTCGCCTCCGGGGAGCCGTTCGACAAGGCCGGAGCGTACGGTATTCAAGGCCCGGCCGCGCTGTTTGTGAAAAAGATCGATGGATGCTATTTCAATGTGATGGGATTTCCGCTGGCGCGGTTTTACCGCCATTTGAAATCGCTGCGGTAACTTTTCAGCTGCAGAACCTTAAAGATCATTGAACCACGCGTCGGCTGCGGCGAGGAAGCGATCATAAAAACGAGTATCAACATGAAAGAAACCATTCTCATTATCGATGACGAAGAAGAGCTGCGAAATCTCTTAACGACCTTGCTGAAGTTAGAAGGCTACCAGGTTTTCCAGGCGGCTACCGGCAGGGAGGGGATGCTCCTCGCGGAAAGGGAAGAACCGGCGGTTATTATCAGCGACGTGCGCCTGCCGGATATTTCCGGTTTGAGCCTGCTCCCGCGCTTTAAAGAGCAAAACCCCCGGGCAGAGGTGATTGTCCTAACCGCCTACGGAACTATCGAAGACGGGGTTCAGGCCATTAAAGAAGGCGCGTTTGATTACATTACCAAAGGGGATGAGGATAACAAAATCGTTCCGGTGGTGCAGCGGGCCATGGAAAAGGCCCGGATGCGTTTGCAAATCGAGCACTTGCAGCGCAGCGTCGGCCAAAAATATCATTTCGATAACATCATTGGCAAGGCAGCTTCTATCCGGCAGGCGATTGAGGTGGCCCGCAAAGCGGCAGAGACCGACGTGCCGGTGCTGTTGTTAGGAGAAACCGGCACTGGCAAGGAAATTTTCGCCCAGGCGATTCATCACGCCGGTAGCAGAAAAGAACAGCCGGTCATCGCCATTAATTGCAGCGCCTTTGCCAAAGATTTGCTGGAATCGGAAATGTTCGGCTACAAAGCCGGGGCCTTCACCGGGGCGACCAAAAATAAAAAAGGGCTGTTTGAAGAAGCCCATAAAGGCACGTTGTTCCTGGATGAGATCGGCGACCTGGATTTGGCTTTGCAGGCCAAATTCCTGCGGGCGCTGGAGGAGCAGAGTTTCATCAAAGCCGGGGATACCAAACCTACCCGGGTAGATGTGCGCCTCATTGCCGCCACCAATCGCAACCTGGAGAAGGAAATTGAGGCGGGAAATTTTCGCGCAGACCTGTATTATCGCATCGGGGTGATGAAAATCGAACTGCCGGCATTGCGGGAAAGGCCGGAGGACATTCCGCTGTTTGCGGAATATTTTATCCGGGATTTTGCCCGGAAGATGAAGCGGAATATCACCGCCGTCTCCCCGGCATTTATGGAACGGTTAAAAGAGTATTCCTTTCCCGGCAACATCCG
>CAZFVV010000092.1:0-14019 GCA_964522165.1 uncultured Calditrichaceae bacterium
CGATTGAAGTAGTCTTGTATCTTCGCCGGGTCCTGCGTTTTCAGCAGAGCCAACTGGAGCAGCACGCGGGCCTTCGCCGGGTTGAGCTCCATCGACGCCACGGTCTTCAGTGCGTCGTCGTTCACCTCGATATTGCGCCTTATAATACCGCCATTGACCCTCGAAGACCGTACCACCACAACGCCCTTTGCCACCACGGCTTTCACCGCCTCGAGCGCCGGCGCCGTCATGTTCCCGTCGCCGACTCCCGCGAGCACCAGCCCTTTGGCGCCCTTCTCGGCCGCCGAGGTGATGATATCGGGAGACATGTTCGCGTGCGCATAGATGATATCCACTCGCGGCAGCCTGGTCACCCCATCGATGCTAAACTCGCTCTTGCTCGTGTGAACCTGTGCGGGGGTGCGGTACCAGGTATTCTTGCCGAAGAGCGTCGCGCCGACCAGCCCGGCCTCGCCGGAACTCATCGTGCCGACATCGGTGGTGTGCGTCTTGACGATGTCGTGCGCCGAATGGATATCGTCGTCCACAGTCACCAGCACGCCCCGTCCGCGAGCCCCCGGATCGCCCGCGATTGCCACGGCATTGTAGATGTTCAGCGGCCCGTCAGCGCTCATCGCCGTGGACGGTCGCATGGAGCCGGTCAACACCACCGGTTTGTCGCTCTTGACCACGAGGTGCAGGAAATAGGAGGTCTCCTCCATCGTGTCCGTGCCGTGCGTGATCGCGACGCCGCTCACGTCCGCCTTGGCCACAATCTCGTTGACGCGCTTGCCGAGCTTCAGCCATACCTCATCGTTCATGTCCTGGCTGCCGATGCTCGCCACCTGCTCCCCGGTGACAACCGCGATGTCCTTGAGCTGGGGAACCGCGTTGATCAGGACGTCCACGCCGACCGCCCCGGACTGGTAACCCGCTTCCGTCTGCGACTCCGCCGAGCCGGCAATGGTGCCGCCGGTGGCTATAATTACTACGTTGGGAAGTTTCTTAGCCTGGGCAAGGCCAGTCTGCCAGCCCGCAAAAATGAGCAGAATAAGAAACAGGATTAGAGACTTATACTGTGCTTTCATGATACACTCCTTTGGTTTAAGTTGTTAAACCCTTTCAGGATTTTTGAGCTCTCTGTTTTCTTTCTACCCAGGGTTCGCCTCCCTGCGAACCCTGGGCTATAATCTTTTACCGCTTCGCGGTATTAATGGATATGCCTACTTCCACTGGTACTTGCTCTTATCCAAATTGGTCAACTTGACCGGGTCGAGCAGTTCCGTGATTTGCGCTTCGGTCAGGATTTTCTTTTCCCGGATGACCTCCAGGATCCCTTTACCGCTTTTGTAGGCTTCGTTGGCTAACTCGGTGGCCTTCTCATACCCCACAACGGGATTCAGGGCGGTGACGATGCCGACCGTGGTTTCCATATAATGCGCCAGCACTTTTTCATTCACCGTGATGCCATCGATGCACCTAGTGCGGAACAGCTTTGAGACATTGAAGAGCAGGTGCTGCGATTCCATCGGCGCCAACCCGTTCAGCGGCTCGTAGGCGTTGAGCTGCAGTTGTCCGCTGTGAGCGGCAAGAGTGACCGCGTAGTCGTTCCCGATCACGCGGTAGGCAACGATGCCCACCACTTCGGGGACCACAGGGTTTACTTTGCCCGGCATGATCGACGATCCCGGTTGCAACGCGGGCAGATTGATCTCGGAGAGGCCGGCCCGAGGCCCGGAAGTGAGGAGGATCAGGTCGCTCGCAATCTTCGACATCTTGATCGCCAGACTCTTCAGCGCCGACGAATAGACCACGAATCCCTGCTGGTCCCAGGTAGCCGCCAGCATGTCGGTGGCCGGCACAATCGGCTTCTTGGTCAGTTTGGCCAGGTGCTCGGCGCATTTTTCCGGATAGCCCGCCGGCACGTTGATGCCGGTGCCGATGGCAGTCGCGCCCATATTGACTGCGTACAAATATTTCTCGGCGTCGCGCAGCAACTGGATTTCACCCTCCAGCGAGGCGGCGAAGGCGTGGAATTCCTGGCCGACCGTCATGGGCACGGCGTCCTGCATTTCGGTGCGCCCCATCTTCACGATTTCCAAAAAGGCGTCGCCCTTCATGCGGAAAGAGACGACCAGCTTTTGCAGTTCTTCGATCAGCTTGTCGTTGCGCAGCAGAAACGCCACCTTGATGGCCGTGGGGTAGGAGTCATTGGTGGACTGCGACATATTCAAATGATCGTGCGGCTCGACAAACTGGTACTCGCCCTTTTTATGGCCGGTTAATTCTAGCGCGATGTTAGCGAGCACCTCGTTGGCGTTCATGTTGGTGGAAGTGCCGGCGCCTCCCTGGTACCAATCGACCTGGAACTGGTCGTGGTATTTCCCGTCGAGCACCGCCTGGCAGGCTTTTTCAATGGCGGCGAGGGTTTCCGGCTTCATGGCGCCGACGTCAGTGTTGGCCCGGGCCGCCGCCAGTTTTACAATAGCCCACGCTTCCACATATCCGGGATAGTGGTTGATCAATACCCCGGAGAGCTGGAAGTTTTCCAGCGCCCGGGCGGTTTGCACGCCGTAATAGGCCTCCGCGGGGATCTGTTTTTCACCCAAAAGGTCTTTCTCCACCCGGTATTTTTGTTGGGCAAAACCCGGTGAGAGAGACAGGATGAAAACAAACAAAACAACTATTCTAAAAACATGGTTCATGGTGACTACTCCTTTTGGTTTGGTTTAACATTTTTTTACCGCAACGCGGTTTTAGAACACAGCCCAGGAGCTTGCCCCGGAAGGCCGGGGTTCGACATTAGGAGAACCCTGGGTAACGAAATACCATATTTTTCCTAAACCCTGAAGGGGTTTCACAAGGCGTGGCTGTTAAACCCTTTCAGGGTTTTCATTCATTTGGACTCTTCATTTTCCCAGGGCGTTGCCCTGGGCTATGGTGTTTAACCGCTTCGCGGTATTCTTTAGAGTGCAACAGCCCTTCCCCCATAGATATCAAGCTAAAAAGAGCACAGGTTGATATTCCCCGCCTTGATAAGGAGGGGACAGCGTCGTGAAGCGTTCAGCAAACGACGCAGGGGTGGTTGGCGCTGCTCCAACCGGGATAACCACCCCTGATTTTCTCGCTGGACGCTTCGAAAATCGGTCCCCTCCTTATTAAGGCGGGGAAATTTTGGAACAATCGGATTCTTCAATTTATCAACCCGCTAATAATCAACGCAAAAACCGTCGCTGAAATGGTGGTGACCAGGCCGGGCAGCATGAAACTGTGGTTCAGCAGGTATTTCCCGATGCGGGTGGTTCCGGTCTGGTCGAAGGATACCGCCGCTAAAATGGTTCCGTAGGTGGGCAGGAAAAAATAGCCGTTGACCGCCGGGTATACCGCGATAAGGGTGGCCGCCGGCAAACCCAGCGCCACCGCCACCGGCAGCAGCGTCACCACCGTGGCGGCCTGGCTGAACAGCAGCATGGAGAGCACGAACAATCCCAGGGCAAATACCCAGGGCGCCTGTTGAATGACCCCGGAAATCCCGGCGACAATCTCCGCCCGGTTCCCTTCAAAAAAGGAAGAACCCATCCAGGAGACTCCCAGGATGGAGATCACCGCCACAATCCCGCCTTTCATAATGCTGCCCTTCACCGCCTCATCGGCTTTGGCTTTGAAAAAAAGCATCATCAGGCCGGCGGCGGCTAACATGATGATCATAATCGCCTGGCCCATGTCCACCTGGCCGGTTTCTAATTTTCCCTCGCCGAGCATCTGGTACTGCGGGCGCAACTCCGGCACAATGCCGATGACGACCACGGAGAGGATCGCCAGCAGGAACAGCAGGTTGGAGCCGCGGGCGTTGCGCAGTTTTTCGCCGGACAGTTCGATCTCGGCGCTCTTTTCGGCAATTTTCCCGGACTTCAGCCTTTCCTGGTAGATGGGGTCTTCGCTCAATTTTTTCCCTCTCCAGGCCACCGATAAGGTCCCGGCAATCACCCCTAACAGGGTCGCCGGGATGATCACGATGAGAATATCCAGCAGGCTGGTCTGAAAAGAAGCCAACGCGGCTAACAGGGCGACGGAAGCGGCGCTGATGGGCGAGGCGATCAGTCCATGCTGAGCGGCAATCACGCTGATGGAAAGCGGCCTTTCCGGGCGGATGCCCGCTTTGGCGGAGACCTCGGCAATCACCGGCAACAAGGCATAGATCACGTGCTGGGTTCCACTGGCGAAAATCAGAATGTAGGTGACCAGGGGAGCGACGAAGGTAATGTACTGCGGCTTTTTCTTCATAATTTTACCGGCGAGGGAGACCAGGTAATCCAACCCCCCGGCGGCCTGCATGGCTGCCAGGGCGGTAATCACCGCAATGATCATTCCCAGCACGATGCCGGGCGGGGAGCCGGGAGGAAGTTGGAAAAGGAACACAAAAATCAGCAGGCCGATGCCGCCAATCGTCCCCAACCCAATGCCGCCCACCCGCGCGCCGATGACGATACAGGTTAGCAGAATCAACAGTTCAAGCCACATCATGGCAGACTCCTTCGCTCTTTACCTATAAAAATTTTCTTTTTATCCATAATTCAGATTTAGTGAGTGGTGAGTGGAGAATGGTGATTGGCAAGTGAAGGGGCTGAATACCACCCACCTTTTAGCGCCAGCGGGCGAGCACCTGCACAAAACCGCTGAGCACAATCGCATTGGCTAAGCTGACCATAAACGATCCCACGATCGGAACGAAAAGAAACGCCCGGGCCGACCAGCCGTAGCGTCTGGCGAGCGCCTCCATATTGATCAGCGCCGTGGGGGTGCCGCCCAGCCCAAAACCGGTCTGTCCCGCGGCCAGCAGTACTGCATCGTAATCGCGGCCCATCACCGGGAAGGTTACCCGGGTGACGAACAGCCACATCAATACCGCCTGCCCGAGCAGAATGACCAGCATCGGTCCCGCCAGCGCGGCCAGATCCCAGAGCTTCAGGCTCATCAGGGCCATGGCCAGGAAGAGCGAGAGCGCCACGCTCCCGGCAAAGTCGAGCGCGCCCGAATCGATATCGCGCTGTTTGAACAGCGAGAACAGGTTGCGCAGAACTACGCCGGCAAAAAGCGTCCACACAAAAGGCGGTACTGTGAATGCCGGGCTCTCGGTCTTCAGGAAGAGCCAGTTTCCCAGCGCGGTACAGGTCGCCATCAAAAATATTGAGGTAATAAGGCGATCCGGTGTGAAAGGTTCTTTTGCCTCCGCTGCGTCGTTCAAACCCGGCTCACGCTTAGCGCCCAGTTCGCGACCGCGCACCTGCGTGGTGAGGCGCTTTCCCACCGGGCCGCCCAGCAGGCCTCCCAGCACCAGCCCGAAAGTTGCCGCCGCCAGCCCAATGCCCGTAGCCGCGGAAAATCCGTAGCTTTCGCTGAACTTTGCGCCCCAGGCCGCGGCGGTGCCATGGCCGCCGGACATGCTGATCGAACCGGTAAGCAGTCCCACCAGAGGATCAGCCCCCAGTGCGAGCGCCAGCCCCACTCCGAGCACATTCTGCAATACAATTACAACCACCACAGTACCAAAGTATAAAAGCAGCGCCGATCCGCCCCGGGCAATCAGGCGCAAGTCCGCGGAAAGTCCCACCGTGGCAAAAAACGCCAGCAGCAGCGGGGGCTGCAACGAGGTGTCAAAAGTAAATTCCATCCCCGCCATTTGCAGCAGGGCGACCGCAATTGCCGGGATCAAACCGCCGATAACCGGCGCCGGAATCGAATATTCTTGCAAGAGCCGCACTTTGGCGATAATCAAACGGCCCACGAACAATGCCAGCGCCGCAAAGGCGAGGGTGCCGGCGGGAGTGAAATGCCATTGCATAGAGCATTCTCATTATGATATTATGCCAATTAAGAGTTGGCACTGAAAGACGCTGAATCTTATGATTTTCGCTGAAAACGAATCCATTTTTGACCATTTTTGCATAGGTTTGCCATAAAAATCAGTGTATATCTGCGTCAAAAATCCAACTCTTAATTCGCATATATTGTTGGCGTATTGTCGCCATTTCAAAATTCTCCTCCTTTGGTAAGGAGGAGACAGATTTTCGAAGCGTTCAGCGAGAAAATCAGAGGTGGTTGGATGTGTTTTGGGCTCTCAACCACCCCTGCATCGTTCGCTGGACGCTTCACGATGCTGTCCCCTCCTTGAAATAGGGCGGGGAATTATGCACCTTTATTTCGCCTGAACACCTTCTTCTCGACCGCTATGGGTTGGTGCGGTTTGCTCCGCCTCGGCGTACTCCTGGTACATCCGCGACAGCACCATGGTCAGGGGAACGCCGAGGATAGTTCCCATGGGTCCCAGCGCCCAGGTCCATATTATCAGCGAGAGCACAATCAGCAGAAAGGAAACTTCCAGCCCTTTTTGCATGAAGCGCGGTTTGATCACATTCTCGGACAGGGAGTTGATCAGGAAAAACCCGACCACCACGATGAGCGCCTTGCCCCAGCCGAATTCCAACAGCGCCAGCAGCGCCGGGGGAAGCAGGGAGATGAAGAGACCGAAAGTGGGAACGAAATTGAACAGAAACGACAGCACCCCCCACATCACCGGGAAATCCACCCCCAGCACCAGGAGAAGAATGGTATTGCAGACCCCGACGATCAGGCCGATGAGGGAAACAATGGCCATGTATTTCCGCACGTCCTTGCCGAACAGGAAGTAGCGCGACATCGCCCCTTTGGATTCCCCTTCCTGCTGTAATTTGCGAAGATGCCCGGCGGCTTCGATGAGGATAAACACCACGATCAGGATAATTACCAGCGACATGCTTACCATGCCCAGCCCGGCGGAGAGCACCTTGCTGGCCAACTCCATGATCTGTTCCGGCTGCATCTTGAACCCGGAAAACAAGGCGGGAGCGTCAATCCCCATTCTGGCTATAAATGCTTCCAGCGAATCCCGCACCTCTGCCAGGCGCGGCTGGTAGGCCGGCAACTGGTCAATCAACCGCGCGATCGATACCCCGAGGAGGGCGGAAAGCGCCAGGCCCCCGAAAATGACCGCCAGGATGGTAATAGTAACCGCCAGGCCGGGTCGCGCCCCCTTGCGGATAGCCCATTCCATAAACGGCGTCACCGACATGGCCAGCAGAAAAGACAGCAGGATAAGGTTTACCACCGGGGCGGCAAAGTGCATTCCGCCAACAATGAACATGCCCGCCGCCAGCGTGACCAGCGGGTTTCTGAGCGATTGCATAATTTTCTCCGTACTATCTTGACAATATTAAATTCGGAATTTTGACAGGATTAACCGGATTTACTGGATACAGAATCATTCGTTTTTCAACATTTTCATCCTGTATCATCCTGTATATCCTGTCTAAATCTTTATTTCTAGTACATCGCGGCAGAGTTAGTCCGCCGCCAGGCTTACTGGTTGCGAAGTTCAACTTCGCAACCCAATTGCGTGCCGAAGTTCAACTTCGGCACGAGGATCGGCGGACTTTCTCTGCCGGGGAGTACTAGTAAAGCCTAAAAACCAACGCCTACACCGATGCTGACGAAGGGATTCCAGTCATCATAAGGTGAATTGTCATCCTGCAGCACGTCAACCAGCACTTCTATGATCAGCGCGGACCTGCCGCCCAGGGGTTGTATCAGCCCCCCGCCCAGCAGAACGAAGGGAACCCACTCCCGCTCGGATTCGAGATTGGCAGTCTGGTATTTGTAGCTGATATAGGCGAATTCTCCATGGGCATAAATGCGCGGATGCAACTGGTAACGAGTGAAAACGCTGCCGCCATAGTTGTGGGAGGTCAGCTTTTGCTCATACCTTTTGTCCTCGATGTATTCATACCCGATTTTTCCGCCAATAGAGAATTTGGGAGTTAGTTTGTAGCCGACCCAGGGAGTGACGCTGATGCGAAAATAATCCCCGAAACTGAAACCGACGGTGCCGCCATAGTAAACCTTGCTTGCCGCGGGCTGGCTTTTCTTTGCCGGCTGCGGCTGGGCTTGCGGCGCTGGCTGCGGCGGGGGGGCAACAGTAGTGTCGGCCTCCTGCGCAAAGGCATTGATCGCGAACAAGCCTAACAGTGAAATGAACAATAGAATTTTTGACATGGTGTTCTCCTTATTTTGGATTGGTTAGTGTTTTGACGCTATTGAATAAAGTTAACTGATGTTACGCATTTTGCCACAGAGCACAGAGAACACAGAGTTTCAATCACTTTTTTAGTGTTTTTGCTCATCAGTGCAGTCTTAGGCTCAATAAATATTTGATTTTCTCTGTACCCTCTGTGGCCTTTGCATGGTGAGTTTATCGAACCATGTGGCGAAATTTGGCTGATTGCGTAACATCAGAAGTTAAATAAAGTCCTATGTCACGGCCTTCTCTGTTTTCATTGCTGCAACAAGGTTTTTGGAACCTGATCCCCAGCGGGAGACGGCCTGCACAGCCTGGGTGAAGGGGATGTCCAGGGGATGCACACGTTCCCGGTTGAGAATATAGACGGCTCCGGCGAGAGGCGTGGGCACCGAAGGGACGAAGACCGTGTAGCGCCCGTCCTCCAGCTCTTCAATGATAAATGCCGGAACCAGCGCATCCTCGATCTCGGCCAGGGCCGGCTTCCATGCGGTTTCCTGATCCTCCCCTGCCAACCGTTGAATCAGGCTGCGAAAGAGTGCGTAGCCGGGGAGTTTTTCGAAAAGGGCCTTCTCGATGCGCTCCCGCATCGCTCGCCCAGTCGGAGTGCGGACGGCGACGCCGATGAGGAAGCAGGCAAACAACACCAGAAGAAGAGCGAGAAGGTTTTCCGCGGGGAGCCAATCCGGGAGCAGCATCGCAAATGGCCGCACCAGACCCGCCGCCGCTTGCATGGCCTTGAGCAGCAGCAAAACCGCCAGATAAATCGGGGCGACGACCAGTAATCCCCCGACCAGCGTGTTCACAACGAATTCGCGAAACGGTTTCATTAGAAAGGTCTCTTTTGATTTGATTGCATGGATATTTCCTCATTAGAACCGCAAAGTACATGCTCCCCGCCGAAGAATAATTTTGGGCTTGCTTTCATGGGTCGCTCCTTTAAATTATCAACTGCTCCATTTTTAACGGACTCAAACTTAAAACAAGGAAGACGCCTTATGAAGCTGCAACGAACTATCAAAGCCCTTATCCGCCCCGGTGAACAAGCCGGTTACTTTGCCGAATGCCTTGAAATCCCGGTTGTCACCCAGGGCGCTACCCTTGATGAAGTCACCCAAAACCTGCGGGAAGCGGTGCAACTCCATCTCGAAGATGAAGATTTGGCAGAACTCGGTTTAGCTCCGGAGCCGACCATCCTGGTAACTATGGAACTGGAACCGGTTTATGCCTAAACTTCGGCGTCTGTCCGGCCCGGAAGTAGTGAAGATTTTGGCAAAGTTTGGTTTCATCGTCTTCTCACAGCGCGGTAGCCATATTAAGTTACAGCGTATCACTGAAACCGGTGAAAAACAAACCCTCACTATCCCAAACCATCCTCAACTTGATACCGGCACCTGCAAGGCCATCTTTCGACAGGCCAGCCGGTATATTCCCGCCGATGAATTAAGGCCACACTTTTATTCTAACTAAAATCCTCCTAACGTTTTTTCTCCACCGGCACCACTCACTTCACATGTTCCTTCTCCCACGCCCGTACTCTGCGCCTCGCAGCATCAAATAATCTTTCATAGTTTCCTTTTGTTACCTTGTAAGTGGCTTCCGGCCCAATTGCTTTCCAAAGCCGGTCATAAAGATGGTAAACTCTAAGCTGCTTCTCCTGCTTGTCGGGAGCGACGTTATCAGTGCCGAACAAAAATCTGTCCGGATACTTTTTGATAATCTCAGCAGTTCTTGCTAAAGATTTATCAGTATAATCAAGCCATTTAGCCACTTCATCCCAGGAAAGATCGAAGTACAGATTATTGTATGCCGGATCTGCAAGCATCTCCTCGAATAGTATTCCCATATCCTCGATGGGTTTAATAATCCTTCCCAAACCCAGATGCGCCCAAATGATAGTAGTGTTCGGATGCCTTTTTATAAGGTCCTGAAATCCGGTTACATAATTTGGTTTGCCCGGCTTCGGAAAAGGATTGTCGATATCGTTATGAATTAAAACCAGCAATCCGGATTCGGCGCAGAAATCCATAATTCTATCCAGCGCCGGATCGGTAAGACTGGCTACATCACCTTCAATTTTTGAAGAAACAAATTCCTTGTGAATGGTAAACTCCCCAATGCCGGTAAACACTCCGGGAAAAACTTTAAGAACTCGCTTGATATGATCTGCTGCATACATATCCGTAACATTGAAACCGATGATCATCGGATCCAGCCGTTCCTGTTTTTCTTTTGGAAGGGATATATACTGCATTGCAATCCATGCATCGCAGAATGAGTAATAGTATAGATGTGCATCAGTATCCAGATAGTAAGTCGGAGCGTTATCCCCGGTTACACGATAAGACCATTGCTGCTGCAACGGAAGTCCGAAAACTGTCGATCTTCCGACTTTGTCCCCCATTATTGAATCCACATAAAACTCCATTTCAATGCCTTCCTGAATGTAATTTGTTATGTGGAAATGGGAATCGTTAAATAAATACTTATCTTCCGCCGGCGCGGATTGGGATTGCCCGGTTGCCGGATCCGCCAACACAAATACCAGGGCCAGCAAGCCTGACAACATGCCCGCGCGCAGGCGGGAGTAAAAAGCGTTTATCATCTGAAACCTCCTTTTCGTACCTGGTTGACTATAGATTCTTAAAGGCAATATCTGAGAATTTGTCCCTGAATTTTTTAACACAGAGCTAACAGAGGTAACAGAGTTTCAGCATAGCGCCGCTTCCTGGCCGGTATAATTTTTCAATTCCTTTCCCTCTGTTTCCTCTGTTTTCTCCTGTGGCAAATTTCAAATATCTTTGGCTAGTTTTGCCCCAAATTGTTTTGCCGGGTTTTTTATATGCTCCCCGGCTCACAGTAAAATGTCGGTTCCCAGCGAGACCGTCGTCCCGCTCTGGCCGGCGGTGTAGTAGCCGAAATTGGATCCGGTCGGCGATTTCTCGATGCGAATGACGTGGAGATTCAGGCGCCAATTGCGGTTGCCGAAGGGGTAGAAGCTCGCACCGCCCGCGACTTCCCAGGGATTCCTCTCGAACTCGTCGAAGATGAGCGAGGTCACCAGGTACACCCCGAGCTTCCGCTTCACCACCATGTGCATCGCCTCCGCGAAAAAGCCGTGATCGAGGATCGAGTCGTCCGGCAGCGGACCGGTGGCTTCGAAGTTCGACAGCGTGCGGAGGGTGTACTCCGCATTGAACGAGAACCCTTTGTACTTGAACGCCGCGTCAATCGATAAGGCCGCGTAGTCGAGCGCCTCGACCGTGACCGTATCGGCCAGCGCCCCCGCCTCGAAGGGGAAGACGCCGTCAGAGAGCCGGATTTGGGTGGCATTGGGCGGCGCATCCAACTGTGCGTAGCGACTCTCGCGGCTGCGGGCCGCCGACATGCCGAAGCGCGTCGCCACCTCCTGGTGCTCTTCAAGATCGCCGAATCCTCCGCGTGGGCCGAGCTCCCCTGTCGTCGGCATCCACCACACGCTGGCGCTGTATGCCAGGTCGCGCGTGTCATTCGCGGCGGTCACCCCCAATTGGCTCAAGTTGGTGTTGATCGACGCCGTGTAGTAGAAGCGGTGGAGCGGCTCGCCGGTGATGAAGAACGCCGACGAGAAGCCGCCGCGGAGGAACTCCTCGGCCATCTGGCGGTCGCTGCCGGCCCAGAACGGCCAGGAACCCTGCAGCGAACGGTTGGTGAGGTTGGGGCCGAGGCCGACGCCCAGCGTGAGTGCTCGCGACGCGACGTACCGCAGATTGCCGAACACGAGCGTCTGCTGGGTGGTGGCAAGCGACCATATAGAGATGTTGTAGCGCAGCTTCTGATCGTAGAGGAAGCCCGTCAGCCACACAAAGGTGCGATGCCAATTGAGGTCGTTGCGCGCTTTGACGGGGCGCTCGCGCCCCAGGTGGTCGGTGAAGGTTTGCTCACCCGGCATCTGATTCAAGTACCTGAACACCGCATAGGCGCTGATGTTCAAGCTGCCCCGTTTCGTTTTGACGATGTCGAAACCGGCGCCGGGAGTGAACTCCCCGGCGATTTCGTTGGTGTAACGTTCTGCCGGAATACCGGTGGTGTCCGGCAGGCTCGTTTCCTGCGCCGCCAGTTTCAGGGGGAAAACGGCGAGCAGAATCGCCAGAAAAAACATTGCCCCTGCCGCTATTGCCGGGGCAAATTCAAATTGCCTCCGGGCGGAAGTCCTTTTCCATAACGTTATCAATGTTAAAACACGCATATATTTTCCCTTATTTTTAAGTGATGTTGCGCAGAACAGAAAAATTCAAACACATGGTTCGATAAACTCACCATGCAAAGGGCACAGAGGGAACAGAGGAAAACAAATATTTATCGGTTTGATACTGCCCCGGAAACGTAGATGCACTATTAGCCCCCCCGGCCTGCCGGGGTAAACTCTTCCGAAAAATGGGTGGTGGTTAAGTTTTGACTGATGAATTTGAACAAGAGAAAACAGAGGCAACAGAATTTTTGAGAATATCTCTGTTATCTCCGTTCGCTCCTGTTCAACCGACCACTGAATTATGATGTCTGGTTTCTGTCTGGCCACGCGTGGAGCCGGGGCAAACTCCGCCCGGCTCAGACTGGCGTTATGGGTATCCATGGCTTCGCCATCAGTCAAAATGTAACCACTACCGAAAAATGAAAACTCTGTTTTCGCTGTTGCCTTTTGCATGGTGAGTTTATCGAACCATGTGTTAAAATGCGTAACATCAGTTTTTTAAATTCCCCTCCCCGGATTCCGGAGAGGGGAATTGAGGAGATGAGGTTCTGTTGCCCTCTGGGTTGTGGCCTATTTCGACTTCGGTTGAATCAAGTAGGGATTCGCCTTAAGCTTTTCAATCACATATTTGATTGCCAATTGGCCTTTTACACTGTTGCCGGCTTTATCCAGGGGAGGAGAAACCACGCCTATCCCGAATTTTCCGGGCACTACCGCTATTAAGCAGCCGCCAACCCCGCTTTTTGCAGGAACGCCGGCATTGTAAAACCAGATGCCTGAATCGTCATAAAGTCCTGCGGTTGACATAACCGGAAGGGTGTACATAACCGTTTCCGGCGACACAACTTTCTTTTTTGTTACCGGGTTCACGCCGCCATTTGCCAGCGTTGCCGCCATAATTCCGGCATCTTTGGCGCTTACATTGATAGCGCATTGCTTGGTATAAATGTCGGTTGCCTCGGCAGGATCAAAATACATTCGACCGTAAGCAAGCAGCAGATGCGCAATTGCCTGGTTGCGTAAATTATCCCCGGCTTCACTGATGTAAACCGGCATATTCAGCGCTAACGGGCGGCCGGCAAAATCACTATGGACCTGGAGAATGCTTTTCCATTTGGCGGAAGAATCTGCGCCGGCTACCAGACTGGTTGAAGCAATAGCGCCCGGATTTACCAGGGGATTGATTTCTTTGCCTCTCATTCTTTCCACTGCAACTATTGAGTTGAACACTTCCCCGGTTGCATCCACGCCGATTTTATCCTGCACCGCCTGATGTCCCTGTTCTTCGATTACTTTTGCCATGGTAAATACTTTGGAAACGCTTTGGATGGAAACCATGGAGCTAATGTCACCTGCTGTGTAAACCTGGCCGTCCGTGGTGACCAGGGCGATGCCAAAAATATTCGGATCCACCGTGGCCAGTTCTTTGATGTAGCTGGCGTTTTCGCCCTCTTTAACATCTTTGAATTTGGTGTACGCCTCGTTGATCGCCGCTTCGATGTTGGCTTTGGTCAACATTTTATCGGAAGCCTGCGCCAGGGCTGCCGCGCTGATGGCGAACATCAGCAGCAGGGCGGCAAAGGCCGTCCGGGCGCGTATTGTGTTTGAGTGAGTTTTCATAGTTTGATTCTCCTGTTTCATGTTTAGATAAATTATTTTGCTGTTGCTTCTTAAATTCCCCTCCTTGTTAAGGAGGGGA
>CAZFVV010000092.1:14119-20877 GCA_964522165.1 uncultured Calditrichaceae bacterium
TTCCCCTCCTTGTTAAGGAGGGGAATTTCAACCTATGCTCCACTTTGCTTGGTACTAATTACAAATCCGCACCAAAACCCCCGGAATAATCGCCCCTCTAAAACACCTTCGAGAAATTGTACTTGAAGGAGAACTGGACTTTCAGAATATCCGATGTCTTCAAGTATCCATTCGGATAATCTTCATTCGCTTCCAGGTTATTGAAATTTTCACGGTTACCCCACTGCAACTCCGCTACCATCATTACATTTTGCACAGGATAGTAGATAATGTTGCCAAGAGCATATTGGCCCATTTTAAAGGCGTCAAAACTCTGCCCGTTGGAATTATCCATACTCAGCATCGAATAACCTATTGCCGTAGCAAACTTGTCACTCCAGTTGTGTTCCAGGAAAGCAACTGCGCCCAATAAGGGCAATGCAACACCCTCGATAGGTTTTTCCGGATTACCGGTTGTGTCAATTCCAACATCTACAGTTGCATCGTTCATATAGTTCTGAACCCCTTCTCCGTACAGAACCGAAAGTCTCAATAAATCATTTTTGGTAACTTTAAGATTAGAGCTAAGATTGAATCCCCAACCGATAGCATCGCCGCTTAAATCAATCTGGTCTGTTCCCTGGTCCTCCCACTTCATATAACGAACTATACCGGCTACTTCAACATATCCCCAGGGGTGTGCGGATCGATATTCGGCAGATAAATCCGGGGCAGGAAATCTTCCATTAATATTTTGGGTTTGGATAATTTCACTGTAGGTACCTCCATCAGCGCTTGCTCCCGGTCTTTCCAGAGCCACTGTCAATCGTGTATCACCTTTAATTGGCATCCAGCGGAATTGAACGTTGCGGAAAAATGCCATACCATTTGGACCCCAATATTCAACTGAATTCGGGAATACATCAATATCCATAAAAGGGCTCCAGTACTGACCAACACCGAACTGTCCTAATTCACCGTAGGCATGGCGAAGCCGAATTGTGGTTTGGCCCGCATCCACACCGGTTCCGAATAATTCGAATTCGAATTGGGTAAAAAGTTCACCGAGCGCCGTTTGGGTAGCGCTCTTTACGCCGAAGCGAGTCTGGCGAACACTGAAGAAAGTATTTCCATCAGTGCCAAATTGATTTTCCATCGTGGGAAGTTTGGTTGGTCTGACAACATCAAACCAGGCGGGATCAATCTGGTTAAAGTTGTAACCCATATCGGTCATGGCAAAGCCGTACACCTCGAAAGTCTGTTTCGGCTTATCCTGCGCCGCCAGCGGCAGCGACAGCCCGCAGAGCAGGGCGAGCAGAAGTTGTTTTAGTCTCATGAGCTTTCTCCTGTTTTTGTTATTTTGTGAGGGTTATCCAGGTCTTCCGGGGTGTTTTTTGTGTTCAAGTGTTCAAGTGTTCAAGTGTTCAAGTGTTTTCCGAAGGAATGCCTTTCCGAAGAAATCTACGATTGGCGTAAGTTCCTCGAACACCTGAACACATGAACACTTATGCCGAAGGCATCCCTTTGGCAAACACCCGAACACCGGGTTCATTTTTTTACTGATGACCGGCCTCCTCCATGGGGCTGGCTTTACTGCTCGCTGGGCTTCTCCGCCAGGGGCAGTTCCGAGGCGATCTGCAAGTCGATCAGCAGGGTGATCTGGTCTTCCAACTGCGCCCATTTGGCCGCTTTGGTAGGCGACAGAATTTTGGAAAACTCCTTGTAGTATTTTTTTTGCAGCTTCAGGCGCTCTTCCCGGAACTTGAAGGCTTTATCCATCAATTCTGTGGCTTTGGCGTCCACTATCGTTTTATAACTCGCGGCGTAATCTTTGATCAGAGCTATCCGGGCGTCGGTCAGCTTGTCCTGCTCGACTTCGTAGCTGCGATACACCGGCCAGAAGGCGGCGGCTTCCGCCTCGCTAAATTCCATCACCGCGGTGATGATGCCCTTTTTCTGGGTTTTCACATCCGAGCGCAGCAATTCGATGAAACTGTCCACCTCCTGGGCAAAAATGGAGGTTGCCGCAAAAACGAACAGGGTTAACAAATACTTTTTCATGGTTCATTTCTCCTGTGATTATAATGTTGTTGGTTTTTTCATGCCGAAATCCGGGAGTTTATCCCTGAATTTTCTTAACGTGTAGTTTATTCTGGGCCGCGTATCGGAGCAGGCAGTATGCAGCAGGCAAAATTTGCCTACCGCCTAC
Source organism: uncultured Calditrichaceae bacterium (assembly GCA_964522165.1). Classification (GTDB taxonomy): domain Bacteria; phylum Calditrichota; class Calditrichia; order RBG-13-44-9; family J075; genus JABWBP01. The sequence goes on from CAZFVV010000092.1 coordinate 16,308, forward strand.
TGCCTACTAAATATCCTCGGTTGGTTTCCCGCCCGGCCTTTTCTATTTACTTTGCGGCCGTCGGCGGAAATTTTGACAGAATTTGGGTAATGACTTCATTGAGTTTTTTCTCGCGCTTTTCCATCGGCGCGTCGGGATTGAGCGCCGCTGTTGCAAAGCCGCGCCACACCAACTGCTTGGTTTGGGCATCGATAATATCCAGGATCAATGTCCCCTCTTTATATTGCTGAACGTCAACGCCGCCGCCATACCAGCCGCCATAGCCGCCATAACCATAGCCATAAGGCCCGTAACCATATCCCCAGTCGGTGACATTGATCTTGTCTTCCGTGCCGGTGTGATACAAGACCAGGAAGTCCGGGGCGTCGGCGCTCTGGGTATAGCCTTTGGCGGCCAATTGGTTGTTTGCGGATTCTTTAATGCGTTTGTCCAGCAGGTCGTTGCGTTGCAAAGCGGCCTGCACGCTGGCGGCGGGGTTGCTCGGCACCGTCACCCAGGCATAAGTCTTTAGCGCCGTAAAGTCGGCGCTTTTATCGAAATCATGCTTATAAGTGACGGAAGAGCAGCCCGGGGTAAGCGCCAGGGCGCTAAGGGCCAGAAACAGAATTACAGTTTTCATGGAAATCTCCTCTTTACAAAAATTTGATAAGACCCGATGTTACACGTAACCGCCCCGAAGGAGCGGTTATGTGTAACATGAGCTAATTAATAAGACGACCAGGCAAAGCCGACGTTGAACCCTAAGTAAGAATACGGTCCCCGGCCATAGCCCTCGAAAGCGTAGTTGTAACGGACGTTCAACAGCAGGGTCGCCTCACTTTGCAGGGGCACCAAAACCCCGATTTCCGGGGCCAATCCCCAGTTCCAGCCCTCGTCCTCGAAAGCGAATACCCCGATCTCCAATCGCTGGATCATGTAATAGCCGGGGCCGCTCACCCCCACGTAGGGCCGGGCGCCCTCTTCCGGTCCCAGGTAATATTGAAAGCCCACCATGAGGGGAAAGGCGTTGATGCTGCGATCCTGGTTGCCGGTGGCGTGGCCGCGGCCGTCCCCGATCTCGATGGTTTCGCTGGTCTCCTCATGGAAAACGTTCCAGCCTAATGAAAAGCCTATAGAAGTGTTGGAACTGTTGAATTTTCGGAATTCCAGCCCCATGCCGCGCCAACTGTAGGGGCTGACAAAGTCTTTGGTATCTCCCACCGGGAGACCCATGTTGTAAGTGATGGCGCTATAGGACTGGCCCCAGAACTGCGCATAAGCAGCAGTGCTGAACAAAAAGCTCCCCAGGGCGAGGCCCAAAAAGAGTATGAATGATTGGTATTTCATCTTGGTTGCTCCTTTTTCTACTTTTGCAAGTTTGAAAGATAGTTTGAATATCTTGAGGGCTGTTTACATCCCCCCCCCTTGCCCCCCTTCAAAGGGGGGAACCAGGAAATTTCCCCCTTTGAAGGGGGATAAAGGGGGATGTCACACCTGCCCTTACTTCCCCGCGCCCAAATAAGCGGACTGCTCAAACGCCTGGTCGATGGTGGTGTTAAGACGGGTTTGCGCATTGCCGCCTTCCCCGATCAACCCGTTGATGGCTGCTATCCATAGCGCGTCAAGCTGCTGATTCGGATTCGGATTCGGATCCGGCCTCTTAAACATGTTGATCATCAGGGTGCCGGTGGTAAACTCATAATACACCGTGGTGGGCGGATAATACCAGCCATAGCCCCCGTAAGGATACCAATAATCCCAATACCACCCATAGTATGAGTAGCCGTACATGTCCGTGGCGTTGGCCGAGACGACTACCAGCACGTCTGCCGAGTCCGGAGTCGCCGATGAGTCGGCGAAACCCATACTCTGCAAGTTGCTTCTGATCTGGGATAAGATCAGATTATCATAAGTTCTTCTTAGCTCCGCAGGACAGCTGCTCTGATCTTCGGACAGAACGTCGCAGATATGGATGATGGTATCCGGCATGGCGTAGGTTTTGTACGCGCTAAAATTCGCATCCTTATCGAACAGGGTGACCACCAGATCGGTCTCTTCCACACTGTCGATCTCGCCGGGATAACAGCCGGTCAGCAATATGGCGCTTGCAGCCAACAGCAACAACAAGCCATATAGCAGACGCCACAGCGCGGTTTTTTTCCTGATGTTTCGCATAATCTCTTCTCCTTCTGTTTGTTAATAGGGTTAAATAATGTTGGGTTTTTTTTCCGAAAGCCGATTTTCAGCATTCCTCACACGCCCTTAATTCTTGGATTAAATCCATCCCCCTGCTATCGGCAACATCGTGGAAGCAAATTTCCGGGGCTTCGGCGGACAGTTCCATGGCCGTTAGAATCCGCAGATACAGGGTGGATTGAATGTGGCGGCTTAATGCTTCCTTGTTGCGCCACTGTTCCAGGTAGAGAATCTCCCCTTTGCCTTCGTGTGTTTCATAAACCTCGCACGCCAGGCAATCCTGCCGTACCTGCAACGGCAGCCGGAGGGAGCGAAGAATATCCAGAGTATCCTGTCGTTTCCCCGCCTGGGGAATTATTTTCAGCAGCACGATCAGCATAACCGTTTATTATGCCAGAGGAATGCCAAACCGGTCAGGCAAAGAATATAGGGGAATTAAGTTGTTTAATTAAAACAGGTTGGAATGGATCAGAAGGGAATAATGATAATCCTGAGAATATGGATCGCAGGTCGGCATTTCGTCTCCCGGTCGATATTTCGACCGATTTTGCCGTCCCGGATGAGGAGGCAGGAGCAGGGGGATGGCTTCCAATAATTTGCCCGCAGTATCATGAATCAAGGGCAATCTTCGTTTATCGTATCGATTCAGCCAGTAAGACACGAAGGCTCTAACCCCGGTTTTCCGCATGGGCGTAAACCCAGGCAGGCTTAGCGGGGAAAAGCGAAATGATTCCCCGCCCTATTTCGGATTTTTTTCCCTTTTCAGGTCCAGGGCACCGGGTCGGGCGCGGGGCGGCGGCGGACCATCCGCATCACCAGCACGGGATAGAGCACCCGCCCGCAGAACATCAATAAAATATCGATCCACTTGCCGGTGGGGGAGAGCGTGGGGGTAATATCACGGGTGAGGCCCACGGTGCCCAGGGCAGAGAAAGCCTCGAAAAGAGCATCCCGGGCGGAAAGGTGATCGGTAATGAAGAACAGGGCGGAAGCTCCCAGACCGGTCAGCAGGTATAAAACCGTCAGCAGCAGGGCAACGCGGAAGGGTTTAGAGGTAATCAGCCAGCGGGATGAGGAAAGCGGGTCGCGGGGATCGGTCCGCCGGAACAGCCGGGCAACTACCGTGGTTTTGACGCCCCCGCCGGTGGACTGCGGTGAAGCGCCGATGATCATCAGCGCTATAGCGGCGGTCAGGCCCAGAAACCCGAAACGCAACTGCGACTCCGCCTGAAAACCCGCGGTGCGGGTGGTTACGGACTGAAAGAGCGCCTCTATCCAGGTGCGCGGGGTTCCGTTTATCCAGCCGTCGGCGAAGAACAGAACCGTCCCAAGAACGATGAGCCCCCCGGACCACAGCAACACCACCCGGCTGGTTTTATTTAAGGAAAGCGATTCCTGCCAGGGGATGACCCGGCTGAGCGCTGCGCGGTTCAGGTTGGCCAGCACCGGGAAACCGGCTCCCCCGGCCACGATCAGGAGCATCAGCACGATCAGGGTGGGCGAGTCGGAGCGGAAGGAGGCGAAACTGTCGCTGAACAACGCAAACCCGGCGTTACAAAAAGCGGAGATGGAATGGAAAGCGCCTTTGAGAAGGGCATGGTCTATCCGGCCTCTCCAGAGCAGCCAAAAGGCGAGGGCCCCGAATCCTTCCACTAACAGGGTAACTTTCAGGATGGTTCCCAGCAGTTTTCGCGTTTCGGTAAGTTTCATTCCCCCCACCAACTCGGAAAAGGCTACCCGCTCCCCCACGGTAATCATTCCCCGGTGCCACAAGGCCATGGAGCCCAGGATGGTCATGGTGCCCAGCCCGCCGACCTGGATCAGGAGCGCCAGCACGGTCTGGCCGGCGGGGTTGAGGGCAGCCGGGATATCGTAAACCGAGAGGCCGGTAACACAGAGGGCTGAGGTAGCGGTAAAGAGGTTATCCAACAGGGAAATGTGCTGCCGGTGCAGGCCGGGAAGCGCCAGCAGCGCGGTTCCGGCAAGGATTGCCGCGGCAAAGGTGAGCGCCGGAAGCGCCAGCACCGGGATGCGGCGATTAGCCAGCCAGCGGTTGGCGGTGAGCACTCCCTGCGCCCAGCTTCCGGCAAAGCCTAACGACACGATGGCGAGGTATAATTCTCCGGTGGTAAAGGAGACGCTGCGGCGGTTTAAGATTTCGCCCGAGCCGGAAGGGGCGGTTTGCGCGGCGCTCCATGCCGCCGCCCCGGAAAGCTCCAGCAAGATCATCAGCAAAATGATGTAGCGAAAGGGATGCAGGCGAAGGTAGCGCCAGGGATTTTGCACCCAAAGCAGGCGGATGAGCGATTCCAGGAAAAAACCGATAGGCAACAGCACTCCCCAGGCCAGCAGCAAAGGGCGGGGAATGGATAGCTGGGGAAACCCGTGCCGCAAT
>CAZFVV010000093.1:0-20578 GCA_964522165.1 uncultured Calditrichaceae bacterium
CTGGAGTTTCGCGTGCAATTACGTTCCCAAAGAGACTTTGGGAACGAGGTTTCGCAGACTTTGTCTCCGACCACGTTTAAGCGCACACTTACCTTCCAATTTTCAATCTTCAATCTTCAATTCTTCACAGCTTCCGGCTGATTTCGATCATCTGTTCCAGTTTGTGCTGCGCAAGCCCCTGGTCGATGGCCTTGCGGGCGCGTGTAATTCCCTCTTTCAAATCGGCAGCCAGCCCGGCGATCTTTAAGGCCGCGGCGGCATTGTAAATGGTCACGTCCCGGGGGGCGCCTTTGTCCCCTTTCAAAATCCCCACGATGATCTGCTTATTCTTCTCCGGATCGCCGCCTTTAAGCTCCTCCACCGGCCAGGTTTTCAATCCCACGTCTTCCGGCATCAATTCGTATTCTTGAATATTGCCGTCGATCATTTCCACCACGTGGGTTTTTCCGGAGATATTCATTTCATCCAGCCCGTTATCGCCGCCCACCACCATCACGTGGAGCAGCCCCATCTCGCGCATTACTTCCGCAATCAGGCGGGAGAGCTGGTAATCGTACACCCCGATGAGATGGCGCTTGGTTAGCGCCGGCTTGGTGAGGGGGTCGAGAATGTTGATGAGGGTGCGCGCCCCGATGCTCTGGCGAATTCCGGCAAAATTGCGGGGAATCGGTTTGTAGCGCGGGGCGAACAGAAAAGCCAGGCCGGTTTCTTCTAAGAGGTGATAAAACTGGTCCGGGAATAACTCGGTTTTGATACCCAGCGCCTTTAGCACGTCCTGGCTGCCGCACTGGCTGGAGACGGAATGATAGCCGTGCTTGATCACCTTGGCCCCGGCCCCCGCGGCGACAAACGCCGCGGCAGTGGAAATATTGAAGGTGCCCAGGTTGTCTCCCCCGGTTCCGCTGGTGTCGATGGCGTTTTCGTCGGAGACGGATAGGGGGGTGATCCGTTCCCGGTAGGCGTCCACCGAACCGGCCAGTTCGTCCACGGTGCTCCCCTTGAGCTGCATCGCCACCAAAAAGGCGGAGATTTGCGCCTCCGTGGCTTTGCCGGCCAGAATTTCATCCATCACCAGGTAGGCTTCCTTGCGGGTGAGGCTCTGCCCTTCCATGAATTTGCTGATCGCTTCTTTGATCATTTTCATCTCTTGTTTTTATTGCGTAGGCATAAATTTAGCCACGAAGAGGAGAATAATCTAAGGAAAAGAACTTTTTTCAAGGGCATGGTCGAAGGGCTAAATAGTTGGATGGTTGAACAGCAACTTAACCATTTAGCCATCCAACCATTTAACAATTTAATAATTTCGGATTGCAAATTTGCCGTGCAAAACGGAAATTCCTGCAAATTAGAGAGGAGCTTCCATGACAATATTCGACCGGAGATTTATCCTTTGGATCTGCGCTAGCTGGCTCGCCGCCGGCGCGACGGCTTTCTGCCAAAGCACGCAGGATTCCCTGGCCTCCGCGTATCTTCAACAGCACTATCTCAAACGCGAATACCGCATCCCCATGCGCGACGGGGTGGAACTGTTCACCGCGGTGTACCTGCCCCGGGATACTTCCCAAACCTACCCGATCCTGTTGTGGCGCACGCCCTACTCGCTCATTCGCTACGGGGAGGATGTTTACCCGGAGAAATATATCGCCCCCTGGCACCACCTGGCCCGGGAGGGGTTTATTTTTGTGTTTCAGGACGTGCGGGGCAGGTTTATGTCCGAGGGCGAATTCGTAAACATGCGCCCTCACCGGGCAGCCAAACCAAGCCCCGCCGACGTTGATGAAAGCAGCGACACTTACGATACTATCGAGTGGCTGCTGCGGCACGTTCCCCGGCACAATGGGCGGGTGGGAATGTGGGGAATTTCCTACCCCGGCTTTTATGCGGCGATGGGCGCCATCGATGCCCATCCGGCCCTGGCGGCGGTGTCGCCGCAGGCGCCGATTGCGGACTGGTTTACGGGGGACGATTTTCATCACAACGGGGCGTTTGCGCTGCTGCCGGGATTCGATTTCTTCGCGGTTTTTGGAACGCCCCGCCCGGAGCTGATCACCGAGTGGCCCCCGGACTTCCAGTATCCCACGCCTGACGGGTACCGGTTTTTCCTGCAATTGGGAGCGCTTTCCAACGCCAACGCCCGCTATTTCAAAGGAGAAATCGCGTTCTGGAACGAGACCATGCAGCACGGCAGCTATGACGATTTCTGGAAATCCCGCAGTTCCCTGCAATATTTCCGGGGCATCCGACCGGCCATGATGGTGGTGGGGGGATGGTTCGATGCGGAAAATCTTTACGGCGCGCTCCAGACTTACCGCGCCATCGAAGACCACAACCCCGGCGCTTATAATGTTTTGGTGATGGGCCCCTGGTATCACGGGGGGTGGGTGCGCTCCGAGGGCGAGCTCCTGGGAAACATTCATTTCGGCGGCAAAACCGGGGAATTTTATAAAGAGAACATCGAGCTGCCCTTTTTCCGGCATTACCTGAAAGGCCGGGAGGAATTGGATCTGCCGGAAGCATTTGTGTTCGAGACCGGCGCTAACCGCTGGCACAGGTTCGATCGCTGGCCCCCGGCGGGATTGCACGCGCAGCAGTGGTACTTTCAGCCGCGCGGGCAGCTTGCCCCGGAAAAACCGGCCGGAAAAACCTCCCCGCTTTTCGATGAATACATCAGCGATCCCGCCAAACCGGCGTCATTTACAGCGCAGGTGACGACGAGTATGCCCCGGGAATACATGGTGGAAGACCAGCGTTTTGCCGCCGTTCGCCCGGACGTGCTGGTGTATGAAAGCGCCGCGTTAGCGGAAGACCTTGCCATTGCCGGGCCGGTAACGGCTAAATTGTTCGTCTCCAGCACCGGCAGCGATTGCGACTGGGTGGTGAAACTCATCGACGTTTACCCCGACAGCATGCCGGATAACGAAAGCAATCCCTGTAACGTGAAAATGGGGGGCTACCAAATGCTGCTGCGCGGGGAGATTTTCCGCGCCAAATTCCGCCGCGGCTACGACAACCCCCAACCGCTGAAGCCCGGCGAGGTTGCCGCCATCGAATTTACCCTGAACGACGTCTGCCACACTTTTTTGAAGGGGCATAAGATCATGGTGCAGGTGCAGAGCAGTTGGTTCCCACTGTTCGACCGCAATCCGCAAACTTTTACGGATATTTATAACGCCAAGGAGGAGGATTTCCAAAAGGCTGCGCAGCGGGTGTACCGCTCGGAGAAGTTCCCTTCCGGGGTGGTGCTGGAGGTGATAAAACCGTAGAAAATATTACTTGAGCGCGAGGTATTCGGGCGCGAAGCGTTCGATTTATCCGGCGCGGCGCGCAGGAGTGCAAAATTTATTTTACACCATCCCGCAGGCGGCGATAGTATTTATCGACCTTTTGCTGAGCTTCCTGATTGGGGGGAAAGCGCCGGTGAATGGGAATGAATTCGTTCTCAAACGCCCAGGAATCCCCCGCCCGGGTGATGCGCAAACGTCCAATATACTCCCCTTCGGAGCCGCATTCCGCCAGGGCTGCGCCGGATTGAACCTGGAACTGCCGGCGCTGATTGTGGGCCAGCACCACGGCATCGATCCAGGGAAACTCGCGGAGCAGTTCCGAGGCTCGCTGCCAGCGTCCATGGAAGAGCAATATTTGCAGGCCCGCCGGGTCGTTCACTTCTGCCTGAACGGCCTGGAGGGCTTTTTCCGGGGGAATGATTTCAAGCCCTTCTGCAGAGATGAATTCGAACGCTTCCGCATCCACCAATCCCAGGATGGAGAGGGAAATTTGCCCGGCCCGGGTTTTTTGCATTCTCAGCGGCGCGGCCGGCTCGCGGCTGGTTTTCAGCAGCACGTTGCCGGAGAGAAACGGCAGCGGCGGGTTGGCGCTCTTTAAGAACGCCGGGGATTCTACGAATTCCTGGTCGCCGAGGTTGAGCGCGGCGTAGCCGGCCGGGGCGAGCAATTCTAACATCAGACGGTTGGCGTTAGGGAGGGAGTAGCTGTTCAGAAAGTCGCCGGCGTCCACCAGGATCAACCCGGGATGGCGCTCCCGCAGGCTGTCCAGCACCGCCATGATGCGGGTAAAACCGCCTGCTAGCTCATCATCGCAGCGGCAATCATCGAGAGTGCAGTTCAAATTGCCGGTGTAAATTAGGTGAATTTCCGGGGAATTGGGTTCCCGGGAGAGCAGCGCGGTGTTCAGGAAGCAGGTGGAGAGGAAAAGGTAAAAGGTAAAAGGTAAAAGGTAAAAGGTGCAGGGATGAGGGAGGGGGAATGAAGGATTAAGGGGAGCGGAAAAGGGATAAAGGTTAAAGCGCCGAGATTGAGAATCCATCATACGCACGCAACACATCCAATTTTTGAATCGAAAACCCACCCTTGCTCCCTCTCTATTTCCTTTTCCCTTTCCCTTTCCCTTCTTTCTCCTTTACCCCCCAATTCCCTTCTCGTCATCCAGCCGGAGGGCTTCGATCAACACATTCATAGTCGAGCCTTCTACATTTCGGGGAACCTCTTTTTCGACCGGCTCAAAGCGAAAAGTGCCTTTTTTTTGAGGCACGGCTTTGAAAATCGCCGCTTCCCCTTTCAGCTTTCCGTATTTTCCGGAGAGCATCTGCCCCTTTTTGAAAACGATTTCCCCGTCTTCCGCCGCGTTTATGTGGAGCACACCGCTGCGCTGGTTTAAATTAAGCAGTTGGATCACCTCGGCCAGGGAGAGGTCTGCCAGGCTGCCTTCGAATCCCTTAACGCCCTCGGGCGCCCCGCTATCCATGGATTTGACTTTGTCAGCCCGTTGTAACAACGTGGCGACTTTTTCCAGCAACACCGAACGATCCACCGGTTTCACCAGGTATTCATCCGCCCCGGCGCGAAACCCGCGAATTTCCATTTCCTGGTCTTCAAGGCTGGTGAGGAAGATGAAAGGGACCATGGGGAAGGTAGAAGTTTCCCGGATCATCCAGCAGAACTCAATCCCGTCGGTCATGGGCATCATAACGTCGGAAATGATCAGGTCCGGGAATACTTCCCGGGCTTTTTCCATCCCCTCGTCGCCGTTGGTGGCCTGGTACACCTCGTAATTGGCTTTTTCCAGGCTGATCTTGAGCAGCTTCAAAACGTGTTCGTTATCGTCAACGATTAAAATCTTTTTGCTCATACGCCATCAATGATTGGTTTGGAACTCAGGTATTTTGAATTTCTGAAAAACGCACGGTGCGGTTTCTTCCCCGGGCTTTTGCCTGCGCCAGGGAATCCTGCGCCTGCTGCAATAAATCGTTTTTGCTGCCCTGTTTCTGCAACGCCGCTACCCCGATGCTGACGGTTACATTTTCCAACGCCTGCTTCTGGCGGGGAGACACTTTTTTTAGTTGAAAAAAATCCTGTTCGAAGAATTGAGTCCGCTGAACGGCGCTGCGAATGCGCTCCGCCTCTTCAAAGGCGGGGTCCTCGGGGAGGCGCAGCAGCAGGGCAAATTTATTATTTTCCAGCCGAAAAACAACCTCCGTGGCGCGGCTGTTGTGCAAAATCACGTTAGCGATGCGCATGAGCACGTAATCGGCGGTTTGTTCGCTGTAAATTTCATTGATTTTCCGGAACATATCCGCGTCCACCAGGGCCACGGCCAACCCGGCACCGGCGTTCAGGGAATGCCGGTACTCCTCCTCAAATCGCTGCTGAAAGAAGCGGCTGTTGTAGAGGCCGGTGAGCGGGTCGAGATTGGAATCGTTCGCCGGTTCACTGTCCCCCGCCCCCGGCAAGGATTCCGTTTCCGGTGGAGCGCACTTCCGGCGCAAGAGTTCTTGATTATCGCTCCTGAGCTTCTCGATCAAGCGCCGGCGGTGCAGCAGCGAGGTGATTTTGGTGATGAGCTCCTGGGAGTTGAACGGTTTCAAAATATAGTCATCCGCCCCCAGTTCAATCCCTTTTTGCTGGTGTTCCAGGCGGGTGTAGTTGGCGGATAAGAAAATTACCGGAATATCGCGCGTTTGGGGATTGCTCTTCAGTTTTTCGCAGGCCTCAAACCCGTTCATTACCGGCATGAGCGCATCCAGGATGATCACACCCGGTTTTTCCCGCTCCGCCACCGCCAGCGCCTTCCTGCCGTTCTCCGCCCGCACTACTTCAAAATCGTAGAAGGTGAAAAGGTGCTCCAGGGTATCCAGCATATCGATGTTGTCATCAACGATCAGGATTTTGGCCATAAAACTTCGCACTAAACGTTTTCTAAAAGTATAAAAACCCGATACCCCAAAAGGAACTTTCGTTCTGCGGTTAGTAATCGGCAGTTTCGAAAGCTTTCTTCAGCAAATATCGGGTTCAAGCAAAAAAATAAGGTTCGAGCCGAAGAAGGCTCTAAAATAATCCTTTGTAATCCGCTTCGCTCAGTAACGTGTCAACTTCTTTGGGATCGGAAATTTTAATTTTGATCATCCACCCTTCCCCGTAGGGATCATCATTTACGATTTCCGGGGCACTTTCCAGCCTGGAATTGATTTCCACAACTTCACCCGACAGCGGGGCGAACAGGTCCGATACGGCTTTGACCGCCTCGATGGTCCCGAACCCCTGGCTGGCAGATACCCGGGTTCCCACGGCGGGCAACTCGATGTACACAATGTCTCCCAATTCGCCCTGGGCATAATCGGTGATCCCAACCACGGCGATGTCTCCTTCGATGCGGGCCCATTCATGGTCTTTGGTGTACTTCAGGTTTTCCGGAATGTTCATGGCAGCCTCCGATTAACGATTGTACAGGTAAATAAAATGCCCAAATGTTGAAGTTAATTTAGTAAAACCGACAACAACGGGATCGTTTCTAAAAATGGCGAAAACCTAAGCTTCGACGGCGATCTCATTTTTGGCTTTATCATACACCTTTTCTAGAAAATGGGTATCGAATTCACCTTTGATAAATTCCGGGGTATTGATCACGAATTTATGGAAGGGAATGGTGGTTTTGATACCTTCCAGCACGAATTCGTCCAGCGCCCGGTTGAGGCGGCGGATTGCGTCCACCCGGTTGCGGGCGGATACGATCAGCTTTGCGATCAGGGAATCATAAAACGGTGGCACCCGGTAGGAATTATAAATATGGGTATCCACCCGCACCCCCGGTCCGCCGGGCAGGTAAATGCTGGTGATTTCGCCCGGCGAGGGCATAAAATTGTTTGCCGGGTCTTCCGCATTGATGCGGCATTCGATGGAATGCCCGCGGGGGAACATTTCTTTTTGCTGGATGCGCAGCGGTTCTCCCGCGGCAATCCGAATCTGTTCTTTGACCAGGTCCACCCCATACACCATTTCGGTAACGGGGTGCTCCACCTGGATGCGGGTATTCATTTCCATGAAGTAGAAGTTGCCCTCCGGATCCAGCAAAAATTCGATAGTGCCGGCGCTTTCGTAGCCCACCGATTTGGCGCCCCGCACGGCTGCGGCGCCCATTTTTTGGCGCAGTTTGCTGTCCACCACCGGGGAGGGGGCTTCTTCAATCAATTTTTGATGCCGTCGCTGGATAGAACACTCCCGCTCCCCCAGGTGGATAATTTTCCCCTGGCTATCTGCCAGCACCTGGATTTCGATATGGCGGGGGCTTTCGATATATTTTTCAATATATAAATCCGGATTGCCAAATCCAGCCTCCGCTTCCGCGCGGGCCATCATGAAACTGTTCGCCAACCCCTGCTCCTCGCGCACGATGCGCATTCCTTTACCGCCGCCCCCGGCAACCGCTTTCAGGATTACCGGAAATTTGATCTCCCGGGCAACCACCAGGGCTTCTTCTTCGGTCTTTACCACCCCTTCGCTGCCGGGAACCACCGGCACTTTGGCCAGTTGCATGGTTTTTTTGGCTTCGGACTTGTCGCCCATTTTGCGAATCACCTCGGCGGAGGGACCGATAAATTTAAGCCCGCAGGAGGCGCACATTTCCGCAAATTCGGCATTTTCCGCCAGAAAACCGTAGCCGGGATGGATCGCATCCGCGCCGGTAATTTCCGCGGCGGAAATGATCTGTACTTTGTTCAGGTAGCTTTTGCTTCCTTCGGGGGGGCCGATGCATACGCTTTCATCGGCAAAAATAGTATGAGCGGCGGTGGCGTCTGTGGTGGAGTAAACCGCAACGGTGCGAACGCCGAGTTCCTTACAGGCTCGAATGATCCGAAGCGCAATTTCTCCGCGGTTGGCAATCAGAATCTTTGAAAACAAACGTTTGCTACCTCCGGGCCTAAGAGCATCTTTGTCAAGGGGTGCATCGTTATCGTTCGATCAGGAAAAGTACTTGATTATACTCAACAGGCTGGGCATTCTCAACCAGAACCTTAGCGACCTTGCCACGAACTTCGGATTCGATTTCGTTCATGAGCTTCATCGCTTCGATAATACAGAGGGTGGTGCCTTCGTTGACGGTGTCTCCAACCTCCACGTAGGCGTCGGCGTCAGGAGCGGGGGCGCGGTAAAACGTGCCCACCATGGGGGAGCGAACTTCATAATACTTATCGCTATCGGGAACTTCCACCGCGGCCGGGCTGCCGGGAGCGGCCTGGGCGGGGGCGTCGGCGCCCTGTGCGGGAACCTGGGGTTGCACGTAAACCGGGCTTACCATTCCGTTGCTGCCAGCCGCCGCGGCCGCCCGGCTATTTTTGCTAATGCGAATTTTTCGGCCCTGCTCGACAAGTTCCAGTTCTCCGATATCGCTTTTTTCGACAATTTTGATTAACTGCTTGATTTCTTGAATATCCATTCAACCTCCGGCGGATTAAAATCCGTAATGTTGATCGAAAAATATAACGGTTCAGCCAAATCTTTGCAAGATATTAATTTTTGCTCGAAATATCGCAAAAGGCGGGCAAACTCAGCGATAGAGGGAGTGCTTGCGAATATAAGCTTCAACCCGGGCGGGAACCAGGTAACGGATCGAGCGGCCTTGATGAACCCGATCGCGAATCCCGGTGGAGGAAATCTCCAGCAAGGGGGTCTCGACATACTGAAAGGCCGCCAGCAGGGGGTCTCCCGGGGCAAGCGGATTGGCGTGAGGCCGGCCAAAGACGAGTATCCGGCACAACCTGGCCAATTCTTCCGGCTGCTTCCACTCCCGGAATTTTGCAAGGTTGTCCGCGCCAATCAAAAAGAGCAATTCGTGGCTCTCCGGGGAAAATTGCCGGCGAAAAAGCTTCACGGTGTCGATGGTATAAGAAACGCCTTCCTTGTCCAGCTCCGCTTCCGAAATAGCGAAACGGGGATTATCCCGGATGGCCAGCCGCACCATGGCGGCGCGGTGGCGGGGGTCTCCAATCTGCCGGTTATTCTTGAGCGGGTGAATCCGCGCGGGGATGAAAAATAACCGGTCCAGTTTGGCAGCCTCGCAAACAAATTCGGCAATGATCAAATGGGCGATATGGATGGGATCGAAAGTTCCGCCAAACAGGCCGATGTTAATCTTTGGCTTGTTGCTCATCAAGCTGGGTGTGCTCCGGGGCTTTAGACGAATTCAGCAACTCCGCTAATTTCTCCATCTTTTTCCTGGCTCGGGAAGTATATCGGTGCCCGGGATACTTCTCCACAAAAGCGGCAAAAGCGTTTTGCGCCTCGGCATAATTTTTTAGCTTGTACAGGCACTCCCCTTTCCAGTACAGCGCGAAAACGGCCTGGGGGGTATCGTAATACTCTTCCAATATGATATCATAATAAATTCTGGCGGACTCGAACTCCCCCATTTTCCGGTAGGTAGTGGCGGCAATCATTTTTTTGCGGGCTAATTTCTCCCGAAGTTCATTGATGAACTTCTGGGCGCTGGAAGTAAGTTCATGGTCGGGATGCTCTTCGATAAAAATTTGGAACATCCGCACCGCTCTTTTGGCATTTTCCTGGTCTAATTCCGGGCGGGGAGATAATTTGTAGTAAGACATGCCGATTTTGAATTGCGCCAGCACCGCATAAGGGCTGGTGGGATAATCATTCAAGAGTTTCTGGTATTCCGAAATGGCGATCAGGTACTCTCCCTGCTTGAAGTGCGACTCCGCCAGGTAATATTGGGCATCATCCACCACCGGATTGCCGCTGAACCGCAGCACAATGACGTTGAATTCAGTAATGGCGTCCAGGTAATCTCCCTTGTCGAATTCCTTTTTGGCATATTCGAAGTACTCATCGGCATTCAAGGTTTGCTTGTGCACCCGCTTACCGCAGCCGGGCAGCAGCATCCAAAGGATTAACCCGGCGAGCAGGAATAAAGCCCGTTTTGGCATTATTTTGTACTCCTCAAAGAATAGAATAAATAAATCAGCGTTATGGTCGTTGCAGTGATCAGTACCGGCTCCAACCAGCGATTTATAACCGAAGAACCGGATTTAGTTCCTTGCGTGAACGGGAAATCGGGATTTTCGACCCGCTCCAGCAAGCCGGCCGGGATTACATCCTGGTATGATACCATCACCCGGCGGCTGTATAGAACCCGCCGGTCGTGCCGGATGGCGCGGAGGTGGAAATCTCCCTCGAAGGTTCTGCGCACTCCTTTTTTAAAGAATAACCAGCGTCTTCCCGCGGAATGATATTGGATTTGCACCCTGGCGCCGGAGATTTCAAGCGCATAATCATAACTCACCCCGCTATCCGGGGAGGAATAAACTAAATATTTTTGCGCAAGGCAACTATCGGTTAAATTTTGTATCAGCCAGGCCTCGAATCCTCCTCCCGATGACTCCCGGATCACTAACGCTCCCGCGGGCGGCAGAGAATCTGTTAACAGCTTCAGGATCGGGGCGGTAAACACCCGGCTGAGAATTTCCTGGTTGGTCGGCGCCGGGCTTTCCCCGCAAAAACCGCCGTTCAGACTAAAAAAAACAAACCCTGCTGCCAGAGCAGATCGTAAACGTAGCATCATATCCGCTAAAAGTGGATTATACCCTTTTAAGGTGTACTATCCCGTGACATATGCGAATTCGAGATTTTCATCATTTTCGACCCCGGTCTATCCCCCTTCCGGCTGGATGATAATTTCCCGGTTTTTCTTGAGTGATTCGTAGATCCAATCGGTTATGGCCAGAACGCTAACCGCTTCGGATATGCTCGATTCCAGCTTAGCTTCCTTCCCGAGCAGAAAGTCGATGAAATGGCGAATTTCGCGCTCGTACGCCATCTTGAAGATATCCTGCCGGTTTAAGCTGTCGTAAATGGTGGGCGTCAGGTCGATGGCCTTGCCCTGGGAAAGTTTTTTCACTTTCAAGGGATTCAACGTGAGCGAACCGCTGGTGCCGAAAACCTCTGCGAAAAAGCGGTCGTGTTCAATCGGGAAATTCCAGCTTACCAGGCAGGATATGGTCAGGTTGCCGGCAAAGCTCAAACAGATGCTGCAGAAATCCTCCACTTCCAGGGACTCGTTTATTTGATGAGAGTGTACCTTGACCGATTCCAGTCGGGGGTGGTTGGCAATCCACGAGATCGCGTCAATCACCTGGATTCCCAAATCCATGAGCACCCCGCCCCCGGAAATGTTTTTGTTGAGCAGCCAGGGTTGCTTAATTGCCTGAAACCGGGCTTGCAGCCATTCAGTTTTGATGAAAAAAATCTCTCCCAGGGCCTGGTTGTTCAAATAATCCTTGATTACCCGGATGTCGTGCCGGAAGCGGGTGTGCATTCCCACCATCACGTGGCGGCTGTTTTTTTGAGCCGCCTGTTCGATGCGCTGGGCTTCTTTGCGGTTCCGCGCCGCCGGTTTTTCGATAAACAGGTGCGCCCCGTGCTTGAGGGCGATCAAGCTCATGGGCAGGTGCATGTTATTGGGAGTGAGGATGAAGACCGCGTCCAGCTCGCACCGCGCAAACATCTCCTCGATATCATCAAAAATATGCGCCACCTCAAAGCGGTTGGCGACGATTGAGGCTTTGCGAATATCTATATCGCAGATTGCCTTGATTTCCACTTCCTTCAAGCGCGCCAGGGCCGGCAAATGGATAATTTGCGCTACTCCGCCGCACCCGACCACGCCAATCCGCACCGGTGAAGAAACCAGTTTAGGCTCCATTCGTTTTTCTCCGGGATTTTTCCTGGTCCAGATAATTTTGTAACAAGTACATCGCCGCCAGTTGGTCAACCTGTCCTTTTTCGCGGGAGGGCTTTTTACCCAAGAATTGCATGGTTTTTTGAGCCTGCACCGTGGTCAGGCGCTCATCGTAGAGTTCCACAGGCAGCCCCAGGGCTTCTTTGAGCTTCTCCGCCATCTCAACGATCTGGTGGGTTTTTTGGGAATAAGTTCCTTTCATGGTGATCGGTAAACCGACGATCATTTTCGAAATCCCCAGCGTTTCAATGACCTCTCGCAAGTCGCGAACCAGCTTCGGCATACTTTTGAATTCCAGGGTTTTCAACGGCTGCGCGATGGTGAGGGTTGGATCGCTCACGGCCAGGCCGATCCTCTTTTCCCCTAAATCGATGCCCAAATAACGTTCCATTCCGGCCCTGGCTTTTCTAAGAAGCTGTTTTAGAAGTCTAAATTTTCGCCACTAAGACCCAAAGACACCAAGATTTCACTAAGATTTTTGATGTTTTTTGTGGCTTCTTTGTGTCTTTGGGCCTTCGTGGCAACGTTTAAAACAGATTCTAAGAACATCGGAAAACTAAAAAAAAACCGTTCCTTTGAGATTCAAAAGAACGGTAATTTATAATGTAATTAAGGTAAATCAATCTATTTATACTTTGGCGTTAAGTGGGGTGATTATTTTTTCTTTTTGCCTTTTTTGGCTTCAAGGGGTTCTTTTAAATAGTCTTTCAGCAATTTGCCGGGCTTAAAATGGGTTTTCCGGCGCGCCGGAACGTAGATAATCTCCCCGGTGCGGGGATTGCGGGCCTTGGGTTTCGGTTTGGTTTCCTTCACTTCAAATACTCCAAAGTCGCGAATCTCGATACGGATTTCCCGCTCTTCCGGATCGCTTAGAATTTCCCGCAATACTTGAAACACCGAGTTGACGAAATCTTCGGTAATATAAATCTTTTGCCCCATCATCTTGGCAACGCGCTTGGCAACTTCTTTTTTGGTCACGGTTCTCATGGAGCAATCTCCATAAACTTGTGGTTCTTAACACAGTTAAGTTTCGCCAGAAGATAACCGCGCACAAGAAAACATGCAAGGAAAAAAATTATAATTTTTTATAAGATTCTGTGAATTAAAGAATTATTACCTGATGTTCCGCGGGGTAGAGATGTTTGCTACAGCGCCACAAAGGAAATCAAATAGGTATTGGCGGCAACATGAGCAACACCGGTTATCGCCATTATACCGGAAGCGGGGATTGCCCTTAGCCTGGCCCGGGAGAAACAATGCCGGATTTAGTCCCCTGCCCTAAGAAATTTTACCAAATGAACGATAGTATGAGAGTGCATATCGCGGGGGGAATTCGGGGAAGTTCTGAGCGGGGCGGGATAAAGATTGGAACGGTTTGGAAAACGAAGCAATCATTCAAACAAGCAGGGCAAATGCGAATCCTTATCGTGGAAGATGAACGGGACGTGGCCGAGTTTGTCAAAAAGGCCCTGGTGGAGGAGTCCCATGCCGTTGACGTGGCCAGGAACGGGGAGCAAGGGGAAGAGCTGGCATTGGTAGAACCGTACGACCTGGTTATTCTGGACATCATGCTGCCCAAAAAAGACGGGCTTTCGGTGCTGCGGAGCCTGCGCAAAGCGGAAGTAGTTACCCCGGTTTTGCTGCTCACCGCCCGGGGGGAGGTCTCCGACCGGGTGGCAGGTTTGGACGCCGGCGCGGATGATTACTTAGCCAAACCCTTTGCGGTAGCGGAATTACGCGCCCGGGTGCGCGCCCTGCTGCGCCGCCATTCGCCCAGCAAAGCGCCCCTGCTGAATTGCGGGAACCTGGTTCTCAACCCGGTAACCCACGAGGTGAAGTTAGGAGAAGAAGCGATAGATATAACCAACCGGGAATACGCCATTCTGGAGTACCTGCTGCGTAATAAAGACCACCTGGTTACCAAGGGGATGATAGCGGAGCACGTCTGGGATTTTCATTTTTCCAGTGATTTCAATTTGATCGAGGTGTATATCCGGCGCTTGCGGCAGAAAATCGAACGCAACGGAACGCAGCGGTTTATTCATACGGTGCGTAACGGCGGCTATGTGATGAAGGACCCGCAATGAAGCTCTCCATTCGAACCCGTTTAGCGGTATTTTTCACCCTGGTCTTCTTCGGGGTGCTGGCCCTGGTGCTTAGCGCCATCGCCCTGGCGCTCTACCGGGAGCTGGATCAGCGGGCAGACCGGGCCTTGAAAATAGAGGAACGCTGGCTGCGCGGGCTTATCGAATCGAAATTTGCTCTCTTAACCCTCCCGGAGTGTAAAAATTGTGAACCCCTGGCGGCAGAATTGGTGCAGGAGTTGAACGAGCGCTACATTTACCGGGGGCAGTTCACGGTTATCTACTTTCCATCCCCACAATCCCCGCGCCTCTATTTCGGCGGGCGGGAAAGGAACATTCCCTTGCTGCTGCCGGAGGATTTTCTGTCCCGAAAAGACGGTTTCTATAACCTGGAGATCGAAGGCCGGAAATCCCGGGTACTGCTGAAACAGCAGCCCTGGGGAATTCTGGCCATGGGGCGGGATAACCAGACCTTCCGCGAGGTGGCGGATGAATTTGTGGAGATCATCCATTGGATTGTGGGATTCTCGCTGCTGTTCGTGTTAGCGGGCGGTTGGATTATGGCCCGCCTGGCGATGCTGCCGGTGGTTTCTGCCGCGGAGGCGGCGGAGGAGATCACCATCACCAATCTCCGGCAGCGGCTTCCGGAATATGCCGGGCGCGATGAATTCGGGGTGCTGGTCATCACCCTCAATCGTATGATTGCCCGCATCGAAGAGGGCGTCAACCGTATCCAGCAATTTACCCAGGACGCCGCCCACGAACTGCGTACCCCTCTTACCATCCTGCGGGGAGAGCTGGAGCTGGCTTACCAGAAAGCGGATCTTTCCGATGACACCCAGGCGTCCCTGCAAAAAACCCTCGACCGGGTTATTTCCATGAGCCGGGTGGTGGAGAACCTGATGCTGCTGGCGCAATCCGACACCGGCAGTTACCCGGTTCAAAAAAGCGCGTTCCGTTTAGACGAGGTGTTGAAAGAGATTTACGAAGACGTGCAAATCCTGGCGGAAAACCGCCCCATCGACGTGTTGCTGGACCATTGCGAACCGGTGCAATTCTTCGGGGACAAACAGTTGATCTACCGCCTGCTGCTAAACCTCTGCGATAACGCCCTGAAATACACCGAAAAGGGCTACATCAAATTGAAGCTGACGGTGGCCGGCGATTCCGTGGATTTTACCATCAGCGACACCGGGATCGGGATTCCGGAAGAGCAACTGCCGCGAATTTTCGACCGTTTTTACCGGGTGGACAAATCGCGCAGTAATTCCGGCGGCGGAAGCGGGTTGGGGCTTTCCATCTGCCAATGGATCGTGCAGGCCCACGGGGGCAGCATTCGCGTAGAAAGCCAACCTGGCCGGGGAACCCTCATTCAAATTCTCTTTCCCCTGCGCAGCGCCTTTTTCGTTCCTGCCCACATATTCGAATCCAGCTAATTATTCTCTTCCGTTTCAGGCAGAATTCAGCTTCCTTGCTTATTTTTATTGCGGAAAGTTGATAAGGAAGCCTAAAACGAGGGAATAAACCATGAGAACTTTGATCGCTTTCAATCTGTTGGCGTACGGAATTATCTTTTACGGGGTGATGTCCCTGGTAAAAGATAAGCATCCGGAAGTGGCGGTGCAGGATATTCCCGCGCCGGTGCTGGAAGCGTTTGCGAAAAGCTACCCGGGCGTGCTGGTCAAACACTACGATCACAATCGGAAAAACGGCCAGAGCGTATATGATATCTCCTTTACCCTGGCCGATAAAAAGATGGAAGTTCGCTACGCCATCGACGGCCGGCTGCTGAAAGTGGAAGAAATGATCACTTCCGACAGCCTTCCCGGGAATATCCGGCAGAAAATCGATTCATTTTTTCACGCCTCCAGGATCACCAAAGCGGCGCGGGTGCTCAAAGACGGGCAATTATTCTATGATGTGAAAGTATATTTCGAGAGTGGCGAGGCTCCTGCCCAACGCGCCCTGCGGTTTTCTAAAGACGCCCACTTGCTAACCAAAATTTAGCCCTGTGGGGACGCGCTTCCTTACCTCAGGGATATCTGAAGCTTTAACATCCGGGTAACTTACTGCGGCAACATCGCGATGATACTGCCGCAGCTTTTTGGGGAGTGCAGAATTTATTCTGCATTTCCAGTGCAAAATAAATTTTGCACTCCTTATTTATGCTGCATAGAATGAGGCTGGCCGGATCAGGGAAATTTGATTTCCAATCCGAAGCGCGGCTTTCCCCGCACTTTGGTTTTAAAGGGATCTTCTCCTTCCGCCACCGGGTCCCCCGCGACGCTGAACCCTTCCTTTAATTCATTGGCGAATTCAAAACTATAGCCGGCGAACACGTGCAGGTCGATAATATCCAGGGAAAAACCCCCGCCGATCCCGATCAGCGGTTCTAAAACATTCCCTACCCGGATGCCTCCCAGCGCATGGATGGAGGTGCCGAAGGTCTTCGCCTTGCTGTCCACCGCGCTGAAATGGTAGTTGACCACCCCGAATACGGCCGGGTCCGCGGTCGGCTTGGGCTGCACGATGATTTTGCCGTCGTTTCCGACCACGAAATCCACGTCGCGCACGCTGGTGAGCGCAAAACAGACCCCGAAGCTCCAGTGCTCTTTAGCGGTGTTATCAATGACCAGGCTGGCCAGCGCCTCTTCATCGGAGAGATTTTTTTTCACCATAAACGACAGGTCGCTGAACTTGCGATAGCTTTTGGGAAGGGTAAATTGCCGCAAATCCACCCAGGCGCTTTCTCCCGGGGCTAATTCTTCCGCCCCCGCTCCCGGCAGCACCCCGATGAACCCCAGAAAACCGGGGAGGTTTTGTAGGAAGGGGGAATCTTTTGCCGTGGCCAGCACCGACAGGAACGAAGCGGAATCGTCCTGGGAAATGAAGGCGTAATAGAGGTTATTCTCCTTCAAGCCGTACAACCGGGTGCTGAAAAAATCCACATCCTTGCCGAGAATCCCCACCGGCGTAAATTTATCGGTAAAATGCGCCACCACCACGTAATAAGCGTTCGGATCGATGGGGTGGCCGGCCGCCTCGATTACCTTTTTCAAGTTGGCCACGGCGCTGTCGATCTCGCTTTCTATAAACCAGCGGTATGCCTTGCTGAAGTAGTCCCCCTCCCCATTATAGGCAAACTTGCCGACCGGCTGCGGAACCAGGATGGTGCGATTTTGGGCAAACAGGCCGGCAACGGATAACAAAAAAATAACGGCGAACGTCGCCAGTAGCGGCTTGTGCATGGAAATATCCTCCGAATTATGGTTTGACAGGGAATTGCCTTCTTTACCCATTGAGAATTAAAAATTGAAAATTGCCTGCCCGACTGCCCTGCCCGACTGACGGCAGGCGGGTGGCAGGCGGGAAGATTGCAAACTCTTCAAAAATCATCGCCTGATTTGATCTCAAACAGCCGATTCCCACCTTTCACGGGTATAGATGGCCTCCGACCGCGATTTGAAGGGGCGAAATATGGAGAGGTTTGGCTACAATAGCAAGGTGAAATTATCCGGCGCCCGGGTTTCGATGAGGCTGCGGTGGTGGCCGGGAAAAATCACCCAAATGCTGATGAGCAGGGAATTAGAAGAGTTCCGCCACCTTTTCCCCTATTCCGGTCCCACTCAAATCTAAAAAGTCCCTTTCACGGTAAATTTTTCGGGATTAACTTTATTCCGCACTTGAATTATCCGTTCTCATTAATTTTTTAACGTGGTCGTCATAAAACCATTCAATACGACAGGAGGAATCACGATGGTGGAACTAATTGGGATAGTCCTGTTAATCTATGGCGTGCTGGGCATCATTGCCACCTTTATCATTCACGGTAAGGTGAGTTCACCGCTCCGCCGGCTTCAAGAATTGCTGCAAATGCTGAGTGAAAAATTGGGCGCCGGGGGAAATGCGGCCAATAGCGCCGGGCAGGTAATCGGCGGAACCGTAAAGTCCCTGCTGCAAAATATTGCCGCGCGCCTGGGCAATACCGCCAGTTTCCTTAGCGTGGCGGCGGGGCGCTTCGGCGATTCGGCGGGGTTCTTCCAGGGCGCCGCAAACAGCCTGAACCCGGTGGCGGTTCCCGCGCTCAATCCCCAAAGCCAAAGCGTGGATTTGACTCTGAACTTCGAGAATATCACCGATATCCACATGCAGGAGCACCCGATTCCCAGCTTTATCGTTTTCGGCCCTCCCCTGGTGATCGATAGAACGCCCATGGGGTTAAATATCGGCATGATCACCATGATAACCGACCTGGGAATGAGCAGCGGCCATCCGTTTGAGCCGGCCGCCCAGGCGTTGGGAGACGCCGCCGGAAAAATCGAAGCCGCCCGGGAACAGTTGATCCAGAGCGGCCAGAGCGTCAACGAAGTGAAAAATTTTATCGGCGATAACGGGGTTCCCGCGGTGGAAAATATTGCCGACCAGTTGAAGAGCTTAGGAGAGAGCTTGCAAGGCGCCCGCAACGCGGCGCAGGAGATGAGCTCCAACCGGCTGTTTGCCCTGGCGCCCAAACTGCTGTTGGGGTATTTCGGATTGATCCACTTAGCGTTTGCGCTGGCAGGAATCGCCTTGTTGTCTCTATGATCAAGAGCATTCTGCCGGCCAAAGCCTGAAATGCTCGCCAGGCCGTGAAAAGCCCGCGCAAGCATATCGGGAAGCCCAACCCCTGAGCAACTCCTGCGCGGCAGGAAACGCCCGGTTCCGCGCCGGGGTTGCTCAAGGCTGTTTTCTTGCCCTCCGGTTTTCAGTTTCCGGTTCAATATTAACCGACCGGAATTAGTGTTTCCCGGCCTTTATCTCCCAAAACGCTGACCAAAATCATGCCCGCAACTGATAAAAGTCATGGTTTTTTATCCTGAGTCTGGCTAAATTGGCTTCAACCAATCATAAAAGGTTTCAATACCAAACTCAGGAGGGTTGAACCATGAACCACCGCTCGTTTTTTCTCCTCGCCGCGCTGATCGGGGCGCTGGCGTATTCCGTCTATGCCGGGGACCCCGCGGAGCGCCGCAAAAACGTGCACACCGGCAATCAAATCCGCAGCACGTTTTTCAATTACGGATTGACCGGCAGAATCAATAGCGTAGAAGACTTCGGGCTGGAATGGCCGGTCAATTCCGGGCATTTTTATATCGGGGATTTGTCCTTCATGGTCGGGGCGGAAGCGCGCCTGCCCAATGGGGATATCATCCACTCCGTGGAAGTGGCCGACGGCCCGCGCGGGAATAATGAATACAATCCCAACGATCCCAACGATTTTTGGGGCTGGGAGCCGCTGGCCGGATTCGCCAATCCTAACCAGCCCAAGGTCGCCATGAGCCACCAGCCGGATACCTGGCCGCTCGACTGGCAAGGCTGGTTAGGCATTCCCGGCTACGGCGGCGTCGCGGAGCAGGAGGGTTTTTTTGTGGTAGATGATGGAACCGACCGCGAATTTTTCTTCAGCCACGGATTTTTGCCGGACAGCGCCAATCCCGCCCGCTACGGCATGGGCTGGCGGGTGAAGACCCGCTCCTATCAGTTCTCCGATCCCTTCTTGGAAAACGCCCTGGTCTTCCAATATACCATCCACAACGAGGGAACCACTTTTTACCCCAAAACCTTTTTCTCCATGATCGTGGGAACCACCATCGGCGGGGACGGGGATACCGGAGACGATAACGCCGGCTACGACCTGGAAAACGGCCTGATGTACGCCTGGGATTATGACAATATCGGCAATACCGGCTGGAGCCCGGTGGGCTGGTTAGGAGTGGCGCTGTTGGAAACCCCGGGGATCGATTTCGACGGCATCGACAATGACGGCGACGGGGCAGGCGGCAGCGGCGACGTCATCAACGAAGCGATGCTTCTTCCCCAGATTGCCCAAACCGGCGACCCGATTGTTTTAATCGATTATACCACTTACAACCGCACCGTTACCGCCATGCCGACCGGCGGGGTTACTTTTACGTACAATGGCATAACTTATCAAATTTCCCCCGGCGATACCCTGTTGGAACTCTCGGGCAACAACGTTGATGACAACCTGAACGGCATTATTGACGAAAATACCGAAATTCCCAATGACGGAATTGACAATAATTTGAATGGCTTGATTGATGAAGAGAATCACCACCTGGGGAAGAAATACATCAACTATTTCAGCGGCGCCGGCAGCAGTAATTCATTGATCGACGAATCCAAATTCGATTTCATCGACAACGATGCTGATTGGAATATCCTGACCGACGATGTGGGTCTGGACGGCATCCCCAATACCGGCGACCCCGGTGAGGGCGACGGGATGCCTACCTCCGGGGTGGGAACCGGCTTTCCCGGCGAGCCGCATATTGATTTGACCGATCCCGATGAAGCGGATGAGACCGGGATTAGCAGCTTTTTCTTTTTCGCTCCTTTTAACGTGATCAAGCTGCGCGATGATTTGGGATTATGGCAGGCAAACCGGCCGG
>CAZFVV010000094.1:0-20485 GCA_964522165.1 uncultured Calditrichaceae bacterium
TTTCCAGCAACGTTATGATAAATTTTACAAAAAATCAAATGTCAACACGTTCTAAAACACCCAAACACTAAAACACTAAAACACCCAAACACCCTCTAACTTCTTAACACTTTTTCGGAAGCGATAGCGCCGTCATGCAGGTGAATGATGCGATGCGCCTGCTCCGCAAACATCTCGTTATGGGTTACGATGATGAAAGTCTGGCGGTACTTTTCATTTAGCCCCAGGATCAGTTTGAAAAGCGCCTGGCTGTTCTGGGTGTCGAGGTCGCCGGTAGGTTCATCGGCGAGGATCAATTTGGGATGGTTCATGAAAGCCCGGGCAATCGCCACCCGCTGCTGCTCCCCCCCGGAAAGCTGGTTGGGTTTGTGGAACAAGCGCTGCTCTAAGCCCACTTCGTTCAACAAGTTGACCGCGTGCTGTTCGTCGGACCTCCAATCGTTGTCTTTGACCATTCGGGGCATCAGCACGTTTTCCAGGGCGGTAAACTCCGGCAGCAAATAGTGGAATTGGAAGATGAACCCGATGTGCTCGTTACGAAAACGCGCCAGTTTTTTCTCGGGGAATTGGGAAACGTCTTCCCCGTTGATAAAGATTTTGCCGTCGCTGGGTTTGTCCAGCGTGCCGATCAAATTGAGCAGGGTGCTTTTTCCCACCCCGGAAGGTCCCATAATGACCAGGATCTCTCCCTCGCGAACCCGCAATGAAATACCGCGCAGCACTTCCACCCGCGCCGGGCCGGATTCATATACTTTGCGGAGATGAACGGTCTCAAGAATCGTGTTTGCCAAGATGTGCTCCCGTAAAACTTTTTGCCAATTTTCAATCTTCAATTTTCAATCTTCAATACCCCGGTTATTCATAGCGGATCGACTCCACCGGGGTCAACTGCGAGGCTTTGAACGCCGGGTACACCGCCGCGAGCAGGCACAGTACGATGCCGATGATCGAGACGATAGCAAAATCGAACAAGTGCATCTCCACCGGCAGTTTATCAATGATATAGACGTCCGGGGGAAGGCTTACCAGGCCGAATTTCTGTTGCGCGTAGCAGATTCCGAAGGCCAGGAGATTGCCCAGCGCGGTCCCCAGCACCCCGATGATCACGCCTTCGAATAGGAAAATTTTCATGATTCCCCGGGAAGCCGCGCCCATGCTCTTCAGAATGCCGATATCGCGGGTTTTTTCCATCACGATCATCACCAGCGAGCTAATAATATTGAACGCCGCCACCATAATGATCAGGCTGAGGATAATGGTAAAAAGCCATTTTTCGTAAGTCATCCAACTGTAAAGGCTTTTGTTTTGCTCGAACCAGGTGCGCGCCACAAAGGGGTAGCCGCCTAATTTTTCTTCGATGAGCGGGGCGACTTTTTCCGCCGCGGTGTAGTCGTTTAATTTTATTTCGATACGGGTGACCGCCTCGGGCATGTTGAAGAGCTTCTGGGCTTCCTCAATGGAAATATAGGCCAGCACCTTGTCGTATTCATAGAATCCCAGCTCGCTGATCCCGCTCACCACGAATTGCTGCACTTTGAAGCGCGGCATCAGGCTAAGCTCCCGGGGCACCGAAAACAGGGTAACGATCGCTCCCTCCTTGAAAACCAGCAGGGATTCCGCCAAATAGCGCCCTAACACAATACCCGGCAGTTGCCGGCCCTCGTATTCCTGCATTCCCAGGTCGAATTTACCGGAAATGATGCTCTGGGGAACCACGCTGACCTCCCCGGCGGTTTTCGGATCCAATGCCCGGATCATGGCCGGTTGGTTGTTCTCTTTAGAGTGCAGCACGCTTTCTTTGACAATCACCGGGGAAGCGCCGATCACCCGGGGAACCGTGCGCACCTGCTCGGTGAGGTGCTGGTAGTCTTCCATGTCGTGATTGTAAAATTTGCGCACGTGGATGTGGGCGTCCGCGCTGATGAGCCGGTTGCGCACCTCACTCTCGAACCCGTTAAAGGAGGCCAACACGATATTCAGCGCCGCCACCCCGATCACCACCCCGATCACCGATACATACGTGATAATGGAAATGAAGCCGGTGCGGCGTTTGGCCCGAAAATAGCGCAGGGCGATAAAGGTTTCATAATTCATGTAATTGAGCTTCCGGATTAGTTATGTTGTCATTTGCGCTTCGCGCGTCAATTGCTTCGCGTCATTGATGGTCATTTGCGCTTCGCGCGTCATTTGCTTTGCGTCATTAGTGGCCATTGCGCAACGCTTTAATTTCACTTGCCGCTTCTTACCCTTCGTCAAGCCCAGGCGGTCTTTGCCGCTTCTCACTTTCCACTTCTCACTTGCCACATTATACTTTGCATTTTTCACTTTGCATTACTCCGGCCGCATCATCGGGAAGAAGAGCACGTCGCGGATGGAGGGCTGGTCGGTGAGCAGCATGGCCAGCCGGTCGATGCCGATGCCCAGCCCCGCGGTCGGGGGCATTCCGTATTCCAGGGCGCGGAGAAAATCGTCGTCCAGCACCTGGGCTTCCTCGTCGCCGCGGGCGCGCAGGCGCATCTGCTCTTCAAAGCGCTGGCGCTGGTCGGCAGGGTCGTTCAGCTCGCTAAACGCATTGCCGATCTCCTTCCCGGCGATCACCGGCTCGAAGCGTTCCACCAGGCCGGGTTTTTCGCGGTGCTTTTTGGCCAGGGGAGAGAGTTCCACGGGGTGATCGGTAATAAAGGTGGGCTGGATCAAATGTTTTTCCACGTATTCCCCGAAAATTTCATCGATGATCTTGCCCCTGCCCCAGCCCTCTTCTACGGTGATTTTCAGTTGGTCTGCCGCCGCTTCCATCTCTTCGTCGTTGAGATTGGAGATATCCATGCCGGTGTACTGCTTTATGCCCTCGAACAGGGGAAGGCGGCGCCAGGGCGGGGTGAGGTCGATTTCCTGCCCCTGGTAGGTGGTCTTCATGGTTCCCAGTACTTTTTGGGCAACGGAACTGATCATTTCTTCGGTCAGTTCCATCATCCAATGATAATCCTGGTAGGCCACGTAAAGTTCCATCTGGGTAAATTCGGGATTGTGGAAACGATCCATTCCCTCGTTGCGGAAGTCCTTGGCAAACTCATACACGCCTTCGAATCCCCCGGCAATCAGGCGCTTCAGGTACAATTCATTGGCGATGCGCAGGTACAGGCGCATTTTCAGGGCGTTCAGGTCGGTAACGAACGGGCGGGCGGAGGCGCCCCCGTAAATCGGTTGCAGAATGGGGGTTTCCACCTCCAGGTAGCCGCGCTCATTCAGGAATTCCCGCATGGCGGTAATGATCCGGGAGCGTTTGATGAATACCTCTTTGACTTCCGGGTTGACGATCAAATCCACGTAACGCTGGCGGTAACGCAGTTCCTTGTCGGAGAAGGGATCGTACACCACCCGGCTGCCCTCTTCCTCTTTTTCTTTGGCGACGGGAATGGGGCGCACGGATTTGCACAGCACTACAAATTCCTTGACCAGCACGGAAATTTCCCCGGTGCGGGTTTTGAACAGCGGGCCGCCCGCCCCGACAATATCGCCGATATCCAGCAGCTTGTATATTTCGAAAGCTTCCTCCCCGATTTCATCCTTCTTGATGAAGATCTGCACCCGCCCGTGCATATCCTGAACGTCGCAAAAAGCGGCTTTACCCATCAAACGGTTAGCCATCAGCCGCCCGGCAACCTGAACGTGTTTTCCCTCCAGTTCGGAAAAATGTTCTTTGACTTGCTTTGTGGTATGGGTACGCTCAAATTTGTAAGGGTACGGATTCACGTTCATCTGGTAAAGCTTGTGAAGCTTTTGCAGTCGCTGGGCCATTAGCTGGTTAACATCTTCCACAACAGTTCTCCTGTTTTTCGGATTCGATTGCCGGGAGTTATTTAAAATGCGCTTTTTCCCCACTAAAAATAAAAAGTTAAAGAAAATTCGATTTTATCACAATAAATTCTTCAAAATCCATTTATTGCACCCGCGTAAGGGGGTAAGATAATCTAACAAAGCTATTTCCGAAACAACTTGTTGTGCTTTTTAGGTTGAATCGAACGCCATTTGGGCGAAATGATCGACGCTGCGATACCTGCGTTCAGGTTATGATAGTCCTCATCATCTTCTGTTATTTACCGAAAATAATTAAAAACGCGGCGCCGGGCAGCCCGTTGGAGTTGTAAATGACAGTAATTTTTCTTGACATAAAAAATTTAAGATACTAAATTCTTTAAAATTTTATAGTTAAGGGGGTGTGAACGAATAGGCCGTTACTTTCGGAATAAAATTTCCTTAATTTGAACGGCCTCTGGTATCAGACAGAACGCTATTTTGTTTTTTCACATCTCTAAATAAAACAATCTATCCCATAAAGCTTGGGAAACTTTTTTCGATTGTATAGAACAAGGCGGTTGCCGGAACAATAATGTCGATGAATTAACGATAGGAGCAAAAGGTGAGCCGAGTTTTTGAAAGAACAGAGCAATTAAAAGATCGGGTTTTTGACGTTAAGCTACGCATGGATGAGTGGAAAGTGCTATTTGCAATCAATGGAGTGATGGATTCCCGGGCGCTTGCCGAATTTCTGGACATGAAATTGGCAGAAGTAAACGGGGTGCTGGATAAGCTCCAGGATTTGCAATTTGTTCGGGTCTTGCAGACGGTCGAAGCCGCGCCGGCAGAAGCCGCTGCCCCGGAGACGCTTGACCTGGAAGAGGAAACCGGGGTTGAAATCCCGGATTTGGAAGAGCCGGTTAGCCTGGATCTGGAAGAAGTAGCAGTAGAGGCGGCTGAGGAAGAAACGGATTTGGATGAAATGATCCGGGAATCTTTTAGCGCGGAGGAGGCGGTAACCGAGAAAGAAGGGGCCGCCGACGAGGACCTGGATGAGCTGATCGGCAACCTCCTGGAAGAAGAAACCACCAGCCTGCCTTCCGCGGATGAAACCCTGGAACTGCCGGAGGAACCGGGAACCCGGGCGGAACCTGAAGATGAGTTCGACCTGGAAACGATCTTCAAGGAAGACGTCGCCGAAACCGAAGAGTCGCTGGACGAAATGCTCGGCGCCCTGGAAATGGAAGAGCCGGAAACGGTCGCGGTTCCCCCGGCGAAAGAAGTAATAGAAGAAGCCGGCCAGGGCACCATCCTGGTGGTGGATGACAGTGTGGTGATTCGCAAAATGGTAGAGATTGCCCTGGAAAATGAAAATTATAATATCGTCTCCGTGGCCACCGGTAAGGAAGCGCTGAATTTCCTGGATGAGAGCACCCCCGACCTGATTATCCTGGATATCATGCTCACCGACATGAATGGGCTGGACGTCTTGAAGGCGATCAAGGCCAGCAAACAAATTCCGGTGGTGATGCTGTCCGCCAAGGATACTCCCCGGGAAACCACCAAAGCCAAACAGCTTGGCGCCGATGACTTCATCCCCAAACCCTTCAAAGATGAAGAACTGGTGGGTAAGATCAAGGAGTTGATCAAAAGGTAAAAGTAAAAAGTGAACAATGAAAAAGCCTGCCCTGGGCTTGACGAAGGGTGAAAAGTTTGTCCCCGTAAATGTGAGGATGAAAAGCGGTAAGCCCCCAAAATAGTCTTTTTCCTTTTACCTTTTTCCTTTACTCCATGCTGATAATAAATTGATATGGATATTCAAAACAGTCGCAGCACACAGGAAGTCCAGCGACTTTCTATTTTCGAATTAGCCGGGAAATTATTCGGATTGGATATTCTCCGCTCCCGAGAAGTGATCCCCCTGCCCAGGTTCACCCCGCTGCCCAATAGCGGAGATACTTTTTGGGGGGTATTTAATTTACGGGGAGAAATTTTCCCGTTAGTGGATGTGTCCACCATCCTGGGGCTGCCCCCCAAACAGATCCAGTCCGACGATATGGTAATCCTGGTCGATTCGACCGAAGGGTTTGTCATCGGGATGCTGGTGGATAAAATTCACAGCATCCTTACCTACCTGCCCGCGGAAGTGAAAATTCCCCGGGGGATGGTCTCAAAAACTATGGAATTCTATTTGAGCGGCGTTCTGCAGCACAAATATAACCTCATTCATATTTTGGAATTGGAAAGTCTGCTCAGAGCCAAACAAATCCTGGCCCACTATTAAACAAGGGGTCTCAATGTCACGCATGTATATCGGGCTTCAATGGAAGTTTTTTTTCATTCTTTTTGCCATTCTCTTCTTTTTTATGATTCTGCTGGCCTTCTATACCTACAAGACCGACCGGGAAGAAGTGCTCGCCCGGGCGCGAAGCCAGTCGATTGAGTCCGGCCGCGTTCTCTCTAATGCCCTCTTCAACGAAGATATTCAAACCGCCGCCGGCCAGGGAGCGGAGTTAAACCCTTCCTACCAGCGGATTGCCAGCCAGCTGCGCGGCTTTTTCCAAATTTATTCTGACCCCAACAACGATTTTCCCCTGAAAAACGTTTCCCTGTTTATTCCCGGCGCAAATTCGGTTCAATTACTCTTCTCCACCCGGGTACCGTTTAAATATTTGGAGACTTATGGGTTGAGCATCGAGGTTGCCAACGCCGTCGAAAAGAAAGCCGTGGTGTACAAACCGGATTACCTGGAAGGGGAGGATTGGCTCTATTCCGCCATCTCCCCGGTCTATGATAGCGGGCAGAACGTCATTGCCCTGGTGCAGATCGATATCTCTGGCTATGACGTGGAAAAAAAATCGCCTTCCCTTCTCTGGCGGATCGCCGCTTACCTGTTTTTTGCGCTGCTGGTATGCGGCCTGGCCAGTGTTATCCTTTCCCGGGTGATTACCCGCCCGATCGACCGCTACGTGGATTTTGTCAACCGGGTGTCGGAGGGGAATTACCACCTGCGCTTGCAGCTGCAAACCCGGGATGAACTGGAGAAGATCGGGTTTGCCCTGAACGTGATGTTGGAAAAATTAGAGGGGTTGATCGAATCGGAAGCAGACCGCGACCGCCTGCAAAGCAATATCACCAGCTTGCTCAATATCGTTTCCGCCGCGGCGGACGGAGATTTTACGGTGAGCGCGGAGGTCACCGCGGATACCCTGGGAGCCCTGGCCGATTCTTTCAACCTGATGGTGGCGGACCTCTCCACCCTGATCCGGGACGTGAAAAGCGCTTCCGACCAGATCGCCAAATCTACCCGGGAAATTTTGATCAACACCGAAACCATGTCCCGCGGGGCCGATAACCAGGCAAAAGAGATCGAGGGTACCTACCGCGGCGCGAAGGAAATGGCGGAAATTTTGCGATATGCCAATGATCGCACCTCCCAGGCGGCGGAATCCGCCCGCCGCGCCGCCCAGGTCGCCCGGGAAGGCCGGGAAGTGGTCAAAAAATCCATCGAAGGGATGCACCGCATTCGGGAGCGGGTGCAGGAAACCGCCCGGCGGGTGCGCGCGCTGGGCGAAAGCTCCGAAGAGATCGGCGAAATCATCGAGGTAATCAGCGACATCGCCAACCGCACCAATTTGCTGGCCCTCAACGCCACCATCGAGGCGGCGCGGGCCGGGGAAGCCGGGCGGGGGTTTGCGGTGGTGGCGGATGAAGTGCGCATGTTGGCGGAACGCGCCAGCCAGGCGGCAAAAGATATTTCCGGCTTGATCGCCACCATCCAGGCCGGCACCGGCGAAACTGTTACGGCGATGGAGCAAGGCACCGAAGAGGTGGAGAAGGGGACCCATTACGTGGATGAAGCCGGGGCGGCGCTGAAGGAGATCATCGCCCGGGTGCAGGATTCTTCCAATTCCATCACGGAAATTTCCGGAACCTTCCAACAACAAGCTAAAGCCAGTTCGGAAATTGCCGAAGCCATGAAGAGGACCGCCTCCATCGCCCAGGAAACCGCCGGGGGAGCGCGGGAATCCCGAAAACTGGCGGAGCAAATGGAAACCCTGTCGCGGATGCTGAATACCGCGGTCTCCAAGTTCCGCCTCAGCGAGGCCAACACCAACCATCGCATGAAAGTGGAGCGATGACCGGCTAAGATCAGGCATCACGTTTCACGCCGAAAATGGCTTTCGTTGCTAACCCGATGCGTGATACGTGAAACGTGATGCCTGAGATGTAATGCGTAAAATGGAATGCGAATAAAACCAACGGGTAGGACATGAAATCGAGCAGCACCGTCAATTTCGAGACGTTCTATTTCTTCAAGTTGCTGGAGACGATCCGGGAGAACGGCGTCCAAAAATACAACCGGGAGGACCAGCGCTACTTGGATAGATTTGTGAATTACCTGAACCGGGAGGAAACGGCCCAGGAAAATATCGAAAAATTGGCCCTCTCTCAGACCACCGGCGACCTGGCCCTGTTCTTTTCCGACATTGTCGATCAATTGTCGAACGCTACACCGGAAGCCGCGCTCGGCAGCATTCCCGCCCGAGCCGGCGAATTTTTGGAAATTTTCGACGTATTCCTCCAGAGCGAGGAGTGGAAAGCCTCGGTGGACGCGGAAACGGCGGCGGAGGCGCTCGAAACGCCGGAAGATCAGTTCTCTTTCCAGGAATATTGCCGGAACATCATCCAGGCAGAGATGGAAGCCGGCGCCAAAAAACTTCCCGCCAAACTGCGCCAATCCTTCCGGGGCTACCTCACCCGGTTGCTGGCAGAGCCGGAAATGTCCGATCGTCTGGAAAAACAGATCGACGATCCCCGGGTGACCGAATTTGCGATCCTGCACCGGGAAATGACGCAGGATGTTAGCAGCGCCGACCTCGATGAATACATCGGCCATTTTGAAAAAAACGCCCGGGAATGGGCTACCCTGTTCCGCGGCATCGTCAAAAATCATAGCGCGGAGTTAGAAGCGTTTTTCCATCCCGCCCCGGCAGAGGCGGAAGCGCCCGAAGAAGCCGAAGAGCGTCCCTTCGAAGAGTTGTTCGAAGAAGCGGAAAAAGAAGCCGTTCTTGAAACGCCGGAAGCGCAGCCGGAGCCGGTCGCGGAAGAGCTGGGAATGCTCAGCGAAGAAATCGAGCAAAAGAAAGCCCGCCGCGCGCCTGCCCTCTCCGAAGAAGACCGGGCGCGCCGGAAATTCCTGCGCGACTACGTGGTCAGCGAAGTGCGGGCGTACGTGGATGAGATCATGGCGGCGGTGGACCAGTTGATCGAAACCCCCTACCAGCCGGACCTGGCGGCGCAGTTGAACGAGGGACTGAAGGGATTGAAAGACCTGGGGCAGATTCACGCCTACCCCGGGGTGGAAGAGCCGGCCCGGGAACTGCTGCAAGTGTTTAACCACCTCCAGGAAGAGGGCCTCCCGTTTACGGAAAGCGAGCGGCCGCTGTTGGAATCGTTGCTGGAATCGCTGCCGGCCTACATCGACGCGGCGATTGCGCAAAAGGAAGCCCCGGCGCTCAAAAAAATTCGCGGCCAGGTGCGGGAGCTGCGCTCCCAATTATTCGCCGCCGAGGCGCTCTCGGAAGCGAAATCCGCGGAAACCCTGGAAAGCGCCTTCCAGGAAGTGGCGCAGCGCAGCGCCCGGGCCATTCTCGCAGAGCTGGAAAGCGGTATCACCGAGAAATCTTCTCAAACCCTGGCCCCGGTGTTTGAAAACTTAGGATATTGGAGTGGTCTGCTCCTCTCCGGAAATGCCCGGGAAACCGTGGAATGCGTGCGGGAATTGCTGCACCCGCAGCGCTATCATCAATTGAGCCGCGAGGAGCAGCAGCTTCTTGCCGACGTGGTGCAAAGCTGGAAAAGCTCCTTTGCCGACGCCTCCGCGGAGGTATGGGAAAATTACCACCGCCAACTGGAGCAAATGTTGCCCCGGCCGGAAGCGGCGAAGGCCGACGAGGTCCTCCAGGCTTACAAAGAGGTGACCGCGCGGCAGTTGACCCGCTTTATCCGCACGCTGCAAAAAACCGCTCCCGATCCGGAAGAGTTGATCGCCGAGCAATTGCCCGAATTCCTCCTGGGCCTGCAAAGCAACAGCGCCCTTATCCGCAATGACGACCTGGAAATTTTTTTCCGCATGGCCGAGATCAAGCTGAAAAACAGCGATCCGGCGAAAGTGCAGGATCCGGAAGCGTTTCGCGAAGGGCTGATTGCGTTTTTCGAGACGCTGAAAGCGCGGGTGCAGCGCCTGCCCAAAGCGGTTCCCGCCAACGCGCTCCTGAAACAGTTTGACGAGCTGCTGCCGGTCGTGGAAGCGGTTCGGGAAAAACCCGCCTGGCCGCCGCAAGCGGAAGCGGCAACGGAATTCGCTCCCGGCATTGAAGCGGAAGAGGCGGCGGCAGTCTCTTCCGATGAAGAGATCATGGAAGTTTTCAAACTGGAGGCGCAGAATTATATCAGTGAATTGCACGAGGGGCTGTCCAAACTACGCGGAAATCCCCGGGATGAGCGGCGCTGGCGGCAATTGGGCATCAACACCCACACTCTTAAGGGATCGGCGCAGATGGTCGGCCGGCAGGACATTGCGGAGCTGGCCGAACCCCTGGACCACGTCATCGACCTGATCGGGACCGAGGCGCTGGCGCCGGACGCGGAGCTGTTCGAGATATTTTCCGGGTTTGTGGATGCCCTGGAAGCGCGGATTTACGGCCAGGCAGTGGAAACGGAAGCGCTGCACAACCGCCTTAACGCCTACCTGGCCATGTCCGAAGTGGAGAGAGAAGCGGAAACCGCCGCAGAAGTTCCTGTCATCGAAGAAGCGCCGTTTGAAGCGGGAATTACCGAAACGGAACCGGAAGCGCCGTTTGAAACGGAAATCACCGCAACGGAACCTGAAACCCCGGCGGAAGCAGAGATTCTCCCGGAAATCGAAGCCCCGGAAACGGAAAAAGCCCCCGCGCAGGAGCGAGTCTCCCGGGAAGATATGGTCTATCTGGAAGAGCGCGACCCGGAATTGTTGGAAATCTTCCAAAACGAAGTGGACAACAATTTCGACATCATCGAAAAGAATCTCGCCAACTTAGAGAAATTCAGTTACGATAAAGAAGCGCTGCAACAGGCGGAACGGGCGGTGCACGAGCTTCGCTCCGCTTCCAAAATGTTAGGGATCATCGAAGTATCCACCCTCACCGACAAGCTGGAAAATATCTTCGAATTGCTGATCCAGCAAAAAGTAGAAAATTTTAGACGGGTAATCCCGGTAACCCGACGGGCCATGTTAGTAATCCGGGAGCTGACCGCCCAACGCGCCGTTCGCCGCAGCCTGTACGATGAAGTGGTGGAAAACCTGGCCCGTTTCATCGAAGCGCCGGAAGAGGCGGAATTGGCGATCGAGGAGCCGGTCGAGGAGGTCTTCGAAGAAGCGTTTTCCGCGGAACCGCTCATTTCGGAAATGCCGCTCCTGGCAGAAGAGCGGGCGGAGATCAGCACCCAGGTCATGGAGCTTTATCTTCAGGAAGCCCGGGAGCAGTTGGACGACATCAACTATTTGTTGTTGAAACTGGAAAAAGCGCCGGAAAACGAAGAGTTGCAGCACCATTTAATGCGCTGCATGCATACCTTGAAAGGTTCTTCCGGCATGGTGTACGCGCAAAAGATCGAAACCCTGGCGCATCGCTGCGAGGATATTCTGGACCGGAACCTGAAGGCGAAAAATCCCCTCCCGGCGGAACTGTTCGACCTGCTGTTCGAGGCCGTGGACGAGATCAGCCATATTCTGGAATCGCTCCAAAAGCAGGGCCGGGAAGAACCCCGCAAATTCGACGCGGTGCTGCTGAAGCTGGAAAATTACTTCCGCGGCGTGGAAGCGGCGGCGCCGGCGGAAGCGCCGGCAATCGAGAAAGCCCGCCCCGCCGCCAGGGAAGCACTGGCGGAAGAAGAGGGTGGCGAAATGGTCACCCTCGGCAAGCGGGAAGAAGCGCCGGCTCCCGGCAAAGAGACCTTCCTGCGCCTGAACATTAAGAAGATGGATCACCTGCTCAACCTGGTCGCGGAACTGGTGATCAGCAACAACCAGTTCAAAAGCCAGTTGGACCGCCTGAAAAACTTCGTTCCCTTGCTCAACAGCAATTTGAAAGCTTTCCGCGACACGGAAGATTTTCTGCACACCCTGGTGCGGGAGGGCAAAAGTTTGCAAGAAGTTCTCAATCCCCTGGTGGAAAACAAACCGGGTGCCAAGGAGAGCTTGAAAAAGCAGGTTGACAGCATTCAACGGGTATTGAAGAACGTCAAGAACATGCAGGATGAGCTGACCTCCCTGACCCACACCCTGAAGGACAATTCCAAGACTTACGATGAAAACCTGCAAAAATTGACCAAATTGGGCAACGAGCTGCTCGACGAAATCATGCAGGCGCGGCTGGTTCCCATCAACCTGCTCTTTCAGCGTTTCCATCGCCCCATCCGCGACCTGGCCCGCCAGCTTCAGAAGCAAATCCGCCTCTCCATCAGCGGGGAGGATACCGAGCTCGACCGCGCCTTAGTGGACGAGCTTTACGAGCCGCTGCTGCACCTGATCCGCAACGCCATCGACCACGGCCTGGAAACCGCGAAGGAACGCAAAGCCGCCGGCAAGGACCCCGAGGGGTTGCTGGAGGTCAAAGCTTCCCGGGAGCGTAACCAGGTCATCATCGAAATTCGCGACGACGGGCGCGGCATCGACCTGGAGAAGGTGAAGAAATATGCTATCAAGAAAGACCTGGTCAGCAAAGCCGAGGCGGAAAAAATGACCGACCAGGAACTGTTCGAATACCTCTTCTATCCCGGTTTTTCCACCGCCCGGGAAGCGACCCTGGTATCCGGCCGGGGGGTGGGGCTGGACGCCGTAAAGGTGCAGATCGAAAAAGCCAAGGGAGATATTCGCACCTACACCGAGAAAGGCAAGGGCACCACCTTCAGCATCCGGGTGCCCATCTCCCTCTCCGTGGTGCAGTCTATGCTGGTAGAAGTGGGCGGCCACGTCTATTCCGTGCCGCTGATGCAGGTGGAAGAGACCTTGCACGTGAGCGGGCGGGACATGTTAGCGGAAAACGACCGTTATTACATCCGCTACCGGGAGAAAAAATTCCCCGTGGTGCAACTGGCGCAGTTGTTAAAGGTGCGCGACGTGCCCGGTAAAATCATCAGCGCGGACACCAATTACCCGGTCATCATGGTGCAGGATGAAGGCAACCGGCTGGCGCTGGTAGTGGATAAAATCATCCGCCGGGAAGAAATTCTGATCAAATCCCTGGGGCCGGGCTTGCGGCGCTTGAAGTATATTTCCGGCGGTTCCATCATGGCCGACGGCCAGGTGGTGCTGGTGCTGGATATTCCCCAGATGATCCAGGACATTCTCAAAGGCGCCCGCGTTGCCGCGCCCCGCGCGGAGGCCGCGGTCCTGGAAGCCCCGGTGACGGAACGGAAACCCATAGAAGCGGTTCCCGTGAAACGCAAACGCAAAGTGATCCAGGGGCGCAAACCGGTCGCCCTGGTGGTGGATGACTCCCTCAGCATTCGTAAATACCTTAGCAGCCTGTTGATCCAGAAAGGCTACGCCACGGAAACCGCCCGCAACGGTTACGAGGCCCTGGAGCTGCTCAACAAGCAGGAATTCGACATTATGGTGACGGACCTGGAAATGCCCAAGCTCTCCGGCTACGAATTGATCGAAACCCTGCGCTACGACCAGCGCTTCACCGGCTTCCCGATCATTGTGTTGACCGGCCGGGCGGGAGAGAATTTCCGCCAGTTGACCGCGGAATTAGGCGCAGACGCCTACATCATCAAGCCGTTCAAGGACCGGGAGCTGTTCGAGCAGTTGGATAAATTCATCGAGTACAAAGGATGAGGGCGATTGGGGATTGCGACCCCCCCTCGGGGCATTGTAGAGACGTTGCAATGCAACGTCTCTACGGTCTCGTCCCTCGCTCTCTCGCCACTCCCCTTCCCAATAAATTTACATTTAACCTGATTTCCTGCCGGAAATGCCTTATCTTCACCCATTCGGAACAAGAATGGAGAAGGCTATTTGAAGGCGTTTGTTTTTCTTTGCAGTATGTTTTTTCCGGTGATGCTGGCTGCCCAGGTGACGGTGAGCGGCGAAATTGCCCGGAATACCCGCTGGTTCGGGCAGGTGTTCGTGGACGGGGACGTGATCGTCGCGAAAGGGGTTACCCTGTCGATCGAGCCGGGCAGCCGGATCGTTTTCCGGGCGAACCAGGACAGAACCAAATCCGGCAACGATCCCTCCAAAATCGAATTCATCGTACTGGGTAAGCTGGTCGCCGCGGGGGAGCCGGGCGACGGGCAGATCGTGTTCACCAGCGACGCCACAGGCGGCAAAGCGGGCAGTTGGCACGGGTTGATCTTCAAGAACCTCACCGTCGCCTCCATCATGAGATATTGTATTGTCGAATATGCTTACAAGGGCGTTACCTGCTATGGCAGCTCCCCGGAAATAAACGGCTGCGAAATCCGCTTCAACCAGTACGCCGGCATCAGTTGTGAAGTGCGTTCTGCCGCGACCATCCGCAATTGCTCGATCATGGGGAATGATTTTGCCGGGCTGGTCTGCGAATTAGGCTCTTCGCCGTTGTTGGAAAAGACCGTGATTACCCAAAACACCAACGGGGTGATCGTATTCGACCGCTCCCGCCCGGATTTGGGGCGCAGCGAGCCTGGCCCGGGAGAATCGCGGGGAGAGAACCAGGTCTATGGGAATTTCGAGACCGATATTTATAACCGCTCCACTCTCGATCTTTTCGCGCAGAATAATCTCTGGAACAGCGACCGGGCGGCGGAAATTCAGAAAAAAATCATCGACAAAGAAAAGAATCCCAGTTACGGAAAGGTGGTTTTCGAACCGCTTTTCGGGAGAAGAACCTCACTGGCGGCCCGCCAGGTTTCTCAACCCTCGCCGCCGCTTTCGGGCGCGCAGAATAGCGCCAATCCCCAACCTCTCGCCGCGGCCGGCAATCCCGGCCAGGCCGTTCCGGGAAGCGACGGCAACCCGGCGATTATTCTTTCCACTGCCGCTCCTCCCGCAAGCGAGCCGCCCGCGGATGACCCAAACCCCGGGGAGCCATCCGATACCGCGGCGCAAACCTTGCCGGACCCAACGTCCATTGTGACCCCGGAAACCCTGATTGTCTATCGGGAAATTTTTGTGGAAAAACCGGATTCCATGCCCGAACCACTGTTGACCGATCCGGTGCTGGAGCGCCAGCTGGATAGCGGAAAACGCAGTTACCTGAACCTGGCCAAGCCGGAATACCCGGAAATTTACAAGCGTACCCGCTACCAGGGCCGGGTGATCATGGAGGTGATCGTCGGTTACAGCGGAGAAGTAGAAACCTACAGCGTGGTGCGCTCCGAGGGAGATTATTTTACCGGCGCCGCTATAGATGCGCTCAAGAAGATGCGCTACCGCCCGGAAACCTTCCAGGGCCGCCCGGTAAAGTTCAAAATTTACGAATCCTTTGTGTTCAAGCTGGATCAAACCGAGTGATGCGGATACCGGAACATGAAAAAACCATCCTACCTTATC
Organism: uncultured Calditrichaceae bacterium; assembly: GCA_964522165.1. GTDB lineage: Bacteria > Calditrichota > Calditrichia > RBG-13-44-9 > J075 > JABWBP01. Next base: position 15,383 of record CAZFVV010000094.1, read on the forward strand.
GGAATTGCCGGGAATATCGGGGTCGGCAAAACCACGGTGACCCAAAAATTAGCCGACAAACTGGGCTGGGACCCCTATTTTGAAAGCGTGATCGACAATCCCTACTTAGACGATTTTTACCAGGACATGAATCGCTGGAGTTTTAACCTGCAAATCTATTTCCTGGCGCACCGCTTTCGCAGCCAGAAGGAAATTGTCGATGCCGGAAGACACGCCATTCAGGATCGCACCATCTACGAGGACGTGGAGATTTTTGCCCGCTCCCTTTACGAGCAGGGGTTCATGAACGAGCGGGATCACGCCTCTTACCGGGATCTGTTTTACGATATGGTCCCTTTTCTGCCCAAACCGGACGTGATCATCTACCTGAAGGCCTCCGTGGATACCTTGATGGAGCGCATCCGCCAGCGCGGGCGGGGTTTCGAGAAAACCATTCACCGGGAGTATATCGAATACCTGAACCGGGCTTACGAGCGCTGGATCGGGGAGGCGCAAAATCATTTCCATATTCTTACCATCAACGCCGATGAACGGGATTTCGTCAACGGGGACCATGATTTGAATGAATTGATGGAGCAAATCCGCCGTTATTGCCCGGGGGAATAGCACAGGGGCAGGTAGGGATAAAATTGCCAATTGCCAATTGCTAATTGCCAATTGCTAATTGCCAACTGCCTACTGAATCCACCGGGCAGCAACTTGATCGGACTTATGGTGAAGTGGAAAATCCTGAAAAGCAGCTCCTGTTTATCAGCTACTACTTCCCGCCCATGGGCGGCGGGGGGGTTCAACGCATTGTCAAATTTTTGAAATACCTCGATTGCGACCGTTACCAGCCTGTTGTTCTCACCGTCAAACCCAGCTTTTTCTACAGTAATGATGCTACCCTGGCCGGGGAAATTCCCGGTTTGGTGAAGGTTGTCCGCAGCGGCTCCCTGGACCCCTTCCGGATGCTGTACCTGCTCCGGAAGCTGTTCCGCCGATCCGGTTCCGCTCGCGCGGTTTCCCATCGCGAAAGCGGGGGAAACATCCGCAAGATTGCCATGTCTATCTTCGTGCCCGATTCCCGGCTGCTGTGGCTGCCCTTTGCGCTGTTCCGCCTGTGGCGATTGCGCCGCGAGCCTGTGGGCGCGGTGATTGCCAGCATGCCCCCGTTCACCGCCGGGCTGATCGGGGCGCTGGCGCGCCGGTTTATTCCCGCCCCGCTCATTCTGGATTTCCGCGACGCCTGGGCGGAAAATCCTTACCTGCCCGCGGTCGGCGCTTTACAGCGGCGGCTTAGCGCCCGATTGGAAGCCTGGTGCATCCGGCAGGCGGATGGGTTCATTTTCGTAAACCCGGCGCTGCAAAATGATTATCAAAATCGCTATCCCTTTATCGCCCAACGCCGGGTGATCACCATTCGCAACGGATTTGACCCGGAGGACTTTTATTTGCCGGATTTTGCCGGGAAGGCGCAGAGCGCAGAGCGCAGGGCGCAGAGCGTCGGCGAGCACTTCCGGATGAGCGCGGGGCGAACGGAACCAGGTGAAATCGGAGAGGGAGATTCCGGGGCAATCGCCCCGCCGGAGAGCGTTCCCGGCAATTCCGGAATTTTCAACCTGGGGATCATGGGAACGGTCTATTCCCAGGGAAACCGCCCGGAAACCTTGTTAGAAGCGGTGAAGGAATTGAGTGGGGATGCGACGTTTCGGAGCAATTTCCGGCTCACCTTCCTGGGAAAATGGTCGCCGGATTTCCGCAAAACGGTGGAGGAAAAACAATTAGGCGAGGTGGTGGAATTCATTCCCTACCTGCCCCACCGGGAGGCGCTGCGGCGGGCCGGCCGTTTCAACGCCCTGGCGCTGGCCATAGAGACCGGCTTGCCCGGCAGCGCCGGGGTGACCCCCGGGCGCATTTACGAATATTTGTACCTTAAAAAACCTATCCTGGCCCTCTGCCCGCTCGACAGCGACCTGGCCGGCCTGCTGCGCCGCTGCCAGGCCGGGGAAGCGCTCGATTATAACGACCGGGAGGGAATCAAGCGGGTATTGTGGGAGTGGATGGTCGACCGGGGCAATTTGAAAAACCGCTACCGCTTTACCGGGGTGGAGGAGTTTTCCCGGGTCTATCAGGCGCGAAAGTTGGCGGGGTTTGTCGAAGAAGTGGTGGGTGGATATATATGGCCGGGTAAATTGCTAAATGGTTAAATGGTTGGATACCTGGTTAAGCGTGCCCGGTTAATGCTTTCCCAGCCATCCAGCCATTCAGCCATTCAGCCATCCAGCCATTTAACCATCCACCCCTTCATCCCAGCACATAATTCCGGGCAAGCTCCAGGTAGTGCTCCACCTGCATTTTTTCCCATTTCCTGCCCTGCTCCAGTTCCCGGGCCATGATATGGGCCACTTTGGGGGCGATCTCCATACTCGCCCGGGCGTTCAAAATCAGCGCCCGGGTGCGCCGGGAGAGCACGTCTTCTAAGGTGCGGGCCATTTCCATCCGCACCGCCCAGATGATTTCCACCACGCGATAGGGCAGCTCCGGGTGGAGCAGCTCTCCATAGGGTTTTTTTTCCCGGCAGAGCTTGCGAATGGCCGGGGCGTCGGAGCCGAAAACCTGCCAGGGCTTCATCACCTCGGCGTTTTTCAGCCAGCCGTGCAGGCGCAGGTTTTCGGTTTTGCAGGGGCGTTCATCCAGCCCGGCCAGGATCGCCGCCTCGTTAACGGTATCTTCCGCCATTTTCCGGTAGGTGGTCCACTTTCCCCCGGTAATGGTTACTAACCCGGAGGGAGAGATCATCAGCATGTGGTCGCGGGAAAGGGCAGCGGTATCGGCGCTTTCCACGGATTTAACCAGCGGGCGGATGCCGGCGAACACGCTCAGCACGTCCGCGGGAGCGGGATCTTTGGTGAGGTAGCGAGCGGCGTGGGTGAGCAGAAATTCGATCTCTTCGGGAAGGGGGCGCGGCTCCAGTTCCGGCGTTTTCACGGGAGTATCGGTGGTGCCGATCAGCACCCGCTCGTGCCAGGGAATGGCAAACAGCACCCGGCCGTCGTCGGTGTGCGGCACCATGATGGCGCTGTCGCCCGGCAAAAAGGATTTATCCAGCACGATGTGCACTCCCTGGCTGGGCGCGATCATTTCCGGGGCGTTGGGATTATCCATCCGGCAAATTTCGTCGGCAAATGCCCCGGTGGCATTGATTACCGCCCGGGCGTTCAACTCGTAATGCGCGCCGGTTTCCCGATTTTCCGCAATCACTCCGCAAACGATGCGGTTGGATTTGCGCAGGGAGATGGCCCGCATGTAATTCAGGGGAAAAGCGCCCAAATCCGCGGCCGTCTGGGCGAGATTGACGGCTAAGCGAGCGTCGTCGAATTGGCCGTCGTAGTAAATCACCCCGCCGCGCAGCCCTTCCGGCTCCAGGGTGGGAATGTGCTCTAACACCTCCTCGCGGGAGAGGTTCTTGGAAGGTCCCAGGCCTAACTTCCCGGCCAGTAAATCGTAGAGCCGCAGCCCGATGCCGTAAAACGGCCCCTCCCACCAGGCGTAATTGGGAACGATGAAGGGCATATTGCGAAACAGGTGCGGGGCGTTCTGCCGCAGCAGCCCCCGTTCCCGCAGGGCTTCTAACACCAGGGAGAGGTTGCCTTGCTGCAAGTAGCGCACTCCGCCGTGAATCAGCTTGGTGCTCCGCCCGGAAGTGCCCTGGGCAAAATCTCTCTGCTCCAACAGCAGGGTGCGGTAGCCCCGGGAGGCGGCGTCCACCGCCGCGCCTAACCCGGTCGCCCCCCCGCCGATGATGATAAAATCCCAGATTTCCGTGGATTCTTTCAACTCCTTTAGCGCCTCTTCGCGGTTCATGGCTACCTCTTTGATAAAAGCATTGGGTGTGGTAAATTTAGCACCTGAAGCGTGAAACGAAAACGTAATTCGTAAAACGTAATTTTACGCTTCACGCAATACGCACTAGGTATTACAGGGCAAGTGCCCTATTACACATCAGGTGTTGCGTATTGCGTAAATCGCCAATCACAAAAATCGAGGAACGCGGGGATGAATAGAAAAATCAAATTTTTTCAAAGGAACCGTCATGTTGTGCTGATGCTCACCTTGCTGAGCTTTTTCCTGATCGAATGCGCTGGCCGGGAGGAAAAAACGCCGGAGCCGCCCATTGCCATTGCCGTACACGGCGGGGCGGGAACCATGCGCAAGGAGAATATGACCGCGGAGCAGGAAGAAGCCTACCGCAGCAAGCTTACCGAAGCGCTAACTCTCGGGCATGAAATCCTGAAGAACGGCGGCAGCAGTCTCGACGCGGTGGAACAGGTGATTATCTTATTGGAAGATTCTCCCCTGTTCAACGCCGGCAAGGGCGCGGTATTTACCAATGCCGGCACGGTCGAGCTGGATGCCTCGATCATGGACGGGAAAACTTTGCAAGCCGGGGCGGCGGCGGCGGTGAAGCATATCAAAAATCCCATTTCCCTGGCCCGGTTGGTGATGGAAAAATCCCCCCACGTGATGTTGGCGGGGGAGGGGGCGGAGGCGTTTGCGCGGGAGCAGGGGATGGAAGCGGTTCCCAATGAGTATTTTCATACCCCGCGGCGTTGGGAAGATTTGCAGCGCCAGAAAAGTGAAGAGCAGCAAAAAAACGCTTCGCCGAAATCGTTTCTGCCCGGCGCGATTCAACAGGATTTATACAGCACCGTGGGAGTGGTAGCGCTGGATAAATCCGGCAATCTGGCGGCGGGCACTTCCACCGGCGGCAGGACCAACAAGCGCTGGGGCAGGGTAGGGGATAGCCCCATCATCGGGGCGGGCACGTACGCGGACAACCGCACTTGCGCGGTCTCTGCTACCGGGCACGGGGAGTATTTCATGCGCTTAGTGGTTGCGCATCGAATTTCCGCGCTGATGGCCTACCGCGGTCTTTCCGTTAAAGAAGCAGCGGAGCAGGCAATCCGCGAGCTTGGCGAATTGGGCGGCGACGGCGGGGTAATCGCCGTGGATAAAAACGGCAACATTGCCATGCCGTTCAATACCGCGGGGATGTACCGGGGGTACGTGGACCGGGAGGGGGAGATTTGGGTGGGGATTTTTAGGGAGTAATACGTAATA
>CAZFVV010000095.1:0-8527 GCA_964522165.1 uncultured Calditrichaceae bacterium
TTCATTCCCCTTTCGATTGCTCAGTTCAGTCTCTGAAAACTAGCACCAATGGTTACTAAAAAATGGAACGCGGATGACACAGATTTTCGCGGACAAATTCAAGAATATTGCTAAAAAATCTGTGTGAATCCGCGTCATCCGTGTTATCCGTGTGCCATATGAACGTAATTCAAAACTAACGAATCTTCACCTGGAGAAGAATATGAAATTCGAGACTCGCGCTATTCACGTGGGCGAAAAGCCCAACCTGAAAGAAGGCGGCAGCGGCGACGTGGCCATGCCCATTCACCTCGCTTCTACCTACGCCCGCAAGGAAGTGGACCACCCCACCGGCGGATATGAGTATTCCCGCACCGATAACCCCACCCGGAATGCCCTGCAAATGCGCCTGGCCGCGCTGGAAGGCGCTAAATACGGATTGGCGTTCGCTTCCGGCCTGGGCGCGGAAACCACCCTGTTCCTGTCACTGGTAAAAACCGGAGATCACGTCATTGCTTTTGATGATCTCTACGGCGGAACCCGCCGCCTGTTCAGCCGGGTTTTCAAGGAGCGATTCGGGGTGGAAATATCCTACGTGGATGCCCGGGAACCGGAAGCGGTTGAAAAAAGCATTCGCAAAAATACCGTACTGATCTGGCTGGAAACCCCTACTAATCCCCTGCTCAAACTGTGCGATATCCGGGCGATCTCCGAAATCGCTCACCGGCAGGATATTCCGGTGGTGGTGGACAATACCTTTATGAGCCCGTATTTTCAGCAGCCTCTCTCCCTGGGCGCGGACATTGTTATGCACAGCACCACCAAGTATCTCAACGGCCATAGCGATTCCGTCGGGGGGGCGCTCATGCTCTCTAACCAGGCATTTTACGAAAAGCTGAAATTTACCCAGAACGCCGCCGGGGCCATCCTCTCTCCCTTTGAAAGTTATCTGATTTTGCGCGGCGCCAAAACGCTGGCCGTGCGGATGCGCGAGCACGAAAAAAACGCCCTGGCCATCGCCCGCTTTCTGGAATCGCACAACCGGGTCAATAAGGTGATTTACCCCGGTTTAGAGAGCCATCCCCAGCACGAGTTGGCAAAACAACAGATGTCCGGCTGCGGCGGGATGCTCTCTTTTGAGCTGGACGCGGATTTGAAAACGGCGAAGCGGTTTGTGGAGAGCTTGAAATACTTTGCGGTGGCGGAAAGTCTCGGCGGGGTGGAATCACTGATCGAGCTGCCGGCGCTGATGACCCACGCTTCGGTTCCCCCGGAGGAACGCCGCAAGATCGGCCTCAACGACGGGCTGATCCGAATTTCGGCAGGCATCGAGCACGCGGATGATTTGCGGGAAGATCTGGAAAGCGCCTTCAAGGCGATTCGCTGAACACAGCAAAGAACCGGAGTCAATGCCAAAGGCATCCCTTTTACTCGTGCCGATGCCCTCCTGCATCGGCGCGCAGTGATGGCAACGCTCCGCGTTTCAGGGGCGAGGCCCATGATTATTCCCGGGTAAAACGGGTAATGATTTCCCGGTGTTGGGGAAACAGTTTAATCAACTCTCCCCTCTCCCCCATTTCAAAATCCCCGATATCGAAACCCGGCGAAACGGTGCATCCGACTAATGAGAATGAATGCACCTCGATGGGTTGGGCAGCAAACCAGGAACCCAATGGGATCACTGCCTGGAATACTTCCCCGCTCTCGAAATCATTGCCTAACAGGACCTGGGAGAGAACCCCGTGGGGATTGATGGAATAGATGGTTAAGGAACTGCCGGTGTAAAAGTGCCAGATTTCGTCCGAATGGAGGCGGTGGAAAGCGGAAAAGTCCTCCCCTTTCAGCAGGTAATAAATGGCGGTGGAGAAGACGCGCGGTCCTTTATACCGGGGAGGTAAGGAACCGGCAGGAATTTGTTCCCCGGAACGGTATATTTCCCGGTAACAACCACCTTCGCGATGCTCTATAAGTTTAAATTTTTCAATCCAATACGCGGCGTTTCTGTCCATCCGAAAACTCCCCTGTCAATCGCCGACGGTGAGAACGATTTTCCCTAAGTTCAGGTTATCCTCCATCCGGCGATGGGCATCGGCCACTTCTTCCCAGGGAAACACCGAATCGATCACCGCTTTGTATTTTCCATCCTCGAAACCGGGCATGATCCGGGTGACAAAATCCCGGGTCAGCTCGGTTTTGTATTCCCGTTCCCGGCCTCGCAAGGTGGTTCCGATAATTTGCAGCCGCTTGCGAATAATCGTGGTCAGGCTCACCTGGCTCACGGTTCCGCCGCCCATGGTCGCCAGCAGCACCAGCCGCCCGTCCACCGCCAGCGATTGGATATTCTGTTCCCAGTAAGCCCCTCCAACGCAATCGACAATGATATTCACGCCCTGGTTTTGGGTTGCTTCTAAAATGTGCGCGGCAAACTCTCCATCGCGGTAGTTGATGGCCACTTTGGCGCCCAATTGCAGGCAAAAATCCAACTTCCGGGCGCTTCCTGCGGTAATCAGCGCGATTGAACCGGCCTGTTTGACCAATTGAATGGCCGCGGTGCCGACCCCGCTGGCCCCGGCGTGGATCAACACCTGCTGCCCGCCCTGCAAGCCCCCTAACCAGTAGAGCGCCTGAAAAGCGGTCAAAAAAGCTTCCGGAATGGCGGCCGCTTCTTCAATGGAGAGGTTGTCGGGAACGGGAATGGCCATTTTGGCGGGAATGGAAACATACTGCGCGTAGCCCCCGCCGGACAGCAAGGCGCACACCCGGTCGCCGCGCTGCCAGGCGGAGCAGTTCGAGCCCACTTTTTCCACAATGCCGGCAATCTCCAATCCTAAGACCGGGCTGGCGCCGCGCGGCGGAGGGTATTTTCCTTCGCGCTGCAAAATATCCGCCCGGTTCAAGGCGGTTGCCTTTACCCGCACTAACAATTCATCGCTGTGGTGCTCCGGCATGAGATATTCGCCTAAAATCAACTGCTCAGCGCCGCCGGGTTGTTTTACTAAAATCGCTTTCATCATCGCAAAGGGTAGTGGGTATAGGGTATAAGGATTACTCACGAGCCGGCGAACCGAGGGGAGGGAGAATCGGTGAATCGGTGAAAAAGGCAGGTTCAAACTCTCCCTTTCTCCCCATCTCCGGTTCCCCGGTTCAACCTTTCAAGAGCCTATATGGCGGGGTACTTTTTCCAGCCCCCTTAATCCCGGCCGGATAGCGCCGTTTCCACTCCGACGGCGGAGGGGTGTTCCTGTTGCAGGCACTTGCTGCACAGGCCTTCGAATTGAATGCGATAGCCGGAGACCTGGAAATCCTGCTGCGCGGGCAGCTTCAGGCGGTTGAACGAATCATCGTGAATATCGACAATTTTCCGGCAGCGCAGGCACACCAGGTGGTGATGCCGGGAGATATCCCCGTCGTAGCGGGCAAGGTCGTGCAAAGGGGTTACCTTGCCGACGAGATCGTGCTCCGCTAAAATTTCTAAGGTTTTATATACCGTGGCCAGGGAAATGGAAGGGTATTCCATCTTGATCTCATGGTAAATCTCTTCCGCCGTGGGATGGCGCTGGCTCTGGCGCAGGATTTTATATACCAGGAATCGCTGGTAAGTTGCATTTAAGCCTTTTTCCCGGCATGTATCGATAAAATCGGACATGTTCAACATGGGTTAACACCTGTTTGCTATTATTGAAACCATTGCATCATCTCAGTCATCGTTTCATAAAGACGACGGATAAAAATAAGCCCATATCATTATGTTTCCAAGAGTTTTGGGAAAATGCTGCGAGAGGTGGGACGAACGCGGCGTTAAACCGGCCGTGTACACTTAGCGCGATGTAATCGAAGCAGTTCTAAGGTAGAAGAAAAAAAGCCAGGTCGGTTTTCACCCCAGCAGGTCCTCCAACGCCGGCCCTAACTCCGGAAAAAGAAATCGATACCCCGCCTCGCGCAGCCGTTTCGGGGTTACCCGCTGGCTGACTAACAGGGTCTGGCTGGCCATTTCGCTTCCGAAAACTACCCGCAACGCCGGGGAGGGAATGGGCGTCCACCAGGGGCGCTTCAGGGTTTTGCCGAACTCTTTGGCGAATTCGGACATGCGCACCGGCTGCGGAGAAACCAGGTTGAAAACGCCTTTCAGCTTCTCCTGCGCCATCAAAAAGCGGATAACCTTGCTGACGTCGGCGATGTGGATCCAGGAGAGCCACTGCCTTCCGCTGCCCGGCGCGCCTCCTAAAAAGAGTTTAAAGGGCAGGAGCATCTTTCCGATCATCCCCTCTCCCCTGCCTAACACCACCCCGGTTCGCAAATAGATCGTGCGCACGCCCTCCCGGTCCACTTCTTGAACGGATTCTTCCCACTGCTCCACCACCTGCGCCAGGAATCCTGCCCCCGCGTCGGAATACTCATTCAGGATCTCCTCGCCCCGGGAGCCGTAATAACCGACGCCGGAGGCCTGAAACAGCATTTTGGGCTTCTGCTTTGCCTGCCGGATCGCCTCCGCCACGGCCTTCCCGGCGTTGACCCGGCTCTCGATGATCCGGCGTTTGAAACTCTCCGTCCAGCGGCTCCCGGTCAGATTCTCCCCGGCCAGGTTGATGACCGCTTCCGCGCCGTCCACCAGAGCGCCCCACTCCCCCGCGGTGCGCCCGTCCCAGGCTATGCCGCTCGCCGTTTCACCCAAAACGGAACGCGCCTTTTGGGGATTCCGGCTGAGGACGATCACCTCATAGCCCCCCGCTGTTAAGTCTTTACAAAGATACTTGCCGATGAAACCGGTCGCCCCGGTAATAACCACGCGCATGGTTAGCCATTCCTTATTTGAACAATAATTTTATGTAGGTCGAAGGGCGCAGCAATTCCCGTTTGCTCACTCTCCCCGCAATCATCGCCGAAATCCAGTCGGCGACTTCCCGGCGCTTCCCGGCGCGGTGCACCACTAAGTTCACCAGCGGGGTAAAGCGGGCGGTTTTTTGCAAATTATAGGCGAGATTCAGCTCTCCCCCCAGGGTTTTCCACAGCCGCCGGGTGTAAACGCTCAAAGCGTTGGCGCTGTAATCCTTTCCCGCGCGGATTTCCGCCAGGGTTTCCGCGGCGATCTTACCGGAGCACATGGCGTTTCCGATCCCCTCCCCGGTGAAAGGATCGATCAGGCCGGCGGCGTCGCCGATCAGCATGAATCCATCCCCGTGAATCTGCCGCCGTTTGCTGCCCACCGGCAGGTTCCATCCCTGGATATCTCCCAATAACTGCGCATTTGCAAAGCGCTCCCGGAACCCCGGGGATTCGGCGGCGGCGATATGGGCGGAGCGCAGCCGCACCCCTTTCTTTTTCAGTTCGCTGTGCACCATGCCCAATCCCACGTTGGCCATTCCGTTCTCCAGGGGAAAAATCCAGAAATACCCCGGCAGCACCTCTTTGATGTAATGCAGCTCGATGGCGTCCTCCAGGCCGGTAACACCGCGGTAATACGCCCGGGTGGCCACTAACAGGTGGTCGGGATCGTGCTCATACAACCCGCATTTACGCGCCACGATGGAGTTGAACCCATCCGCCCCGATCACCGTTTTGGCGATAAACTCCCTCTCCTCCCCCCCGTTCAGGCGCCCTCTCACCCCTTTTACCCGGCCATTGGGCTTGACAATGTCTTCCACCGTGAAACCTTCCTGGGTTTCCACCTTTTGCTTTGCGGCCTGGAAGAGAACGTTGTCATACACCATCCGCCGGCAAACGTACCCGCTGGAGATGCCATAAAAAGAATCGGGAATGAGCTTGATCTTCACCGATTTGCGGTTCGGGGAGGAAAACACAATATGGTTTACTTTCACCTGGGGGGAATTCTCCAGCGCCTCGATAAGTCCCAATTCCCGGAGGTACACGATGCTTTTACCGGAGATGGCGTCGCCGCAGATCTTATCACGAGGGAAATGCTTTTTGTCAACTAACAGAACTTTCAATCTCTTACGCTCGGCGTACAGCGCGGCGGTTGCCCCGCCGGGACCTCCGCCGACAATGATCACATCATATTCCATGCTTTATAAGCCTCCTCGAACAACGCGTTTGTAGAAGTTGCAATTTCTTACTTGCAACTTGCACTTCTTACTCCTACACCTCCAACCAAAATAAGCGGGCAAAATATACTCGTACCCGGCGCTAAATTGCAATAGGGTTGAAAATTAAACCAATTCTGTTATATTTGGGAGCATGATCGGAGACGAGAATGAAGTCTGATTGGTTAAATGGTTGAATTGTTAAATGGTTAAATGGTTGGGCTGGGGGTGCATGAAAAATTGCACTGAATTGACTGGTTGATTCACCACGCTGAGGCGTGGCAATCTATAATTATTTTGCTTCAGATTGCCTCATTTCAGTGAGCAGTACTCCCAAAATATGCAATTTGTCATGCACCCTTGGGCTGGTGATTCAGCCGGGTTGCTATGTACGCGATTGTGGATATTGAAACCACCGGGCTAAGCCCGGTACATGACCGCATCATCGAGATCGCCATTCTGGTCTATAACGATGGGCAGGTGGCGGAATCATTTTCTACCCTGCTCAACCCGGAGATGCGGCTGCCCCCGGGAATTTGCCGGCTTAGCGGTATTAATGATGAAATGCTGCAAGATGCCCCTAAATTCTACCAGATCGCCCGCCGCGTCGTGGAATTGACCGAGAACAGAATCCTGGTGGCGCACAACGCCCGCTTCGATTACGCTTTCATACGCCAGGCGTTTCGCGCCCTGGGCTACCATTTTCATCGCCGCCTCTTGTGCACCCTGCGTATGAGCCGCAAACTACTACCGGGGTTACCCACTTACACCCTCCCCTGCCTCTGCGGGCATTTAAAAATCCCCCTCTCGAACGGCCACCGCGCCATGAACGATGCCCGGGCAACCTTGCGGTTGTTCGAAGTGCTGCAATCACACGGGAAAGAGGCGAATTTCGCCGTTCCCATTGCCAAAGAAGCCCGGGAGACCTTTTTGCCCCCCGGAATCATGCCGGGGCAGGTTGCCGCCCTGCCGGAAGTGGCCGGGGTATATTTTTTCTATGACCGAGAGGGAAGGTTGATTTACGTGGGAAAGAGCGCCAACATCCGCAAACGGGTGCTGGGGCATTTTTCCGACGACCTGACCTCCCAGTTTGCGCGAAAAATGAAAGAGCGGATTGCCGGCATCGGCCATGAAGTAACCGGCAGCGAGCTAATTGCCCTGTTGTTAGAATCGGATATCATCAAAACCCGCCAGCCGGCGTTCAATCGCGACCAGCGCAATACCGTCTATCTCTATGGGATCTATTCTTTCAGCGATAAAAACGGGTATATGAATTTGCGCCTGGACCCGTTGCAGGCCGGCGACCGGGCGTTGCTCTCCTTTGTTAATCGCCCGGAAGGAGAAGAATTTTTGCTGAAGCTGATGAGTCGCTACCAACTCTGCCAAAAGCTCTGCCACTTCCATAAGACCAGAGGCGCTTGCTTCCACTATCACCTGAAGCTCTGCCAGGGGGCCTGTATCGGGTTGGAATCTGCGGAAATCTACAACAGGCGGGTGCGGCAGGCGCTGGGGCAATTCGATTATGCATATCCGAATTTTTTGATCATCGGCGCGGGACGCCGGGAGGGTGAACGCTCCGTGGTGGGCGTAGAAAAGGGAATTTACCGGGGATTCGGCTTTTTCGAGCCGGCCATGGCGGGCGATGATATTGCGGCATTGAAATCGGCAGTGCAATTCCGGGAAGACAACCAGGACGTGCGCAGGATTATCCGCCGTTATTTGAAGAGCCACCCGGGGGAACGGATCGTGACGTATTGAATTACTATTCATATTTAATGTTGATTTGATCAGCAAAGGAGATTTTCCATGAACGATAAAACCTCGGCTCCGCAAGAAATACTCTCCGCCCTCAATGACATGGTCGCCGGGTTTATGAGGAGCCAGGCGCTGTACCTGGCCGCCAAACTCGGCATTGCCGACCATTTGAGCGCGCGGCCGCAAAGCAGCGATGTCCTGGCGGAAGCCGTGGGCGCGAACCCCGGGGCGCTCTACCGCCTGCTGCGCTTCCTGGAATACCTGGGGCTGTTCTACGAGCCGGAGCCGGGGAAATTCGCCCTGACGGCCATGGGCGAATACTTGCGCAGCGACGCCCCCGGCGGCATCCGCGACGAAGCCATTTTTAACATGGAGTTGATCTGGCCGGGATGGGGAGAATTGGCCTATACCGTAACGACCGGCCGTTCCGCTGATAAACGGGCTTTTGGCACTTCTTTTTTTGAGCATTTGCAGCAACATCCGCACCTGGCGGCGCTGTTCAATGACAGCATGACGCGTTTCATCGCCAGCATGGCCCTGGCGGTGGTTGCGGCATACGACTTCCGGCCTTTTCAGACGATCGTGGATGTCGGCGGCGGGCACGGAACCCTGATGGCGGCAATCTTGCAAGCCAACCCCCAGGCGCGGGGGGTGATCTTCGACCTGCCCATCACCGTGGAAGGGGCGCAAAAATATATGGTGGAATTGGGGCTAAGCGAGCGCTGCGCCTGCCTGGGGGGAGATTTTTTCAAAGA
>CAZFVV010000095.1:8627-19892 GCA_964522165.1 uncultured Calditrichaceae bacterium
GCAAAGCTGAAGCTTTGCACTCCTAATCAATCCGGTAGGGGCTATTCCAGCGAAACTGGGTGACGCCGCGGTCGTTTACGATCCAGAGGTAATCCCCGTCTAACAGCAGGCGGCGGCAGTGGTCGTCCAACAGCCCATCCCGGGTGGTAAACAATTTCCAGTATCCTCGCTCCCGGTCGTATTTCAGCAGCCCTTCCGGGGTGGCCACCCAAACCGCTTCTTTAGTTGCCAGAATGTCCTCGTAAGGCCCGGCGATTTCCAGGGCTACCTGGGGAAAACTTTCCCAGGCGTCGGTCTGCAAATTCAGCCACATAATTCCCCCGCGGGAAGCAAACCAGGCTTCATTGCCGAAAACACTCACCGCGGTCACCTCCAAATCCTGAATTGCCGGCCGGGAAGGTACGAATTCCCACTCCTGGCGGGCGGCGGTGAAGCGGAAAATGCCCCGGAAGGTGGCGGCCCAAACCGTATCGCCCTGCGCCGCTAAGCGATAAGTGGGAAGATTGATCAACCGGGCATCTTTTATCTTCTCCGCCAGTCCGGTAAAGCGGTTGATCCGGCCAATGCCAACCTCCGTGGCCGCATAGAGGTGATCGCCCATAATGGCCAGGTCGCGCACCTGGTTATAAACCAGCCCTTTGGTTTCGTCGATGTTGCGCCAGATATTCTTCGCGGTATTGTAGAGGCTGACCCCGTAATCCGTGCCAAACCAGACCGAATCCCCGTCCACCTGGATGGCGGCCACGTTATCATTGGGCAGGTGAGGAATCCGGCGCGCCTGGAAATAATCCCATTCCGGGCGCTCGTAAGGCCAGCGGGCAATGCCGGGGCGACCCCCGCGATCGTCAGCGACGCCTCCGAACCAGAGATCATCGGCCTGGTAGGCCATCGCCCGGGGGGAAATATTCGGCAGCCCCACCCCAAAGAAATCCGCCCGCTGGGTATAAGTTTCCCCGCGCCCGATGCCAAATCCCTCTATCAAAAACCAGATGCGGTCATAGCGATCCACCAGGTAACCGCTGAAGGGGAACTCCTGAAAATAGGAATCCATTAAAATCCACTCGTTTTGGATATTATACATCCCGTTGGCGAAGTAGGTGGGCAACTGGAACAGGGCGTTGCGGCCGAAAAATTTTTCTTTGAAAGGCGCGTTGGGATTGACCGGGGGAACGGAATCGGGGAACTGGTAAATCCAGCCGGGATTTTCCGATTCGCGAACCCATTCCCGCGCCGCAGGGTCGAAATAAGCGACGTCCCGGGGAGTTTTTACCCACAAAAAAGCGCTCCGGGGGTCATAAACGATGTCTTCGATGCGGTTATCGGGAAGGCCGTTGCTGGTGGTATAAGGATAATCCCAATAATTCTGGTAAAGCTGGTAGCGGAGAATGCCGCCGTCGCGGGTGGCGATGAAAATATAGTCGGTGCTCACCGTCATGGAAGAAAAACTGCGGGTGGTGGTGTGACTGACCCAGTCATCCAACTCGTAACGGGCGCGGCGCTGGTGTTCATTTGGGAAATTTTCCCGGCGCACGTATTGGGCAGGGGAATCGACCGGCCATTGGAATATGATCAGTAGGTAAATCCATAATCGCCTGGTAAAGAAGCAAGCAAGAAATCTCATAAGCGTTCGATACTTGAAATTCACATCGGTTCCTTCATCCTCACGCGGCCTTCAAAATATGCAAAGAATCTTCCCAAACAAACGATGAAAAATCTGACAGCGAGCTGCCGGAATTGGCAATTGCTAATTGCCAATTGGCAATTCCTTTATTCCCCCATCACCTTCACCACCACGCGCTTGCGGCGCTGGCCGTCGAATTCTGCGTAATAAATCTGTTGCCAGGGGCCTAAATCCAGCCGCCCGTCGGTAATCGGCACGATCACCTCGTGGTGCATCAGCAGGCTTTTCAGGTGGGCGTCGCCGTTGGTCTCCCCGGTGCGATGGTGGCGGTAGTTGATGTTGAAGGGCGCCAGCTTCTCCAGCCACTCGTCAATGTCGGCGATCAGGCCGTCCTCCGCGTCGTTCACGTACACCGAGGCGGTGATGTGCATGGCGCTGACCAACACCATGCCTTCCTGCACCCCGCTTTTTTGAACGATCTGTTCCACGGTACCGGTAATGTTAAGGTATTCCCGCTTTTTGGAGGTGTTGAACCAGAGGTATTCGGTGGCAAATTTCATGGCGGCTCCTTATGGTGATGGGATTTCGAGCGGGACGCGGCCATCGCCAATCGCTGCGTTCACCATCCGGTGAATTTTCTCCCGGTTTTGAAGGGTAGAGCGGAAGCGGAGATGAACGTGAGAATCGGAATACTCCTCAGCGGTCACCGTTGCCAGGGAATGCACCCGGTGCACCAGCCCGGCATGCCGCAGGGGAATGGCTATTTCGCTCTCGACAAAATGTTTTTCCATGAAACCCGCCAGCTCTTTTTTGAGGAATTCGATACGAATCTGCCGGGCGGCGCTGATAAAAACGCTGTGGGGAAACTGGCGCTTCAGAGCGGGAATCCCGGCTTTTTCTTCCAACAGGTCGATCTTGTTGAATATCATCAAAACCGGCTTCTCCCCCGCCCCGATCTCCTGCAGCACCTCGTTGACCACCTGGATTTGCTCCTGAAAAGCGGGGTGGCTTACGTCCACCACGTGAAGCAGCACGTCGGCTTCTATCGTTTCATCGAGGGTGCTCTTGAAGGAGGCGATGAGGTGATGGGGCAGCTTGCGAATGAAACCGACCGTATCGCTGAGCAATATTTCGTGGCCGGCGTCCAGGGTTACCCGGCGCACCGTGGAATCCAGGGTGGCGAATAACTGGTTTTCCACCAGCACGTCCGCCCCGGAGAGCAGGTTCATAATGGTGGATTTCCCGACGTTGGTGTAACCGATCAGCGAGGCCCGGAAGGCGTTTTTGCGGTTTTTCCGGCGGTTGGTGCGCTGCTGGTCGATTTTTTCCAGGTCCCGGCGCAATGTTTCGATGCGTTTGCGGATCATGCGGCGGTCGGTTTCCAACTGGGTTTCCCCGGGGCCTTTGGTGCCGATACCGCCAACCTGCCGGGAAAGGTGGCTCCACTGCCGGGTAAGGCGGGGCAGCAAATATTGTAATTGCGCCAGTTCTACCTGGGTTCGAGCCTCCCGGGTGCGGGCGTGCTGGGCAAAAATATCCAGAATCAGACCGCTGCGGTCGATGATTTTGGCCCCGGTTTGGTTTTGCAGGTTGCGGGCCTGGGCCGGAGAAAGATCATCGTCAAAAATAACCGTGCTGGCGTTTTCCGCTTTTACCATGCGGGACAATTCTTCTGCCTTGCCGGTCCCGATAAAATAGGCCGGGTCGATTTGCGGGCGTTCCTGGACTAATTCATCCACAACTTCGACGCCGGCGGTATTCGCCAGGGAACGAAGCTCGGAGAGGTTCTCATTCACCTCCCAGCGCCGGTGGCGGGGTAAAATTACCCCCACCAGGATCGCTCTTTCCGGGGTTGGAGTGGTGTTCTGCGGGTCCAAACGATGAAATTCCTCCGTGTGATGATCGCATTAAGCCGTATTCAAGCTTTCGGCGTATTCTTTTTTAGATCCGGTGCGGGCCAGGACCATCTCCACTCCCAATAAGATGAACGCGGCGATCAAAAAATACTTCCAGAGTTCTTTGCCAAAGCGATTTTTTTGCACCTCCGCGGCAATGCTGCCGATACTGCCGAGGTAGTTAGCCGCCGGCAAGATCTCTTTTAACCTGTCTTCATTGTAAAAGCGCAGCCGCGATTCTTCCTTCCATGAATTCAGGGAGAGAATGCTCAAAATGTTATCATTATGGAAGAGGCGGTAATTGCCAGGCAATTCGGTTTCCCGGAATTCCAGGAAAACCGTGGAGCCGCGGAGTCGCGGGGTTAATTTTATTTCCGCGCCGCCGCTGCCCAGCACCCGGAACTCGAAGGGCGCTTCCAAATTGCTAAATTGCTGTTGAAAAACCAGCCCGCAGCGCAAGGCCTGGCGGTCGGCAACTTTACGCACCCCGCTGTAATAAATGAGCCGGTAGATTAGCGGGACTACGAACCCTTTCAGGGGCAATTGCGACCATTCCGGCAGCAAAGGTGAGGAGAGGAAAAACGCCGTTCCGCCTTGCAGCTTTGCTTGCAGCAACAAGGGACTGCGATCACTGAGCTGCAGCAAGGTGTGCGCATCCGCAGCGGGCCGCACCCGGTACCCGGCGTACACTTCGATGGGATTGAGGCGCTGTTCCCGGGTTTCGAATAATCCTTCGAATACCGGGTGTTCCCGGTCGATTTCCTGCAAGGTCAAAAATTGCCCGCTCTCCCCCGCCCGCCCGCGCAGTTCCAGGATGTCGCCCAGCCCTAATTCCCGGAAGAGCGCCTGGTATTGGGAAATCACGATATTGTCCCCCGGAATGGCCAGCATCCCGCCCCCGTTTTCCAGAAAGTATTTTAATCGCAGCAGCAAATTTTCCGGAAGCTGGTTAATTCCCTCCAGGATGATGATGTCATAATCCGTAAAATTGCGGTTGCTCCAGTTAGGCAGCACCTCGCCGGTGTATTCGAAAATTCCCCGCTCCACCGCCGGTTGAATAATCAGGGGAACGAAGCTGGTGAAATTTTCGGCGGGGAAAAAGTGCAAGGCTTTGATTTTTTTAGGCACATAAAAATTGAAGTAATAGCGATTGTCCTCCTGCAAGGCGTCGCTTTCGGTTTCGATCCGGCCCTGCACGAAGCCGTTTTCGGTGAGAGTGGCTTTGTATTCCACTTCCGCGGTTTGCTGCGGAGGAACGCTGACATTCTGCTGCGCCACCCGGTTTTCATTCAGAATGACGGACGCCAGGGTGTTGAGGTATTTTTCCGGGTGGTGGTTGTGCAAAAACGCCTTGATTCGCAGGGGCTGGTTGATCTCGATCAGGCGGTTGACCACTTCCACGCTGTCCACAGAGATGTTTTCATAATTCTCATGGGTAATGGGGACGGCAAAAAGCTTGATCTCCCGGTAACCCGGTTTTTTCAACAATTCCTCGAACTGGGCCGGGTTTTGGAAGGCCGATTCCTGAAAATCGGAGATCAGGTAGATTTCCCGGTTGGAGTAGGCCGACTGGCGCAACTGTTCCAGGGCTTGTAATAGCGCATTATCCAGATCGCTCTTCAAATAATTGGATTGTAATTTTTGCCCGGTTCGCTCCCAGAGGTCGATTTGAAAGGGCTCCTGCCTGGCCAATACTTGCTGCGGAAGCGTGGCTTGCAGCACGGTGATGCGGTCTCCCGCCTGGAAGACCTCTTCCAACGAAGAAAAGGCCTGGCGCAGTTTATCCAGCAGCGTACCGGTCAATCGCGCTTCGTTCAGGGAGAGAGAATTATCTAAAATGATCACCGCTTCAATGGGGCTGCGTTCCGCGAGAATGCCTCCTGCCCCGCTTTTCAGGGTGGGTCGGGCAAAGGCAGTCACCAGCAGGAGAATGATCAGGGTGCGCAACAGCAGCAGCAATAACTGGCGAATGCGCAGATTGCGCATCTGTTTTTTTTCTAAGCGCTTCAAAAATTGAACCGTGCTGAAGGGAATGCGCTTGATTTTGCGCCGATTCAGCAAATGAATCAGCAGCGGAATGGCGGCCGCCGCCAGGGCATACAAGATGGCGGGATTGAGGAAATTCAGTGCAAACTCCTTGTCTTCATTAAAAACGCAGCAAAAAAATAAATCGGTTTCCCACGAAAAGCAATTCCGAAATAGCCCCGGCCCTTGAAAATTTAGTTACTATTCAGCCACAGAGTTCACAGAGGCCACAGAGGAAGAATTTAGAGCATTTGGAACCATTATCCCGGTATTAAGGAACATTTTTTTCTACAAAACGGATTTGTTCAACAAACTTTTCCATGCGGGCTCTGCCACCAGGCGATAACGGACGTTTCGTTCCCCCAGGTAATCCCAAATGCGTTGGAAACACCCTTCCGCTGCGCCCAGGTATTCCGGCGGGCAAATTCCTTTCCGGGTAAAATGCCCCTCTAAAATCAGCCGCGCCGCGGCGGTGCAGGTATAGCCGGTGGTGCGGGACATGGAAGAGAGGCCGGTCGCTTCATCAAAGCGGTCGAAAAGGCGATACACATATTGGGCCGCTCTCCCCTGCTCTTCTCCCTCGATGCGTACTTCCATCACCGTAAATTCCCGCTCATTTTTACCTAATTTCCATTTGGGAAAGAGCAGTTTGGCGGTCAGATCGATCGGGCGAACCGCTGCGCCGTTGATCTCCAGCGGCTCCGCGCCGAAGAAGCCGGTTTCCCGCAGCACCCGCATATACTCGATATGGCCGGGGTAGCGCAAGGTTTTCTCTTTCATATTGGCAACCGGCGTGGTCTTCAGCAGGGTGCGCAAACCGTCGGTGTTGAACGCCTCCAGGGTTCCCAGGCCCTCCACTTCCAGGTACTCCGGCTCCGAGAGCGCCGGTTTGGACACCACCCGGCCATTTTCCATCAGCCGCGCCGGGCGGGTGTATTCCTCCAGCACATCGATTGGCGAAAACGGCGCTTTGTATTGATACGGCCAGGTGCGCGCCTGCGGCAACCCCCCGACGTAGCATTCGAAGCTCTCAACCTTCATGCGGGCGTGATGATAGCCTAAAATGATGTTGCTCATCCCCGGGGCAACCCCGCAGTCGATGACCGCGGTGACCCCGCGCGTTCCGGCCAGATCGTCTAAGGAGAAGGGATCATGCGCATTTTCGTCGAAAAAGGAGATATCCACCATATTTTTGCCACACTCGATTACCGCCTTGAGAGTTTGGAAACCCATAAATCCCGGCGCCGCGCCGATTACCAGGTCATACCCCGCAGCCAGTTCTTTGACCCGCTCCGGATCGGATAAATCCGCCCGAACGGTCTGAACGGGATGCCCGGCAGCCAGCGCCTCTAATGCTTCCGGGTTGATGTCCGCCGAGGTTACCGCGAAATCCCGGCACAGGTCGATTGCCATGGCCTTACCGACCATCCCGGCCCCTAAAATGAGAATTTTCTTCATGTTTTTCGTCTCCGCACGAGGTGTAGAAGGAAGATTTGGTTACATCAGCGCTTTTCTGATGCTCCAACGGGAAAATCCTTCCACTCCCGGATCCGCCGAATCTGCTTCAAATGGTGCCTGATATGTTCTTCGATAAACCGCAAGGTTTGGTAGATGTTGAAATAGCCCATGAAGGGGTGGCGAAAGATCAAAACCCGCCGCCTTTCCGGGGGCAGTTCGGTAATAAATTGCCGCAGATTTTGCCGCGTTTCTTCCCACTCCCGTTTTAACTGGCTAAGCGGTACATCGCCCCCGGGAACGGCGTTTGCCCGGGCCGGCATCTTAAATTTGACGGGAAGGCGCATGAACAGGGTTAACCCGATCGATCGAAGCGTCGCCGCTAAACCGGCCCGGGGCAGAGACGCCGCCTGGTTTTTCTTCATCAGGTAGCGGTGTGTTCCCTGCTCCGACAAAACCAGGTGTTGAATCACCTCGGTGATCGACCAGCGGTTGCCTCCCGGTTTATAGGCAAGCTGATTTTCGGAGAGCATTTCCAGCGAGGAGAGCAGCGCGGCGCGGTTCGCCTCCATGCGGTTGAATAATTTTTCAAGCCTGGCATCCATCGGCGCCTGCCCTTGTTGATTTTTTTGAGCGATAATTCCTCCCCCGGTGCGAATAAAATAAGGGTTTTGCGGGAATAAACAAGAGTTTTGTTGGATAGCGGAGTGCAAAGTTTCAGCTTTACAAGCGATGGTGCAATAATGGAATGCTTTATCCAGCAGTTGGCGCGGCGTCACAGTATTTCAGCTTTGCAAGCTGCAATGAAAACCGCCCCGGCTTCACAGAACCCTGGCCAGGTCCGCCACGATCTGGCTAAGCCCCGCCACCACCCGGGCCATCTGGGGGTACTGAATCCGGGAGGGTACATCCAGTTCGCTGTGATGGTACGGATAACGAAACGGCGCAGTATCGGTAACGGTCAGCGCCGGGTAGCCGCGCTCCCAAAATGCCCGGGAAGTGGAAAAATTCATAGAATTGTCGCTGTCCGGGAAAACGATTCCCTCGGAAGGGAAACGGGCGTTATCTCGGAAGGAGCCGACGGCGGTCTGCACCAGGTTTTTGGAGGCGCTATTACCGACAAAGGCGACAAAATTCCCCGTGGATGGATAAAAAAACTGCACCGGCAGAGGATAACGCTGGCTGGCGGAATCTTGCGAGTAAAAGCCCGTGGATTCTATGTTGAGCATGGCGATAATTTTTTCATTACCTTCCGCGCAACGCCTGGCGTAGGCCGCGCTGCCGCTCTGTTCCAGGGTCGCGGTAGTGTCGTTCTGATTCATAAAAAAGACGAACCGGAGGGTTCGGGCGCTGCTGGCTTCGGAAAAATCGCGCGCCAGGGCTAACAGGGCGGCGACCCCGGAAGCATTGCCGTTAGCGCCCGGGCAGCCGGGGGGGCTGTCATAATTCGCGCCGACAATGACAATTTCTTCGGGTCTGCGAATGCCGGGGATTTCCGCTTCCAGGTTGTAACACGGCGTGCCGTTTACCAGAAAGCGTTGCCGCGAAACGTTATATTTTGCGGTTTTAAGCGCCTGCTCGATATAATCCGCCGCTTTATCCAGGTTTTCAGGCTTTTGCAGGCTGCGCTCCCCGATTTTTCCCGCCAGCACTGTAACGTCGTTTCGCAGCGATTCTGCCAATTTCCATTCCCTGCCGGTCAATGGCGGCAACGGGCCGGCATAACTGTGGCCGGGCATTTTAAGGATAACAAAGCCGCTCAATCCCAGGGCCACCCCGGCGACGGTGACTATACCGGTCAAAATCCGGCTGGCAACGGCGGCCATGCGCCATAATTTTCGGTATTTGTAAGACACGGCTGCGGACCTGCCTTGAATAAATCGTTCCGTGATGCGTGAAACGTGAAAGTAAGGCGTATTTCGTATTCCGTTTTGTTACGCGTTACGCAATACGCATCCGTATTCCGTAATTCCGTATTGCGTAAAACCAAGAGGCGTTTGAAATTAATTCATCGAGGCGGGTGGGAAATGCCGCAGACCACTTTTTCGCGGCGTTGAAATAAAAAGAATGTTGCTCGCTTTCTGGTGAATACGCGATTTTCGATACCGGATTACCTGATTCATCCGGCATCCCCGAAGGGGCAGGCCGGCAGCCGGCAGCGATTTTTTCAACTGCCACGAACGGCTTAATCAGAATACAGAAAGGATCTGCGCTGGATACGGTGAGCGATGCGCTCGTAGCGGCGCATGGTTTCCAGGGAACTTTTCTGCACATCCTGCCAGAACAGGCCATAGAGGAAAAAATCCAGCAGGCTGCTCTTGCGCTGGGAATTTTTCAGCGCCTTCGCCTTGCGGAGCAGTTTATGCTCCTGCAAAAATTGGCGCTGTTCTTTCCAGAATAACGGCGCAAAAATGGCGTCCAGCCGGCCTTTGCACAGCCGCGCTAACGCCGCGCCGATGGAATATTTTTTGAAGACCCCTAAGGATAGACGCTTTCCGCGGATCGCCTGCACGATTTCGCTTTCCCGGATGCCTTCCCGCTCGGCGATCCATTTGGAGGCAGAGTAAACGTTCTCCCGCGATTCCCAGTATTCGGAAGGCACTTTACCTAACTCCCAGGGCGCGAACCGGCCCGGCCAGGCCGCGGAGACGGCGCGATAAATATTGCGCGACAACTTCTTCTCGAACACCGTCGCCAACCCGAATTCGCTGAACACTTTGCGGTTGAATTCTTTTGCGCGCAGTTTTGCAGGAAGTTCCTCCACCGCCCAGCCCTTTTTGGCCACTACCCAGCGGATCGCCCGGGCGATGGTTTCTTCATTCCAGAACTCGAACGGAACCTTGCCAAGCTCCCAGGGCTGCAACTGCGGATAGGCCTCGGCCAGCGCCTTCGAAACGGAATTATAATAACAGTTGAACATGTAAGACAGCCCGTGGCGAATAAAGTCATCCTTGGATACAGAATGTTTGTATAATTCTGCCGGGCCAATCCCCAAACGCTGCTCCACCAGCCAGCGGATGGCCTTGACGCGATGGTGTGCTTTTTCCCAATATTGGGAAGCCGAACGGCTTTGCTGCCAGGGGTGGATCAAATCCGGGTAGGCGTTGCCTAAGGCCCGGTTGGCGGAATAGTTGAAGAAGCGATAGACGTTTTGCAGCTTATGGCGAATGAAGAAGGTCTCGTCCTTCTGCTCCAGAATCGCTTCCGGGCGGGCGTTCAGGATTTGCTCGATCAGGAAGCGCACCAGCAGGGCGGCGCGTCTTTCGCCCTCGCGCTGCAAAAAATTCGCCGGAAAGGAGCGTTCCAGGCCGATATAGACGTTCAAATAGGCCTGGGCGACTTCGGCGTCGGTCAGGCTTTCCAGCCCGTTCATCCGGCCGGTGAACTGAATGTCGCCGCCGGGATAAAATTGGCGCAGCAGGCGCAGCTTCGCTTCGATCTCCCGGAAGGGCAGCCGGGGAGTATCAGCCCGGTGAGAGCGGAGCAGCAAGCCGATATTTTCCAATCCCCCGGGAAAGCGGTCGAGGAGCGCGCCGTGGAGATACTCGAACAGATCCGGTGCAATATGCTGTTTCAGGAGCGCCAGCACTTGTTCGCTATTTCCGCCGGGCGATGATTCTGTCTCGATCTGCCGCTCCGTTTCGGGCGAATAGCTTGCTTCGGCGCTGGATAAAAATTCCGTTTCCAACGAATCGATAGAAACGAAGCGTTTTTTGCGGGCATCGGGAAAGAGCAGCCGCTTCACTTCATCGATGGCCTGCTCCAGCGCCGGGCGGTAGAGCGTGGCGGCAAACGGCTCGCTTTGCAGCAGCAGCACCACGCTCTCGTGCCCGACCACGGATTGGCATAACTCCACAAATTCCGGGTGATCCGGGTCGGCCTCAAACCCGCGCTGGCTGAATTTTTGTGTTAAGAGATGGCCGGTAAGCCGGTAACATTCCTGGTAGTTTTTAGAAACCTGTGCGGCAGATAGCATTCTGATTCCTTATTTCGTCAATCCGTTCATCGACTTTCAACAGTTCGTAAACTGTCATACCGGGCGAAAAGATTCATGCTGAAAATCATATTTGCGGGGGAATGTTTTCTTTCTTCGACGGAAAATTACTCCAGGAACCAAATTCCAGGAGCCAGGAGCCAAGAACCAAGATGAAAAAAAGTGGGCGCTGTAAACACCCTGGAATTGGGCTCTTGGTTCTTGGCTCCTGGCACTTGCCGCTTCATGCCTCTTCCCGGCGCACCCCCTCCGGCGAGAATGCCGGCATGCACACC
>CAZFVV010000096.1:0-19716 GCA_964522165.1 uncultured Calditrichaceae bacterium
AGCTTCCCATCCACCCACACGGAAAACTTATTCCCGCTGCGCTCTACTTTAACCCGCCGGCCCCGCCAGGGCACGCGCTCGATCACAAACCGCTTTAGCGGGAAGGGAAGCGGTTCCACCACCAGCGCATCTTCCTGCGGTTGGATGCCGCACACATACTTGATGATCAACTCCACCACCCAGGAGTGCTGGTAGTCGTCCACCCCGCGGTAAATGCAGGCCTTGCCGTTGAAGGGATTGTAGTGCTCGTAACAGTTGGGGCGCGCGGGGTCGCCGTCGTAGAACATCATGCGGATGAATTTGCCGATGAATTCCACCGCTTTCTCTTTTAACAGCGCGTCGTTGAAGCGCAGGCCGCTTGCCGCCAGGGCCTCGGCGAGGTGGCTGTTGGTCATCGGCCACACCCGCCCGTTCCAGGGGCAGTTCATGCGCTTGCCCTTCCAGCGCGCCTCGGCGTCGAAGTAGGGATCGTCCACGCTGGAGGAGGGGGCGGGATAGGGAGTCCAGAATTCTTCCGGGTTGAGCAGGCGCTTTTTCAGGCCGGGCAGGTGGTTTTCAGCAACGATGTCGGTAAAGTAGGGATAAAAACACACTCCCGCCTTCACCGCGGTGCACCGCCAACTTTGGGGATCCACGTCGCTGAACATTTCCAGTTCCGGGTGCCACATCTCGCTTAAAATTGCCGCACGGGTCTTCTCCGCGCCCTCCAGCCATCGCCGGGCCTCCCCGGCGTAGCCGAATTTTTCCGCCAGCCGGGCCATCATTTTCTTGATCTCATAAATGTACACGGTTACGTCCACCCCTTTCAGGCGGAATACCTCGCCCCAGTGGATGCCGTCGGCGCGCTCCTCCACCGCCACGTAGCGGTGCATGTACTCCTGCCCGGTCTCGTAGTGGTTCTGAATGTCGTACAGCCCGCTGTTTTCCCGGTCGCGCTCGCGGTCGAAATACTCTAAGTATTTTTTCAGCCCCGGGTAAACGCGCTGCAGGAAGGCGTCGTCGGGGTGGATGTGGTTGAGTTGCTCGATAGTCGCCCAGTTGGCGTGATAAAAACTCTCCTGGTGCAGCCAGCGGGGATAGACGTGGCCGATGAAATTGCCGTTCTCCTTCTGGTTGTGGATGAAGTTCAGCAGGCTGCCCTGGCCAATTTCCGGGCTGTCCATCCAGCGGGTTTCCAGAATGTGGCACTGGGCGCTGTAGGTAATCGGCACCCGGAAGCTGCCTAACCCCTCGCAAATCGCCGGGTAGGGATAATTGTGCTCCCCGCCGCGGATGGTGAACAGTCGCAGCCCGTACCAGCGATACCAGTAATACTTTTGCAGGTAGGGATCGGAGCACTCGAAATAGGGCAGGGCGGCGAAGTATTCCGACCAGTGCTTTTCGCTCAGTTTCAGGGGCGTTTTGGGCTTTGGTGAAGCCATAAACAGGGAGTCGGAGAGATTCGCTGCCGCGTCTTCGGGGGTTTCCGCAGCGGCAAATCCGGCGGTCAGGCCGGCCTGCGAGTTTGCTGCCACGGTAATCTCCGCGTGCAGCGCCAGGTAGATCAGCCCGTCATTCTCCGTGCCGGTGGTATTGATGCGGTTGTTCAGGCTACCCCCATCGATCTGCTCGTAAAACGGGGTGTAATCCCAGCGCGGGGCATTAATGGCGCCTTCGCTGAGATTCACGCTGAAAGAGTTGACCGGGCGATTCATCCCTAACGTGCAGCCGAATTCATACACCACCGGCTGTTCGCGATAGCGAAGATGTTTGCGAAAGCGCAGCGTTCCTTCATGATATTCCACCCCGCTGAGAAAATTGTTCTGCTGCGAGGGGAAAGATTCCTGCACGGTCCACAGCACTAAATGCAGTTTACGCTTTTGCCCGGAGAGATTCTCGACAGTGATTTCCGAAGCCAGGCAGTCATCGGGCAGCAGGGATTTGCGCTCTGTAACGGCCAGTTTTGCGGGGGTTCGATAGGTTTGCAGAATCCGCTGCGGCTGCCAATCGCGCTTGCGGAACTCCAGGGGAATCTCCCTACCACTTTCATCCAACAGGCTGAAAGTAAACAGCGGGCCAAATGGATAATTGTAGTACTGCGCCGGGTCCCAAAACCCCGGCCAGTCGAGAAACTTCGGAAAGGGCGGGGCCCACAGCAGCCGGTTCCCCCCGCCGAGGTACCATTTGTCTTTGCGGGATAAGTACTCAAGAATGTTCAATTTTTCCATCTTTGCCTCGGGTAAGGTACCAGGAGTGCAAAATTTATTTTGCACGTACGCAGCCAAGTGCAAAATTTATTTTGCACTCCTTTATTCTTTCAATCCGGACAGGGTAATCCCTTTGATAAAATACTTCTGGGTGAAGAAGAAAATCAGCGCAATGGGCAGCATCACCACCACCGCGGCGGCCATTTGGTACTGCCAATTGCTGGCGTGCAGGCTGTGGAACATGGCGATACCCACTTCCACGGTGCGCATATCGTTGCGGGAAGTGACGATGAGAGGCCACAGGAAATCCTTCCACGAGGCCATGAAGGCGAAGATCGCCAGGGTGCCCAGCGCCGGGGTGGAGAGGGGCAGGATCACCCGCCAGTAAATAGTCCACTCGGAAGCGCCGTCGATGCGCGCGGCGTCCTCGTAATCGCGGGGAATGGTGAGGAAGAACTGCCGCAGCAGGAAAATTCCCCACACGCTGGTGAGCAGGGGAGTGAAGATCGCCCAGTAACTGTCCATCCAGCCGAAGGCGTTGATGATCAGGTACGAGGGAATTAGGGTGACGATGGCGGGGATCATCATGGTGGAGAGGTAGAGGGCGAAGATTTTATCCCGCCCGCGGAAGCGCAGCCGGGCGAAGGCATACCCGGCCATGGAGCAGGTGAGCAACTGCCCCGCCACGGCCAGCAGGGTCACCACAATGGTATTCAAAAAGAAGCGCCCGAAGGGCAGCAGGGTGAGCGCCTCGGTATAATTACTCCAGCGCAGCCTCTCCGGCAGCAATTTAGGGGGGAAGCTGAACATCTCCAGCTCGCTCATAAATGAGCTAAGCAGCATCCAGATGAACGGGGCGAGCATGGAGAGGGCCAACAAAAACAGGAAACCGTAGAGAAAGAATTTGCGAATGGATTTGATAACCGGGTTTTTTGATAACATTTGGGGTTTTGTGTTTTAATTTTTGGATATTTTGGTAGAGACGTTGCATGCAACGTCTCTACATCACATCACAGCGCATCGCATTACATCACCGATATTCCATGCCCTTCCCGATAAACCGGAACTGCGCCCAGGTAATCAGCATGATGACGATGAACAGCGCCCAGGAAATGGCCGAGGCGTAGCCCATTTTCAGGTAATCCCAGGCGTTTTTGTAGATGTGGAAAACCACCACGTCGGTAGCGCGCAGGGGGCCGCCCTGGGTCATCACGTACACCAGGGTAAAGACCTGGAAGGAGCCGATCACCGAGGTGATGAGCACGAAAAAGGTGGTCGGTTTGAGCAGCGGCAGGGTGATATAGCGGAAACGCTGCCAGGGGGTAGCCCCTTCGGTGAGCGCGACTTCGTAAAGCTCCTCGGGAATGCTCTGCAAACCGGCCAGGAAGATCACCATCTGGTAGCCGATACCCATCCACACGCTCAGGATCATCACCGAGATCAGCGCCAGGTTGGGATCCGAGAGCCAGCCGATCCGCTCCACCCCGAAAAAGCTGAGCAAATAATTCAGCAGCCCGAATTCCGGGTGGTACATCCACTGCCACACCAGCGCCACCGCCACAAAGGAGGCCACGCTGGGCAGGAAGAAAATCGTGCGCAGCAGGTTGACCCCGCGAATTTTCCGGTTCATCAGCATGGCGATGAACAGGGAAATGGCCATGCCCACCGGCACGTGCAGGGTGTAAATCAGGGTATTCTTGAAAGAATTCCAGAAGGTGCGGTCGCGGAGCAACTGGATAAAATTATCCAACCCCACGAAGGGTTTGTTGGCCGCTACCACGTTCCACTGGTGAAAGCTGAGATACAAGGAGAAGAACAGTGGAGTAAATATGAACACCAATAGAACGATGAACGAGGGAGTCAAGAACGCGTAACCGAGCGCCAACCCGGGGCGCTCCCGGCGGGAATTCCAAAGGTAGAAAAGCAGTGCGATTGCCGCCGCCAGCGCCGCGACCAGCAGCAGAAAGCCGATAATCTCCCGGTTGCCCTTCAGCTCCGTCACCTCGCCGGAATATTTGGCGGCGCGTTCCAATTCCTCGTCGATGGACTGCGCCGCCTCGGTGAAGGCCTGGTGAATATCCCGCCCGCCCACTAACACCTGCTCCACCGCCTGCTGGGTGATGGTCTCGATGCGGTTGAATTCGTCGATCACCGTGCCCCAGGACTGCCGCCCGTAGGGCACTTCATCCAAAAATACCTGCTCCAGGCCGTAGGGATCGTTGGCGACCTGCTCTTCCGCCACTTTTTTGATCGCCGGGATGCCGATGGCCATTTCCGAGCGGATTCGCGCGGCCAGCTCCCCGCCGAGGAACATCGCCAGTTTGACCGCCCACGCCCGGTTGGGAGTAACCTTCGGCACGCACCAGCCGGAAGCGTAGATCACGTTTGCTTTCTGACCGTCTTTGGGGTAGGGTAAGGGCGCCACCCCGATATCCAGCTCCCCGGTGAGCATATATTTTTTCCAGTTTACCAGCGACCAGTGTCCGCTGGAGATCATCCCCAACCGGTCGGAGTAGAACATCCCGGTGGTTCCCCCGGCGGCGCTTTCCCCCTCGCCGGTGGTGCTGCCGGTAAAACTGGGCGCCACTTTGTATTTATTGCGCAGGTCGATCTGGAACTGCATGGCCTGTTCGGTTTCCGGGGAATTGAAGTAGCCCAGCGCGGAGGTGCCCGCGGGGTTCATCACGTCGCCCCCGGTCATCCAGATCCAGGGCTGCCAGAGGAAGAAATAATTCTGGAACACTGCGCCGAACTGATCGGGCTGGCCGTCGCCGTCGTTGTCGCGGGTAAGCTGTTGGGCGATGCGCAGATAGTCGTCCCAGGTCCAATCATCGGGCGGGTAGGAAACCCCGTTCTTATCGAACATGCGCTTGTTGTAATACATCATGATCGGGGTGAAATCCTTAGGGATGGCGTAGAGCGCCTCGCCCTTCTCGAAAATCTCCCGCACGTTGGGGAAAAAGATTGCCGGATCAATGCCGCCTTCAGCGAGATAGGGTTTTAAATCCACCAGCACCCCTTTATTCAGCAGCGCGGGAATGATCGGGCTGTCGAGCAGGAACACGTCGGCCACGTTCCCGGCGGCGATGGAGGTGAGGATTTTCTGCTTGTAATTGGCGGGAATGGATTCGATCACCACGCTGACCTCGGGGTAGCGCTTCATGAACTCTGTGGCGATGCGCTCTTCCAATTTCACCTCATCCGCCCCGGCCCAATTGGCCACCCGCAGGGTGATTTTTTGCTGGGGAAAGAGCGGGGAAGCGAGGAGCATCAAAATCGCCATTAGCAAAAAATAAGGAAATGTAACGATTGAGCGCATCTGCCGATCCGCAATTGGTTCCAAGCTATCATTGATTGCCAGGGGAGAAAATACACAACCGGGGGGAGATAGACAATATAAATTGTTAGCGTTAACAAGTGAAGTGGTTTCAATGTCAGATAGTCCATACTATGTCTGGCGCCGCAAGGATTTCCTAATGAGTGCTTGATGTTGAAGGGAAAAAAAGATAAATTTTCCCCGGGCGAAAAAAAAGATAGACTTTATCAAGCGGGAGATATGTCATGATGCTCGAATCCAAATTTATCACCCGCGATAAAGAATTGTTGGGCGGCATCCCGGTTTTTAGCGGCACCAGGGTGCCTGTAAAAACCTTCATCGACTACCTTCAAGGCGGCCACTCCCTGGAAGAAGTTCTTAGATGATTTCCCAACCGTTAAGCGGGATCAAGCCGGGGGGGTATTAGAATTGGTTACATGGTTGCGCCATTTCAGCAATTAAACACGGGCTTAACCACCCCTGCTTCGCTTCACTACGTTTCGCTACGCGTCCCCTCCTTGAAAAGGAGGGGAATTGTTCCCTGTGTCAATCATCATGCCAAATATTCGAAATAGGGAAGTAATTAAATCAGCAACCCTATTACCACTGCAATGAGGCAATCCTATGAGACACGTCCGAACCCATGCTTTGCAAAAAATCTTCTGGTTGATCTCTACCGGTTTTTTGCTGTGCAACTGCGAACAAAAACAGTCATCAGCGCTGGAAACGCCTCTGGAAATCAAAGTCCTGGTCATCAACCTCGATCCCCTCATCCCCAACGAGGAAAACCGCCCCCTGCACGAGGTCTATAAATGGAACGATCCCCGCCAACTGGCGGAGGGCTACATGAAGGAAATCCAGCAGGCCAGCGGGGGATTTATCCGCTACAAGATCGTGGAATGGCGCGACGTAAACGCCTTCCCGGTGAAGGAAGACGGCTTCGTGTACACCCCGGAGACCTTTAAAGAGTGCTGGGAAAACCGCGAGACCTGCCACCAGCCCGACGGCAGCGATTATCCCCTGCTTTTGGAAACTTACGGGGTGGTTCCGCGCATTGACAGCGGGGAGATCGACGAGTTGTGGATTTTCGGGGCGCCCTATTTCGGGTTCTGGGAATCGGCCATGGCCGGGCCGGGCGCGTTTTACATCAACGGCGGGGTGTACGATTCGGTAAAGGCCTCCCGCCCTTTCGCGATCATGGGTTTCAGCTACGAGCGCGGGGTGGCGGAAATGATGCACAACCTCTCCCACCGCACCGAATCTTCCATGGAGCGCATCTACGGCGGCTGGGAAGTGGATAAGCTAACCAGCAATTGGGCGCGTTTCGCCGCCAACGCCCATCAATCCAACGGGGTTGCCGCGGTGGGAACCTGCCACTATCCGCCCAACGGGGAGAAAGATTACGATTACGCCAATCCCCGGGAGGTGGAGAGCAGCGCCGCTGATTGGTTGAATTATCCCAACCTGAGCGGCAAGACCGCGAAAGTCTCCTGCGATACCTGGGGCGGGCCGAACTATCACCTGAACTACATGCGTTGGTGGTTCTCCCACCTGCCCAAAGCGCCGGGAGTGAACGAAGACGGGCGGCAGAACAACTGGTGGAAGTACGTGTTTGATTTCAACCGCTATGCCGCGGATGGGAAGTGGAGAGAGTAACATTACCAATAATGTGAATCAGGAGTTGAAGAAATCTACCTTGATTCATTGCCACCCCAGCAGGTGCTCTTTACGGAGAAAGACGCAAAAACACCAGGCTGCACAAAGTTTTTCAACCTGTAAAATTTCCGGCGATACAAGTTTAACCACAGAGGCTCAGAGCCACAGAGATACTTGGTTTTTTGATCTCTGTGGCTCTGTGGCTCTGTGGTTGATCAAAACGGTCACAGAATATTTTACAGTAAGAAGTTTTTTGATTTTATCAGTGATTTCCTGGTGTCTTTGTGGCTAAAAGAAATCAACTTGTGATTGGCATTACGAATACCGCTTCGCGGTATCGTTCACCCTGCTCCCCGGAGGGAAACTTCAGAGCTAATCCTGCACCCGTATATAAGCCGACAACCCGGGAATTGCCAAGACCAAGTGATAGTACACTTATACAGACCCTTTAAACCCAATTATTCTTCAGGATCATCAACGCATTTGATACACCACCTATTTTTTCAGAGCAAATTTTGACTTGACAAACACCCCCATTGTTTTATATTTTCAAACCCGACTAAAGTAGTCGGATTTGTGTTTGAAATCGTTTGGAACTCATTCTTACACAAACAGTCAAAAAAAAGAGAATAAAATTAAACCGCAAAGAGGTATTTGCAATGATCGGCACAGAAGTCAAAGTAACCGTTACCGATAAAGCGCTGAACCAGATTCGGCGGATCATGGAGTCGGAAGGCAAATCGGGCTACGGCCTGCGGGTGGGCGTCAAATCCGGGGGCTGCTCCGGGCTGAGCTACTACATGGAATTTATGGATAAACCCCTGGCCAACGACCACGTGCTCGAATTCGGCGACGTCAAGTTGTTCGTAGATATTTTCAGCGCCATGTATTTGAGCGGCAGCGAGCTGGATTTTACCGACGGGCTGAACGGTTCCGGGTTTGCCTGGCACAATCCCAACGCCGCCCGCAGTTGCGGCTGCGGCCAGTCTTTTTCCGCGTAACCTGAAGAAGGAATTAAGGAAAAAGGTAAAAGGAACAGGGAAATAAGGAACAGAAATGCCCGAAACACTTACGCCCAAAGCAATAACATTGGATATTACTGAATTCTTCGAGAACGGCATCCTGCGGGAAAGCAGTTTCCGGCAAAAGGTGGCCGCCATCGACTGGGAAAAGGAATATAAAGACGCGAAAGTGATCATCAAAGGCTGCGACCGGGTTCCGGTTCCCACCTGGGCGTACCTGGTGCTGGTGGCGCACCTCGCTCCCCACGCCCGGCGCATCTTCTGGGGAGAACCGTGCAGCGCGGTGCCGATTTACGTTCGTCCAGCCTGACGATTATGAAATATTGCTTCAAAAGTTGAATGGTTGGACAGCAGTTCAACCATTCAAGCATCCAACTCTTCGTTTCTCTATTTACTCCCATTTTAGCTCACCACGTAATGGGTTTCGGTGGGGAAGGCCATTTCGATCCCGGCGTTATCCAGGTTGCGCTTGATGCCCATATTCACCCGGTGGATGATCATCCGCCAGTCGGGCATGTTGGTGATCCGGTACACCACCTCCAGGTCCAGCGAATAAGCCCCGAAATTAATGAACCGTACCACGATATCTTCCGGGTCGGTTCCCTCCACGGATTTGACGGTTTTTTTCACGATGCCGGTGGCCTCTTCCATGCGCTCTGCGGAGATATCGTAGTTCACTACCACTCGCAGGAACTGCCGGGCGGAGAAGTTCTCGATAATGGAATCCGCCACCTTGCCGTTGGGAATTATCACCGTGGTTCCCTCAATCGTGCGCAGGCGGGTGCTGCGCCCAATCAACCCGAAGAAAAACCGATACCTACCGAAAAAATCAATCGTGAAAATTCATGGGTACCAGAATCATTCTGTACCATTTTCAAACCGGGAATGATTTCGTAATTTCGATTGTCTAAGAAACGTAAAGAGAAAAAGGTTTTACAAGATTGGATGACGCGCAACTGATTCAGGCGACCCTGGCGGGAGACGAGCAGGCTTTCAAAACGCTGGTTCAGCGGTACGAATCCCGGGTGGCGGCCACGGTTTTCGGCATGTTAGGCAAATGCCCGGAGGTGGAGGACGTGGGGCAGGAGACCTTTATCCGGTTTTACCACAGCCTGGAGAATTTTCGGGGGGAATCCGGCGTGGGAACTTATCTTACCCGCATTGCCATCAACCTCTCCCTGAATGAGTTGAAGCGCCGGAAAAGAAGATCGCTGATATTTTTCCGTAAGCAGGATGGAGAGCAATGGGATATTGAAGATGAAACCGCAAACCGTCCCGCCGGCGGCGGAAAAGAGATCGTGCAGCGCGCCATTCAAGAGCTCGATCCCCAATACCGCGCCGTTATCGTTCTGCGCTTGTTAGAGGGATACTCCACCGAAGAGACCGCCCAGGTATTGAATGTTCCGCTGGGCACGGTGTTATCCCGGCTGTCGCGCGGGCAGCAGCGATTAAAACAACTATTAGAGCCCTATATGGGGGAGTTGATTTGAAACCACAAATTAAACGAATTACGCTAACACATGGGAATAAGTATGGTACGCCTGCAAAGCGCTGAGGATAAGAGTACTCTCCCGCGCATGGCCGCGGCAAAAATTCGTGTCATTAGTGAAATTCGTGGTTCAATCACATTAAAAGCAGGCTTATCATTTTAGCCGGAGAGAAAAAATGGATCAGAAAGCCCTGGAATTGCTCTATCGTTCTTTTGACGCCCCGTTGACCCCGGAAGAACAACGGCAATTGCGGGAGGCGCTGGAGAAATC
Source organism: uncultured Calditrichaceae bacterium (assembly GCA_964522165.1). Classification (GTDB taxonomy): domain Bacteria; phylum Calditrichota; class Calditrichia; order RBG-13-44-9; family J075; genus JABWBP01. Next base: position 9,941 of record CAZFVV010000096.1, read on the forward strand.
CCGGGAACTGCGGCAAGAACAGGAAGAAATTGCGACAATGCGCCGGGCAGTTTCCCAAAACACCGTCCCGGGGTTTGAACCGTTCTTTGCCGAGCGGGTGATGCGGCGAATTCGCGCCGGCGCGAAAACGGGCCGGAAAACCGGGGAGGATTTTTCCAGCTCTTTAGCGTGGTCATTCCGGCGGATTGCCATGGCCGGGGCAATTGCCGCGCTGTTACTTCTGGCCAATAATATTTACCGGGGCGGGGGAATTTCCGTCAGCGCCATATTTGCCATGCCCCAATTAACCATCGAAGATGCCTGGGCATTGAATAACCCGTTAGAAGGGGAATCGAAATGACAACCAGATCAAAAACAACCTTTATTATTCTGGGCACGTTGATCATCGGGATTGTGGTTGGCTCTTTAGGCAGCGGGATGCTGCGCGAAAGGCGAGTGGAAAAATTCGATAGAATGCGACCGCAGCAGCGATTCGTAGAGGTGATGGAAAATATCATCAAACCTGATAAGGCCCAGCGCGAGGAGATCGAGAAGGTGTTGGAAAAGCGCTTTGAGCACATCGCCCAAATCCGGGAACGGCACGAATTGGAAATGATGTCCGCTTTCGATTCCCTGAGAGTGGAGTTGAACGCGTTATTGACCGCGGAGCAGCTAAAACGCCTGGAAGACCATTTTGAGAAGGGGTCGCAAAATTTTATAAAGCGAAAATTAGACCGCTTGACCGACGTGCTCAAGCTCAGCGAAGATCAACGAAAGCAGATCGAGGAAATCTATCGCCGCTATGAACCGGGTTTTATGGGATTTCGCAGAAGCGCCCCGGCGGATTCGGGTCGAAGCCGCCCGGAGGTAAGCGGAAGGCGTGAAAAGCTCGATGAAGAGATCGAAAAGGTGCTAACCCCCGCGCAACGCGACAAGTACCGGCAATTCCGGGAACGCCGGGAGCGCCGGGATTTTCCCCTCGGTTCCCCCCCTCCTGCCCCCTTCGGGGAACCGCCCCGCCCCCCGGAAGAGCGGGATTGAAGTGGTTAAATGGTTAAATGGTTGGATGGTTGATTGGTCTCCACGGGGAAGAAAATTCCTCCAACCATCCAACCATTTAGCCATGTAACAATATAACCATGCCCCCCTCCCAGCCCCATCACTCGCATCCTCATTTTTTCGCAATCAGTTTTTTCAAATCCGACTGGTCCGGCTTCAGCAACTCCTTTACGTGAGCGGTGTTGACGGAAGCGACGATGATATCCCCGATCTCGGTGTTGACTTCCTCGAAAATACCTAATTTTTTCATGGAGCGGGTCTGCATCTGGTTATCTTCCGTGGGGGTCACGTAGTGGATGGAAACCGCTTTGTAACGGTGAATCAAAAACAGTTGCATCAAGGTCATCAGCCGTTTTTGGCGAAATTCTAACTTCAGGGTGTTTTGATCCCGAACCGAAAGGATATGCCGCTCCCGGCGGTCCTGAATTGATGCAAAGATAACATTGGCGACTTTGTTCCGGGATTCATCCAGCACCCGTAATTCCAACAGTTCCGATCCTGCCACCACGGGGCGCAACTGCACCCGCAAAGCCTCCTTGATTTCGTAATGCTTCGTCCACAGTTCTAACCAGCTTTCCAACAGTTTCGGGGGAACCTCGGTTTGCACCAGGTGCTGGAATTGGGTGGACCCTTTGCCCATGGCCACGGTGGTGGCAGTGCGCCCGGAGGAAGCGGCCAGCGCGCCGTCCAACCGGTCGCCGCCTACCAGGGTTTGCGCGGTTCGATAGGGAGAATCGATCAGCCGGATGCGGCGCTGAATCTTCGCCAGCGCTAACATTCCATCTTGCTGCAACGCGCTGGCGAACTCTTCCGCCGCCAGCCCGTCGATCTGGTGCCCGCCATAAGTGATGAAGTTGAAAACAAAGCCCATTTTTCCTAATTCTTTGGGAAAATTGCGCATTTGCTCATCGTTCATGCCGGTGGTATCCCAGTTGAACGAAGGGGAGAGGTTGTAGGCCAGCATCTTCTCCGGGTACACCGCGTGGATGGCGTCGGCAAATTCTTTGGCGTCGTGCAAGTCCGCGGTTTTGGTTTCCATCCACAAGATGTCCGCATAGGGCGCCACCGCCAGGGATTTGGCAATGGCGTAGGGAATTCCCCCGCGAACCTGGTAGTAACCTTCCGGGGTTCGGGCTAATTCCCAGTTCCAGGGAGCGTCGATGCCCATTTCCCGGGCTTTTTTCCGCGCTTCGTCATAAGAGGCGCGGCTGGCAAAACGATGCCACTCCTCCACGCTCATATCGAATCTGGCGCCTTCTTCCAGGTGGAATTTCATGCGCTCCGCCACTGCTTCCGCGTAGGTTTTTAGCCCCGCGGCCGCTTCCCAGGTTTCCGCGAATTTCCCGTTCAACTGCTCGAAGGTTTTCTCAAGATTTAACTCTTTATTCTCCTTCAGGGCGCTGATTTTTCCATCGATCAAAGAAAGCAATCCCGATTCTTGCAACCAGGCGTTCGCGACCTCATATTCAGCGTCGGTTATTTTGTAGAGTAGATGGCCGTTGATTTCCCGGATGCCCTTTTCATAAAACCGCTTCATCATGGCCAGGTAGCAGATTTTATAACCGGGCACTTCCAGGTTGGTGGAGCCTAAAATGAAGGGATGATCGCGCTCGTCGGTGTTGCTGTCCAACAAATTTGCGGCTTCTGCGTCGGTGCGCGCCACGATGATCCCGGGTACTTTCATAATATCTAATTGGAAGCGGGCGGTGTTCAGCCGTTTGATCTGTTCATCCGCGGAAACCAGTACCTTGCCGCCCTGGTGGCCGCATTTTTTGGTGCCCGGGCGCTGGTCTTCGATGTGGTAGCCGGAAACGCCCGCTTCCACAAAGCGGCGGATCAGGTTGCGCACCTGGGCGTCGCCGCCGTGCCCGGTATCCGCATCGGCGATGATGAAGGGGCGGTAATCGATTTCCGGGGCGCTCTCGCGCTCCTTTTTACTCATGCGCGCCCGGGCAAAATACTGGTTCTTGTCCGCCACCAGCAGCGCCCGCACGATCACCTCGGCCTCGTCGGGCACCTGGCTCAAGGGATAACTGGCCAGGTCCGCGCCCTGGTCTTCGGTGGTGGAGCCTTTCGCAGAGGTCGCCCAGCCGCCCAAGTAAATTCCCTTGATGCCCTGGCGCTTCATGGTCACCGCCTGGCCGGGGGAGTAGGGGCCAAAGGTGGTGATCGCCTCGCCCCGGGCAAACAGTTCCCTGAGCAGTTCATAGAACTCCCGGGAGGCGTTTTTGGCAACGGTGTAATCGCTGTGAATGGTTCCGCGCTGCTCCACCACCTGCCGCGCGGAATAAAGTCGGGTAATTTCCTTGAACCGGGGGCTGGCAAACCACTCCCGGGTGTCGCGCACTTCTTTTTCAAACGCATCCATGGCCTTCTCCTTCATCAGTTAATTGGAACGTGCGTGTATGGTAAGAGTTTTGAGCGCCATTTTTCTCCATTTGGTACACCAGAACGCCCCCGGCCTGCACATCATCCCTCCCCTGCTATGCCCGCGCCAACCCCCTCAAATATAGATTCTCTGATAGAAATATGGTATAGGAGATAAAAACTTTTCCGAAGCGTGGGAATAAAATGAAGCTGCTTAGTGTCTAACCGGTGAAATGTGGAAATGAGGGAAAATCGCAGGTATCGAAAAACTGGAACTTAAGGAGCGACGGATGAAGCGGTTGTCTAATCTCAGAAAATGTGGAATCAGCAGCATTCTTCTAACGTTGTTCTTGATGCTCGCCGCTGCACCGGCGCAGGAGAAGAATTGGCTGGAGCAGCGGGTGCAGAAACTGCAAAAAGAGCTGAATCTCACCGCGGAGCAAACCGGCCAGGTACGCCAGATTCTGGAGTATAATCAGCAGCAGGCGCAGAAAGAGCGGGAAGAAAACCAGGGGAATCCGGAAGCGCTGCTGAACGTTGCCAAAGCGCGACGGGAAGTGGTCGATCAGCAGATCAAAAACCTGCTGAGCGCGGAACAATATGCCAAGTACCAGGAAATCAGCAAAAATGCGCCGGGCGACGAAATGGCCCTCCGGCTCAGCGAGCGCCTCGACCTGACCGAAGAGCAAACCGCGCAGGTGGAAAAAATTCTGCTTTCTGCCCGGGAAGAGATGCAAAAACTGCGGGAAAACGCTTCCGGCGACCGCAGCCGGAACCGCGACCAGTTGCGGTCGTTGATGGAAAAACAGGATAAGCAGATTGAAGCCCTGCTAACTGACGAGCAGAAAAAAATCTATGGGGAAATCAAGAAAGAGCGGAGAGAAGAAATGCGCCGGCGAATGCAGGGAGAAAGGGCGAGAAGGGATCAATAATGCGAGCCGGAGTGCAACCGCGGTTACCTGAACCGGCGCCCCGGATTAACGTAAATGGGAACCTTTCAGGCGATTTTTTTAGACAGATAACAGGATATACAGGATTTGATATATCCAGGTACACCTGCTCATCCTGTAAATCCTGTCTAAAACAGGCTTGAATAGTAGCTGTGAACGAAACGGAGTAAAGTGAGCCGTACCATGAAAAAGAAAATGATCTTCGGGGGCTTTGGGATCGTGGCGTTGGCGGTAATCGGCGGAATTCTCCTGAATTCCGGCCGCGGCAGCACCGAGGGGCAGTACCAGTTTGCGGAAATTACCCGCGGCGATCTGGAAAGCACCATTTCCAGCAGCGGCGCTCTCAGCCCGGTGACCACGGTTCAAGTAGGGACGCAAGTTTCCGGAACTATTGACCGGATTTATGCGGATTTCAACGACCGGGTAAAAAAGGGGCAGTTAGTGGCGGTTTTAGACACGCTGCTCTTGAAGGTTGCGGTGCTGGACGCCCGGGCAGCCCTGGAGCGCGCCGAGGCGCAGCTGGAAGAGGCGCTGGCCAATTATAACCGCAATAAACAACTGTTCGAAGATAAACTGATCTCCGATGCGGAATTCCTGCCCTTTCAAATCACTCTAAAAATTCAGCAGGCGGCGCTAAAATCTGCCCGGGCGGTTTTGCAGCGCGCGGAACGCAATCTGCAATACGCCTATATCTATTCGCCCATTAACGGCACGGTAATCCAACGCAACGTGGAGGCCGGGCAAACCGTGGCGGCCAGCCTTTCCGCCCCCACCCTGTTCGAGATTGCGGAAGATCTATCAAAGATGGAAATCCTCGCCGAAGTGGATGAAAGCGACATCGGCCTGATCAAAATAGGCCAGCCGGTGCGCTTTGACGTGCAGGCCTACCCGGATAAAACCTTCCGGGGAACGGTGCGGCAAATTCGCTTAAAACCGCAGACTATCTCCAACGTGGTCACTTACACTGTGGTTGTAAACGCCGACAATGAGGAAAACCTGCTGCTCCCCGGCATGACCGCCACCATTGATTTTGTGATCGAGCAAAAGCAAGATGTATTGCTGATCCCCAACGCCGCGCTGCGGTTCCAGGCTCCGGAAAAAATGTTAGCGGAATTCCGGGAACGGCGCCAAAAAGAGCTTGCCGCCCTGCCCGATTCCCTGAAGGAACGGCGAATGGGGCGCATGGGCGGCGGGAGCGGATTTGGCAACCGGCAGGGGCGCAGCGGCCGGTCCGCCAGCGATTTCAAGCAGGTCTGGTACTTGGGCGAAGATGGGCAGCCGGCCATGGAGCCGGTCAGAATAGGCATGAGCGATGGTACGAATACCGAAATCCTGCGCAGCCGCAATCTTCAGGAAGGCATGAAGGTAATCATCAGCGCTTCGCAGGAAAGTACTGCCTCCACCCGCCAGGGCAGCACCCCCGCGCGGAATTTTACTCCGGGGCCGCGGCCATTCTAATGCCCGGCTTTGAGAGCAGGGACAGTCGGCAGTGGCAGTTAAACCGGCCACAGAGTGGCGGCTCCGCCAGAAAGTTTAACCCCCCAAAGGGGTAAAGCGGCAAATTCATAGAGATGTGAATGCCATTGTCGGGAGGGCAGGATAGACGATGTAAAACAGAGAGCAACACACATGAATAATGTCATCGAGACCAATCAGCTTACCAAAACCTACCAGGTGGGCGACGTGGCGGTGCACGCCCTGCGCGGCGTCGATCTCAAGGTCGCAAAGGGTGAATTTTTAGCCATCATGGGCGCTTCCGGATCCGGCAAATCCACCTTGATGAACCTGATCGGCTGCCTGGATACACCAACTTCCGGGGATTACTACCTGGACGGGCAGCACGTGAATGCCCTTGCCAAAAATGAGTACGCTGACATCCGCAACCGGAAGATCGGGTTCGTTTTCCAGGGATTTAACCTGCTCTCCCGCACCACCGCGCTGGAAAACGTGGAGCTTCCGCTGCTGTATGACCGCAGCCGGCGCATCAAAAACCCCATCAAAGCTGCCCGGGAAGCCCTGGAAAGAGTGGGACTGGGAGACCGCATTGACCACCTGCCCAGCCAGCTCTCCGGGGGACAGCAGCAGCGGGTGGCGATTGCCCGGGCGCTGGTCAACCAGCCGGCCATCATCCTTGCCGATGAGCCGACCGGCAATTTGGACAGCGTCACTTCCATTGACGTCATGTCGGTATTCCAGGAGCTGAACGAGCAGGGCATTACCATCCTGCTGATTACCCATGAGCACGATATCGCCGGCTACGCCAAACGGATCGTGGAAATGCGCGACGGCCTGGTCCGGCGCGACGCCCCCATTAAAGGGTAAAAGTCAATTGGCTTCGCCGTCATTCATGGTCATTCATGGTCACTTGACCCAATGACAACCAATGACCCAATGACAACTAATGACAACTAATGACCACCAATCATAAGGGAATTTCCAATGCTTCAGCTAAAAAACCTGCTAAAAACCGCTTTCAAGAGCATCCTCAAGAACCGGATGCGCAGCTTGCTCACTTCCCTGGGCATCATAATCGGGGTAAGCGCGGTGATTGTGATGGTAGCGATTGGCGAAGGTTCGCAAAAGCGGATCGAGGAAGGCATCCAATCCCTGGGCACCAATTTGATCTTGGTATTCCCCGGGGCCAGCAGAACCGGCGGGGTGAGCCGGGGAGCGGGCAGTTTCAACCGCTTTACCTTCGACGACGTGGAAAAATTGCAAAAAGAAGCCACCTTGCTCAGCGGAATTTCCCCGGTGGTGCGCTCCGGCGGGCAGGTGATCGGCGGGAGCAGCAATTGGAGCACCGCGGTGTTCGGGGTCTCGCCGGATTATTTCACCATTCGCAACTGGCAGCTTGAATATGGGGAATTTTTTAGCGAGCGCGACGTTCGCGCTAATAAAAAAGTGGCCTTGTTAGGGAAGACCGTGGCGGATCAATTATTCCCCAATCAGGATCCCACCGGCGAAAAAATCCGCATCCGCAATGCCCCGTTTACGGTGATCGGGGTGCTGAAAGCCAAAGGGCAGAGCGGTATGGGCGCGGACCAGGACGACGTCATCCTGGCCCCCTCTACTACCGTGTTCTACCGTTTGAGAGGGGGGCGCTGGGTGGACATGATCAACGCCAGCGCGGTATCGACCGGCCAGGTCAAAGCGGCGCAGGAGCAGATGCGCGCCATCCTGCGGGAATCTCACCGCTTAACCCCCGGCGATGAGGACGATTTTACCATCAGCGACCAGGCGGAAATCAGCGATGCCGCATCGGAAACCTCCCGGGTGCTCACCCTGCTGCTGGGTTCCATCGCCGGGGTCTCGCTGATCGTGGGTGGGATCGGGATTATGAACATCATGTTAGTATCGGTGACGGAGCGAACCCGGGAGATCGGCATTCGCCTCTCCGTGGGGGCCCGCAGCAGCGACGTGCTGGCGCAGTTCCTGGCCGAGGCCGTGGTGCTCAGCCTCGCCGGGGGCATTATCGGGATTCTGCTCTCGTTTGCCATCTCCATAGGGCTGGACCGGTTTACCGATTTGAGCACGGTGATCAACCCCAATATTGTAGTGATTTCGGCGCTGTTTTCCGGCGCGGTGGGAGTGTTCTTCGGATTCTACCCGGCCCGCAAAGCCGCCTCGCTGAACCCGATTGATGCGTTGCGGTATGAATAACTGAATCGTGATTCTGAAAATTTGGTAGTCCTAAACAGGTAATGCCGTTATTCTCTTCGACCACCTGTTTTGTCATTCCCGCGAAAGCGGGAATCCACGATTTCTGCTGAGTTTATGGATTCCCACTTGCGTGGGAATGACGCCATACACTTCTTTAAACAGCATTAATCGTTTAGGACTACCGAAAATTCAAACTAATGATAAAATTTTGATGATTAGTGAAGTTTACTTTTGCATATTAAATTTAATTTTTAGAAATGGTTTAATTTTGGAGAAGAGATTTGCCAAAAGAAAGAATCGATTTAGACGGTAAGACTTGGCTACAATATTCGATTTCAATCTGGTCGGATATTCGTAAATCCTCACAGGAAAACGGGCTGGCGCATCCGGCCATTTTTCCCACCATGTTGCCTGAAAGATTAATCTCGATTTACAGCCATGAAGATGACTTAATATTCGACCCTTTCGCCGGAAGCGGCGCCACATTAATCGCCGCCAAAAATTTGAAACGGTTTAGCAAAGGCATTGAGTTGTCCGATGATTTCATAAAACTTTATAAACAACGAACCAACAATTTGAATCTATTCCATGAAGAAAAATATGAGCCTGTGCTCATCAAGGGGGATGCAAGAGAATTATGCAAGTGGATAGAAAAAGATTCTGTTCAGTTAACCATAACTTCTCCCCCGTATTGGGATATATTGAATCAGAAAAGAACCGCGGATTACAAAGAGATACGAAATTATAGTGACGTTGAAGCAGATTTAGGCAATATTGAGTCTTATGAAACATTCCTGGACACTTTAAAAAGCATTTTCACACAAATTTATCATATTACAAAGAGTCAGGGCTACTGCTGCATTGTGCTAATGGATTTGCGAAAAAAAGATAAATTCTATCCATTTCACATGGATACCGTTGAGTTCATGTCCGACATAGGATTTACTTTAGATGATCTGGTTATTTGGGACCGACGACAGGAGTATAACAATCTCCGCCCATTGGGATATCCCTATGTATTCAGGATCAACAAAGTCCATGAATTCATCCTCATCTTCCAAAAATGCAAATAACCATTCTTCAAAATTCCGACGAGAGCTTTTACCAGGCGATTGAAGAAGCGCTTGGATGGGCAAATAGTTTATATTTAGGAGTTGCCTATGCTTCCTATGGCGCCTTTAATTTTTTGAAAGGCCGGTTTGAATCGTTTTTGCGAAGTAATGGCAAATTAAGGGTGCTTTTCGATATTGAAGAATTTATTACCGAGAAGAAACTGATAGAAGAGCTTGCTACCATTCCGGGGGATTCGGAGTGCAAAGTTTTTATCAAACCGAAAGACAGCGTTCCATTTTTACGCGGACATTACCATCCCAAGTTTTACCTCTTTTATAACGATGAATATTACCGGGTAATAATTGGCTCTTCAAATTTTACTTTAGGAGGGATCAAGCATAATATAGAATGCAATTTGAGTATATATGGCCAGCAGGACCACCTGTTTTTTGAGTTCTACAACTTCTTTAACGAACTCTGGTCGGCGGAGTACGCGATCAATGTATTGAACCATGGTGATCTTTTGGATGCCTATCAGCAGGTATTCACGAAAAATGTAAAGGAGACCGAGAGCAAGAATAAAAGACTTCAGCGACTTAGAAAGAAGATTCAAACAAAAGCTGATCATATCATTAAGTCGAAAAAAGATATTTTAAATGAAGAATTTGCTTATCTGCTGGGACTGATAAGCGGGAACAGTAAAATCGA
>CAZFVV010000097.1:0-19529 GCA_964522165.1 uncultured Calditrichaceae bacterium
AAATATATTCTGGGCAAACAAATGAAGTATGGATTATAGTAATGATAAAATCCTTCAAGCATAAAGGATTGGAGAAATTCTTCAATAATGATGACCGGAGCCGGGTCAACCCGCAACACGTTGAAAAACTGGCCCGGATTCTCGACCGTTTGGATGCATCCACCAGACCACAGGATATGAATTTACCAGGTTATCGACTGCATGAGTTAAAGGGAAAAGATAAAGGTACCTGGGCGGTGTGGGTCAGTGGGAACTGGCGAGTCACTTTCAAGTTTGAAGACACTGATGCAATTTTGGTTGATTACCTTGATTATCACTAATCAGATAAAAGGAGATGTATAACATGCTTCCTCAACGAAAGCCTACTCACCCGGGAGCCATCTTACGGGAAGACGTACTCCGGCCACTGGGATTAACTATCACAGAGGCCGCAAAACGTCTGGGTGTGCCGCGTGGAGCCCTGTCGGCCTTGCTTCGTGAGAAGGTCGCATAACGTCCGGCAATGGCAGTACGGATTGGGAAAGCCACCCAAACCAGCCCGGAGAGTTGGCTGTACATGCAGGCAAAATTCGATTTATGGAAAGCTGCTCAGGAGACGATAGAGGTGGAAGAGATTCTCTCAACAAGTTTAGAAGAGATGAACTGACAAATAATGCATGGCGTAGCACTTTTCAGAAGTTACTGCTTCAAAGCGGCTGAAATACTTACTCATATTGGTAGTATGCCTCTACGTGGTGCTTGTAGTGGTAAACCAATTTAATTTTTAGAGAAGAATTACTCACCAGCATTTGAACCGAGATGATTTACTTGGCGGAGCTTTACGAGGTGATCGAAAGCTGGCAGAGGGCGGAAGCGCTTCGGAATACCAGGTGGGGAGGTTGTTGGAGGGGGTGAAAACAGGTGGCAGGAGCGGGAGCAGGGTGAAGCAACCGGCGAAGAAAGCCGGAAAGAGGGGAAAAACTCCCCAGCGCAAAAAATGAGGGTATGCAGGTATTTCTTGAAAGTTCGCGAAAACAAAAATATATTGCAGCAAAAATGGTAACAGGATGATTGAATTTATGTTTTAAGAAGAAAGGAGAATACGATGACCGTGTATGAAAAGGCTATCGCTAAAATCCAGGCCTTGCCTGAGCCTCTCATTGCCGAAGTAAATGATTTCATAGATTTTCTACAGGTGAAACAGGATAGTAACCTCTGGCAATTGTGGCTTCTGTTTAAAGAAGGCCGGGAACTCACGGAAGCGGATTTTGGGGACTATTTATCCAATTTGGAAGATTATGAAAATCGTTTAGCCCGCGGAGAGGTTAAATGGTAACCATCCGTCGCGGAGACGTGGTTTTATGCGATCTAAATCCGATGATCGGAACAGAGCAAGCGGGAATACGCCCGGTTTTAATTTTGCAGATAGATCGTGCCAATAAAGTTAGCCCGCATACGATTATTGCCCCATTCACATCTAAGATTAAACGCGCTCTTTTGCCTTCCCATGTATTTATTCCGGCAGGAGTTGGAGGATTGAGCAAAGATTCTGTACTACTTTGCGAACAAATCCGGGTAATCGACAAACAAAGAATAATTAGAGTACTGGGTAATTTAGGTGATTCTTACGCAGAGGAAATCAGCAAGGCTTTGCAGGCCATACTCGGCATATAAAAATCTTCAAGACTGCTTATAGCCTGCTTAATTCATAAACTCTGATAAAATCAAGTTTATCTAACTAATAAACAATATGTTAAACTATTAGCCATTTCAAAATTAAATTTTTTAAAAACACTTAAATAGCCCTTATTCTTCAACATTTTCAGTTTTTTGTGAATTATTCAGGATAGATATTCCTGGCAAACTGAGGGAGAAAGGAGTTAAACATTATAACCGGTTTGCCGATAAATTTAATGATGCCAAAATGAAGTTTGTGGATTACTGGGCTTTAGAGATAACGAGGCTTTTCACTAGAATATTCTATTAGCCAACATGATCGATCAGGGAGGAAGTCATGCCAGATAAGAGTCCGAAGACTATCGCAACAATCAACTTCAAGGGTGGTGTTGGAAAGACCACCGTCACATGGTGCCTTGGTGATGTTCTGTCATCAACATCGAACCTGCGAGGTTTGATGTTTGATCTTGATGCCCAAATGTCTCTGACGCAAGCTATTGCGCTGAACGAAGACACTGGCTTCCTACATGACCGCTTTGCCAAGTGGTATCAGACCTCAATGGAACGCAAGAAAACAATCTTTGATGCGCTTGATGCGTTCACAAACCCAGGGCAATATTTTGACTTCCCCATGGGTTTCGATTTCATTTATCAGATCACTGAGAACTTTCATTTCGTACCCTCGGTGGAGGATCTTTACTGGCTCGAACTGGAAGTTTTCGATAGAGATGGAGTAAGAGACTTTATGCGGCGCATTCTTGGCAAGATCACTAACTCCAGACAATTACCTAAGTACGACTTTGTTCTTTTTGATTGTCCTCCATCTTTCACTCTTCTTTCTTACAGCGTACTAAGTTGCTGTGATTTAGTGCTCATCCCCGTTAACCCGGATTTCTTTGCTTCAAAAGGGGTTGCACTTATTTTAAATTCTCTTCGGATGCGGATTGAACCCCATCCGCTTCCTAAAATCGGTATATTCATGAATAAAGCTAAGACTTGGGGTAATGCTCCTACTAAGGAGGTACAGTTCTATATGCGCGAAGTTCAACGAGTGTGTGAGGAAGCCACCCGAACACAAGCCATTGACGCAAAGTTTTTTAACGCGTATATACGAGAGCGAGTTGGCATCAAACGAGCGATCACTGGTGGCGGTGTACCTGGAGAAATCGTCAACGATTTTCAGAACCTTTGGCGCGAATGTGTGGAGTTTATTCAATGAATCAAGAGAACATGTTTCGGACTCCTGAGCAGGAAGCCCAAGAGCTTGCACGAGAGATCCGGGAGCTAAAGGAAATTTTGAGAGAGATTTCGCGAAAACTTGGACAAATCGAGAGTCGTGTGAAGCGTGCATTTCCTTCAGCCCTTCCGACTGGTTCTACTGCGTCACGACGAGTTCGAACACCAAAGTTGGGAGATGAACCTACTCTTACGCCTCAGGCAGCGCTCAAACTCTATGATGAACTTGTTCAAGTTGCGAAGGAAGGCAATAGAGAAGAGGTGCAACGACGCTTAGAAAATCTTTACCTGCCTGACCTTGCATTACTCTGTCGCGAGCTTGGTGTTTCCTTAGGGAAGAAGAAGCCATCACGTAAGACACTGCTAAATGGCGTACTCGGTCGTGTAAACGAAAGCGTTATGCTGTCAACCTCCAGTCTCCGTCAACGCCCTGACAGTCAGGCACGTGACCTATCTAAACCAAGTACTGATACTCACGGGGATACAGATGCTAATTCAATCGATGCCTCCACTTCCTGATCTATTTCCTCCCAAAACCTCTTCCCGTCTTTTTGCCTAATGCCCAGGAATTCCCCCCGGCGCTGTTGGCAAAACGCAATCATCTTCCCCGGGGAAATCAATCCGGTTGTTCCTTAAAACCCCGCTGATTATATTCATCCCATGAGAATATATCTTGATAATTGCGCCTTGCAGCATTCGCTGAACAACATAACTACCGATGCGATCCATATTTTATGCAAAGAGATCGGGTTGGTAAATACCCTCCGGTTTATCAATCAATTTACCACCGGCTATGGTAATTATGCGGAGGAGCGGAATGCTTTATTCGGCGATATGGCCTTGCACGAGATAATCGCACGAATAAAAGAAATGAAGGGAAATAAATAATTCCAAAACCATTTTTACCCTCCCAAAACCCCTTCCCGGCTTTTTAGCTAATGTGCAGAAACTCCCTTCTGACGCCGGGGCGCTTTATTGTTGTTGCAGGAGGTTTTATCAATTTGTATCTTGATCATGATTGCGAAGTGAATGTAAGCGGTCGCGCAATCCCTGAAATTAAAAACGAATTGATCGATTGAAGATGTAAGCAATTATGTTTATCAGCGTAGAAGGTATTTATCGCAACGGCAAGGTCGAATTGAAAGAAGCGCCTGCCAGCCTGAATGACGAGATGCGCGTTATCGTGATCTTCTTAAGCCCGAATTGTATTGATTTACGAGCGCGGGGAATCGATGAAGCACAAGCAGCGGATTTACGCGCCCGCCTGGCGACTTTTGCAGAAGATTGGGATAGCCCGGAAATGGACATTTACGATAATTATGATGCAGCCAAATCCAGCCTATAAGCGCGGCGATGTTATTTTAGTGCTCTTCCCTCATTCCAATTTGAGCACCGCCAAGACTCGACCAGCCCTCATTGTTCAAGCAGATAATCTCCAAACCGGATTATCACAGGTCATTGTTGCGATGATCAGCAGTAAGATGTTTCGTGCAAATCATCCCAGCCGCGTCGTATCCTTCTCTCCACACCGGAGGGCCAGCAATCCGGTTTGCTTAGTGACTCCGTGGTGATGACCGATAATCTTGCCACGATTATAGAATCCGAGATTGATCGAAAAATCGGCATTCTTCCCATGAGTAAAGTTGATGCCGCGTTACGCCATACACTCAATCTTTAAAAATATAGGCTTATCGTAAACTGATTTCCATTTCTTCCCCTCTCCCAAAATCCCTTCCCAACTTTTGGCTAATGCACTGGAACTCCCGTTTAATTTGTTTGGAGAGGTATGTTCCTTTAACGGAACCAACCTCACTTCGCCCGCAAATACTGCACCGGCCAGGCTGTCTCTGCCCCTAACTCCTTCGCCGCCTGCAACGGCCAGTAGGGATTGCGCAGCAGTTCCCGCGCCAGCAGCACTGCGTCGGCCTGCCCGCTGCGGATGATATGCTCCGCCTGCTCCGCCGCGGTAATCAGGCCCACCGCCCCGGTCATTATCCCCGCTTCCCGCCGGATTTCCGCCGCAAAAGCGGTCTGGTAGCCCGGCCCGGCAGGTGTTTTCACCCCCGGTATAACACCGCCGCTGGAACAGTCGATGAGGTCGATCCCGCTTTCTTTCAGCAGCCCGGCCAGGCGGATGGATTGCGCCAGGTCCCACCCCCCTTCCGCCCAGTCCGTGGCGGAGATGCGCACGAACAGCGGCAGATGCCCCGGCCAGGCGGCGCGCACCGCCCGCGCCACCCGCAGCAGCAAACGCGCCCGGTTCTCGAAACTGCCCCCGTATTCATCCTTCCGCCGGTTGCTGAGCGGGGAGAGAAATTCGTGCAGCAAATAACCGTGCGCAGCGTGAATTTCCGCCACCTGGAACCCTGCTTCCAGGCTGCGCCGGGCCGCGGCTTCGAATTGGGCGACCAGGGCGTCGATGTCGGCAAGGCTCATCTCTTTTGGCGCGGGATAGTTCGAATCGAAGGGAATGGCGCTGGGCGCGAGGGTCTGCCAGGGGTTTTCAATCGGCCCGCGGCCCTCCCAGGGCGGTTGGGTGGCGGCCTTGCGCCCGGCGTGGGCCAGTTGAATGCCCGCTACCGCCCCCTGCGACTGAATAAAATGGGTGATCTGCCGGAACGCCCGGGCGTGCGCATCCGACCAGATGCCGCTGTCGCGCGGGGAAATCCGGCCCTCCGGGGAGACCGCGGTGGCTTCCATAATAATCAACCCCGCCCCGCCCACGGCCCGGGCGCCTAAGTGCACCAGGTGCCAATCCGTGGGCATTCCCTCCTCGCTGGAATACTGGCACATCGGGGAGACAAAAATGCGGTTTTTGAAACGAATTTCTCGAATGTTCAGGGGAGAAAAGAGCTTGCTCATACAAAAACCTCCGTCAATGGTACGATATAAGGTAGTGGTTATATTTTGACTGATAACATTTGTTCTCATGCCACGAAGCCACAAAGGCGCTAAGTTTTCACCAGGCATTTAATACCTTTGTGACGCTTCGTACCTTAGCGCCTTTGTGGCAATTACTCTTTCATCAGTCACAACTTAACCACTACCCGATATAAAACGATGCTGGTTGGAGTGCCAGAAAGTGGCTCCTTTGGAGCAAAGCTTCAGATAGTGCCATTTGTTACCTTGGTGGCGTATTCTGAACTCACCCCCGGCCCCTCTCTTGGAAAGAGAGGGCAGAAAAGCCCCCTTCTCTTTGTAAGAGAAGGGGGTTGGGGGATGAGTTCGAGCCGGATATGCGGCTATGGTGCCATTTGGCACTATCTGAAGCTTTGCACTCCGGAGTGAGTATAAGCAAGGCCGGATAATTTAACAAGCGGCTTGTAATTGCGAAGGAAGGCAACGATTCTGCCTGCTGCCTACTGCTCACTGCCTGCTGCCTTTGGCTTAATGACGATCAGCGATACATCATCATGCGCTTTGGCCATTCCCATAAAACGGTTGACTTCTGCTACCAACCTCTCCCCGATGGCGGCGGCGGAACCCGCGGCGACCCGGGGCAAAAAATTCAACACCCGCTCTTCCCCCAAAAATATCCCCCTTTCATTTCGCGCCTCGGTCAGGCCGTCAGAGTAAATGATGAGGGTGTCTTCCTCGCTCAATTCAAGGCTTTGCTCTTCGTACCTCGCCTCCGGAATCAGGCCCAGGGCCGGGCCGCCTTTGGGCGCTTCCAGGGCCCTGGCGGAGTTGAAAACGACCGGGGGCAGATGCCCGGCGTTCAAAAAGCGGATCCGCCGGGAATGGGGGATGATTTCCAGGTAGATTAAGGAAGCAAAATTACCCCGAACGTCGCGGTAGAAAATCCGGTTGAGCTTCGTCCCCAAATCTCCTAACGATTCAAAATCCGGGAGCATGGCCCGCACAATGGCCTGGAGCCTGGCCATGAACAGCGCCGCCCGCAACCCCTTTCCGACTACGTCGCCCAAAACTAACCCGTAACGATTATTTTCAAGCTCGATGAAGTCCACCAGGTCGCCGCCCACCTCGTTAGCGGAGCGGGTGAACAGCCAGGCCTCCCAGCCCGGCAGCGCCGGGGTGCGCTCCGGCATCAGCGCCTTCTGAACCAGGTGGCCTTCGAATAACTCGTGGCGGGCTAACAATTTGTCTTTCAGCTCCAGCAATAAAATGAATAACAGCAGCAGCCCGCCTAACAGGCTTTTGGCGCTTTGATCGTTGTCGGTGATGATCAACAATGCGCTGACCAGCAATAAAATCCGCCGCGCGGAGGTCAGCTTGAGGAAAAGAGCTTTCAGCAACCAGGCGGTGGAATAAATCCAGCGTTTAAACGCCCCCATTCGTTCTAACCGCGCCAATTGCTCTTTGTCTAAATAGTACTCCTTCGCTTCATTTAGATCGTACGCCAGGGATTTTTTGAATTCGGTGGTTCGGAAGTCATTTTTGAGCGTCTTCCAGACGGTCGGCCTTTCTGAAGATGGCGCCTGTGGATTTGGCATAGCAGTCCTCGAAGAATTTTGAAAAATTTGATCTCAGGCCCAAAAGATACAAAGACCCGGAGGTTTCACAAAGTTTTTAAATACTTCCAGCGTATTCTTGCACAACGATTTCGCCGCCATTAAGTTACCTTTTAGGAAAAAGAACCAAAGGCAGTAGGCAGGAGCAGGCGCAGGGGCAGGTGGCAGGAGCAGGGGCAGGTGGCAGGAGCAAGGGACAGGAGCAGTACGCACTATGTTTCATCCCCTCTCCTGCATCCTGCCCCCTGTCCCTGCCCCCTGCCCCTGCCATCTGCTCCTGTCCCTTACCCCTGCCCGGCGTAAAAAACCATTACCCATGCCCGCCCCGTTGCGGTTATATTTTCCCCGGAATTTGCGGATTTAACCGAAGGACGCGCATGGCCAAAAAACTGTTCGTACTGGATACCAACGTCATTCTCCACGATTATAGCTGCATCCACAACTTTCAAGATAACGACATCGCCATACCCATTACCGTGCTGGAAGAGATCGACCAGTTCAAAAAAGGGCACGACCAGATTCACTATAACGCCCGGGAATTCGTTCGCACCCTGGATGAGCTGGCCGGGGATCAGTTGTTGAAAAACGGGGTGAGCTTAGGCCCCGGCAAAGGCAAGCTGCGCATTATTGCCAATCATCTGCATGAGCCGCAAGTCAGCGAGGTGTTTTCCGGGGATAAGCCGGATCACCGCATCCTTAGCGTGGCCCTGCACTTGAGTAAGAATGGCAAAAATGCCCCCACCGTTCTGGTCAGCAAAGATATCAACCTGCGCTTGAAGGCGAAATCGCTGGGAATTGTCGCGCAGGACTATTTTACCGACCGGGTGCGCGACATCGGGAAGCTCTATCCCGGAAAACGGGTGATCAACGATTTCCCCGCCGCATTCATCGACAAACTTTATGAAAAAGAAGGCGGCTTCGACCCGGCGGATGCGGAAATTGCCGATCTGCTGCCTTATGAATACCTGATCTTGAAACAGAGCCAGAAATCCGTGCTGGCCTGCTATAATCCTTCCCTTAAAATCATTCAACGGGTGGAAAAACAGGCTGCTTACGGGATCAAACCGCGCAACGCGGAGCAAATTTTCGCCCTCCACGCCCTGGTAAATCCGCAAGTGCAGTTAGTAACCCTCTCCGGCAAGGCCGGCACCGGAAAAACCTTGCTGGCGCTGGCCTCCGCCCTGGAGGTGCGCAAGCAGTTCCAGCAGATCTACTTAGCCCGCCCCATCGTTCCCCTCTCCAACCGCGACCTGGGATACCTGCCGGGCGATCTCAGCGAGAAACTGGATCCTTACATGCAGCCGCTTTACGACAACTTAGCGGTGATCAAAAACCAGTTTGCCGAAAGCGATGTGGAATACAAGCGCATCGGAGAGATGTTAGAGCAGGAAAAGCTGTATATTTCCCCCCTCTCCTACATTCGCGGGCGCAGTTTGGAGCGCATCTTTTTCATCGTCGATGAAGCGCAGAATTTGACCCCCCACGAGGTAAAAACCATCATCACCCGCGCCGGGGAGGGCACCAAAATCGTTTTTACCGGCGATCCTTACCAGATCGACACGCCCTACTTAGACGCGCAGTCCAACGGCCTCACCTACCTCATCGACCGCATGAAAGGCCAGGCGCTCTACGCCCACATCACCTTAGAAAAAGGAGAGCGTTCCCTGCTGGCGGAGCTGGCCAGCAATTTGTTGTGAGGGAGGGGAGCGCCGGATTTCGAGTTTAGAGTCGTGGTGGTGGATAATCTACCATCAGATGGTGAATTATCCACCATCACGTGGTGAATTATCCAACATATTTTCCCGCTCTTCCCGAAAGATATAGATCACATTTTCAATGTCGATAAAGCATATTATGGCAAATAGATTTGATTAAGCGGTTTTTTAGCCAACTTCCAGGGAACGGAAAAACAGGGAGAACCGCATGGATGGCTCCGGCAAGGGATTGCAGGTGTTGATTGCGGAAGATAATATCGTCAACCAGATTGTGGCCCGGCGGCTCCTGGAGAAGCAGGGATTCCGGGTGGAAGTGGTTTGCAACGGGAAGGAAGCCTTGCAAGCCTTGCAGCGCCAGCGCTATGACCTGGTATTAATGGACGTTCAGATGCCGGAAATGGACGGGGTAGAGGCGACCCGAACATTTCGCCAGATGGAGCAGGCCGGGGGGGCGCACGTGCCCATCGTCGCTCTCACCGCGGATCATGGCCCGGAAAACCGGCAGCGCTGCCTGGACGCGGGAATGGACGGCTACATCCTCAAACCCATTGATATGAAGGCGCTCCGTTATTTGATCGAACAACTGCTGCCCCCGCGGCCGGTATGACCCTTTTGCAAGTAGGCAAGTTGGCAGTAAGCAGGTAGAATTCGCTATTGCCAACTGCCAACTGCCAACTGCCCCCTGCCCGCGAATTATTTTTGTAACCCGCTCTTGAAATTCTTCATCGAACCTACGCTTTTAGAGGCATAAACCGGAAATATGCAACTTTGCCTTGCATAGAAATCCGGGCGTTTATATTTTTTGATCGTTATATCGTCAAAATTGGAAGAACCAGTAACCGGGAACTTATAATCTACCCACAGGAGGCTGAACAATGTATTTTCGCATGTTATACGATGATAAGCTGGCCCAGGCGTCGTACTTGATCGGCTGCCAGGCCACCGGAGAAGCGGTCGTCATCGACCCGGAGCGGGACGTGGATCGCTATATAAATTTGGCGGAGAAGGAAAAATTACGCATCACCGCGGTAACCGAGACCCATATCCACGCGGATTTCCTTTCCGGCGCCCGGGAGTTGGCCGAGCGCACCGGCGCAAAACTCTATTTATCCGATGAAGGCGACGCGGATTGGAAATACCAGTGGCTGAATAAAAAACAGGGCGGGGAAAGCTACAACTACCAACTGCTCAAGCACGGGGATTCTTTCAAGATCGGCAACATCGAGCTGGAAGTTGTGCACACGCCCGGCCACACCCCGGAACACATCTGCTTCATGGTTACCGACCACGGCGGCGGGGCTACCGAGCCGATGGGCATCGCCACCGGGGATTTCGTGTTCGTGGGCGACGTGGGACGCCCGGATTTGTTAGAAACCGCCGCGGGCTTTGCCGGGGCGAAGGAGAAATCCGCCCGGGTGCTGTTCGAATCGCTTCAGCAGTTCAAGCAGCTTCCGGATTATTTGCAGCTCTGGCCCGGCCATGGGGCGGGGAGCGCCTGCGGCAAGGCATTAGGCGCGGTTCCCCAATCCACCGTGGGGTATGAAAAACGTTTCAACATGGCCGTGAACGAAGCCGCCGAGGAAGAGAGATTCGTGCAAACCATCCTCTACGGCCAGCCGGAGCCGCCCCTTTACTTCGCCCGCATGAAAAAAGAGAACAAAGAAGGCCCCAAAATCCTCGGCAAACTGCCTTCCCCGAAGCCGGTCGGCATCGAAACCCTGAAAAATGCCCTCCGGGAAAACGCCGCGCTGCTGGATACCCGGGAGTGGAAACAGTTCGCTGATGGACACCTGCCCGGCGCCCTCCACGCCCCCCTGGAAAGCAACTTCCCCACCGTTGCCGGGTCTTACGTGGGCGCGGATCAGCCGATCTATTTGATCGTGGAAGATACCCGGGTGAAAGAAACGGTCATCGACCTGATCCGGGTGGGGCTGGATAACGTGGCAGGTTACGCTACCCCGGCCGACCTGGCCGAACACGCCGCGGCGGGGGGGAAACTGGAAACCAGCCGGTATTTGCACATTACCGAATTAACCCGGAAGCCGCTGGAGGCAAACGCCCTGATTTTGGACGTCCGCCGCGCGGATGAATTCGACGCCGGGCACGTGCCGGAGGCGAAGAACATCGCCCATACCCGTCTGCTAACCCGTTTGAACGAGCTTCCCAAGGACCGCCCGATCTACGTGCACTGCCGCACCGACAACCGCTCCGCCTACGCGGTGGGATTGCTGCAAAGCCGCGGCTTCGACGCGGTGATGATGCACGGCGGCATCAACGCCTGGCAGGAAGCCGGGGGAGAAGTGGTGGTGGAAAGCCCGGCGCTGGTAGGAGCGTAAATCTTGCCGTGAAACGTGATGCGTGAAACGTGACGCGTATTTGTTTTACGCTTTACGGTCACGCATCACGTATTCCGTATTTCGCATTCTAACGATGAATAAAACCGATTCTCTTATGATAAAACTGCTCGGCAAATTTTTTCCGGCAATGAATTGGTTGCCGCGCTATCGCCAGGAGGATTTGCCGGGCGACATTAGCGCCGGGCTGACCGTGGCGGTGATGTTGATTCCCCAGGGGATGGCCTACGCCCTGCTGGCGGGATTGCCCCCGATCACCGGTTTGTACGCCTCGGTAATTCCCCTGGTCGTTTATGCCCTCTTCGGCGCCTCCCGGCAGTTGGCGGTGGGGCCGGTGGCCATGGTCTCGCTCCTGGTGGCCTCGGGAATCGGGCATCTGGCGGAGCCGAACAGCGCCCAATTTGTCGCCCTGGCGGCGGTTTTGGCGCTGCTGGCGGGCCTGCTCCAGTTTCTCATGGGCCTGGCGCGGATGGGTTTCTTAGTCAATTTCCTTTCCCACCCGGTCATCAGCGGGTTTACCTCCGCCGCGGCCCTGATTATCGGGTTCAGCCAGCTCAAACACCTTTTAGGAATCAATTTGCCGCGCAGCGAGCAGGTTCATACCATTCTCTGGAACGCGATCCGGCAG
Source organism: uncultured Calditrichaceae bacterium (assembly GCA_964522165.1). GTDB lineage: Bacteria > Calditrichota > Calditrichia > RBG-13-44-9 > J075 > JABWBP01. Next base: position 12,062 of record CAZFVV010000097.1, read on the forward strand.
ATTCAGGATATTAACCTGCCCACTTTTGCAATCGGGGCGGGCAGTATAATGGTTTTGCTGCTGTTGCGGCGCTGGAGACCGTTGTTCCCCGCGGCGTTGTTGGTGGTGGCGCTCAGCATCCTCACAGTCTGGTTTTTCCGCCTGGATGCGCATGGCGTCGCCATCGTGGGGGAAGTTCCGCGCGGCCTTTCCTCTCCTTCGCTGCCGGATTTCAGCGCCGATACCGTTGCCGCCCTGCTCCCCATCGCCGTGACCATCTCCTTAGTGGGATTCATGGAATCCATTGCGGTGGCGAAAAGCTTTGCGGCGAAAAACCGCTATGAGGTGGACGCCAACCAGGAGCTGATCGGCCTGGGGCTGGCGAATGTAGCCGCGGGTTTGTTTGGCGGGTACCCGGTCACGGGGGGATTTTCCCGCACCGCGGTGAACGCCCGGGCCGGCGCGCGCAGCGGCCTGGCCTCGATCATCACCGCAGCCATGATCGCGCTGACGCTCCTGTTCTTAACGCCTTTATTTTACTTCTTGCCCAATGCGGTGCTGGCGGCGATTATCATGGCGGCGGTGTTCGGCTTGATCGACGTGAAAGAAATCCGCCACCTCTATAAAGTCAAACGTTCCGATCTGCTCTTGCTCATTTTAGCATTTTTCGCTACTTTGATCCTGGGAATCGAGGAAGGAATTCTGCTAAGCATCGTGGCCTCGTTAGTGTTGGTGATCCAGAAGACCACCCGGCCCCATACTGCCATTTTAGGACAGATGCCGGGCACGGAAATCTACCGCAACGTGGCCCGCTACCCGGAAGTCAGGACCTTTGAAGGCGTGGTAATCTTTCGTTTTGACGCCTCGCTCTATTTTGCGAATATCGCTTATTTGAAAGACCGGCTGCAAGAGATCGCCAATCATAGCGAAGCGGCGCCGCGGGCGATCATTTTCGACGCCGGGAGCGTCAATGATATCGATTCTTCCGCGGACACCGCCTTGCGGGAGATCGTGCAAACCCTGCGTTCCCGGGGGATCGATCTCTACTTCTCCAACCTGAAAGGGCCGGTGCGCGACGTGCTCAAACGCTCCGGTTTTTATGACCTGTTAGGAGCGGACCACTTTTTCTACTGCACCCACGACGCGGTGCGGCGCGTGGTGGGGGAAGAGGCGGGTATCCGGCACGAGGGGCAATATCTGGCGCGGTAAAATTAGTGTGCAGGAGTGCAAAATTCATTTTGCACGAAAGTGAAAGTGCAGAATACATTTTCCCCTTCATGCTTCAGGTTTTACGTTTCACGCAGGTATGCAGACGTTACAAAATCACCAGAGTTAGTTAGAAAGTGCAAAACAAATTTTGCACTCCTGAACCGAAATCTAATAACCGGAGGAAATAGATATGACCGAAGTCATCGTATGGAGCGGCTGGGTTGGCGGCTTGGCCGTGGGAATGTATGCGTTGTTCCAGCTTTACGTCACCGGAAAGCCCTTAGGCGTTTCCACGGGGTACGGGAACGTATGCAGCTTCGTTTCCAAAGCGGATTTTTTCCGCCAGGGCGATTATGAACAGCCGAACAACTGGCGGCTGTGGTTCATTATCGGTTTGCCGTTGGGCGGGCTGTTGGCGGCGCTCACTTCGCCGGGGGAAGTCGTGGCCAGCTTCTCGGTGGGGCAGATGTATGATTCGGTGCTGCCCCAGGCGCTATGGGCCAAAGGGCTGGCATTAATGCTCGGCGGGGTGCTGATCGGCTACGGCTCCCGCATGGCCAACGGCTGCACCAGCAGCCACGCCATTGCCGGCATTTCGCTGCTCAACCCGCCCAGCGTGTTAGCGGCGGCGGGCTTCTTTGTGGGCGGCGTGATCATGGTGCAGCTTCTATTCGGCCTTTTCGGGTAATGGCTTTTCGATAGGATTAATTTTTACCGCAGAGAACGCAAAGTTCGCAGAGAAAAGATATTTTAATATCATGTCTCTTTGCGCTCTCAGCGCCCTCTGCGGTAAAAATCAGGTTTCATCAGCATTTTAAACTGGAGAAAAACCATGAAAAAATATATCCTGCTTTTCTTCGGAATGGCGTTCGGCTTCATTCTCAGCCGCGCCGGGGCTACCACTTATGATTTCTACGCCCAGCTTTTCCTGTTCCAGGATCTGCAATTGCTGTGGGTAATCGCGGTGGCCGCAGGATTAGGGATGATCGGCATATTTGTTTTGAAGGCGCTGAAAGCCCGCTCGCTCTTCGAGGGCAAACCGATCAGTTTTGAAGGAAAAAAATACCTGCCCACCCTCATCCCCGGCTCGGTTATTTTCGGCATGGGCTGGGGATTGGCCGGCGCCTGCCCCGGCACCGCCCTGACGATGTTGGGCGAGGGTAAATTAGGCGCGTTGTTTACCATTGCCGGGGTTCTGTTGGGAACCTATTTATACGGCCTGCAAGCCAGCCGCGCGGGGAAGAAACAGCCGGTAGCGGCGGCGAAGGCGGAGAGCGTACAGTAGGCAGGGGCAGGTTGCAGGGCAGGCGGCAGGGCAGGGGCAGTGGGCAAAAAGAATTTGCTATTGCGTAATCATTTATTACGAGCTGCGCATTTGCCTACTGCCTACTTGCCTACTGGCCGCTGCCCCTGCTCCTGCCCCTTGCCATTTTCTCCTCTCCTGGATTCAGTTCATCTCGTCAACAACATTTTCTTCGCCTCTTTAAACTCCCCGGCAGTTATGCGGTAGTAATACACGCCGCTGGGCAAATCCCTTGCTTCAAAAACCGCTTTGTGAAGCCCTGCCGGCATTCGCTGGTTGCTCAGCAAAGCAACGACTTCCTGCCCCAGCGCATTATACACTTTTAAGCTGACGCTCTGCGCCGAGGGCAAAGCAAATTCGATGGTGGTGGAGGGGTTGAAGGGGTTGGGGTAGTTTTGGGAGAGGGTGAATTTGCCAGGAATAGATAAGAGCCCATTTCCATTATCAATACCCACAACGGCATCAATTGAAACATCATCTATCCAGAACCCATCCACCGCCCCACCGATATTGATAAAATCATGAACACCATTTTGCTGAAATCGTATAATGCACTGTTCTGTGAGATCAAGATTATGAGCGGCGGCGCTGTCAGAAACGTTGATCTCAACTTCTTGATAAGTAAAATTAGCCCAATTTGACGGATCGAAGGAATATATTTGAGTAAAACTTAGACCGCCATCATTGCTAAACCAAATACCGTCAGAGGGGCCGGATTCATCTGCTGCATCGGCTATCCAAAAATTTAATAGAACCTCACTCGCTCTTGATAAATTCAAATGTAAATCAAGAGCGTTAGTTGTAGATTCACCGTCATTCCTTCTGCCCACTCTAGTATGAAAGAATCCACCATGGGGATTTGACTGGCTTATATCAACGAGTCCCCCGATTCTTAATTCTCCGTCTCGTGCGGTACTATCGGGATAAAAAGGATTTCCCCATCGCCACATTTTCTGAAATTGACCACTTCCACTTTCAAAGTCATCAACAAATGGAAAGGAGTCAACATATACAATATTGGGATCGCCAATTTTTATTGCATCGAAAGCCAATCCGTCAACAGCACCACCAATATTAATAAAATCGTGATCATCCCTTTGCTGGATTCGAATGATAAAACTGTCACTGAATGCGATTCCATTCTCCGCTGCTAATAGATCTACATCAAAAGGCGGCAGTTTGCCCCAAACAAAATTGTTCCACCTGGTTGGGAAAAAGTCGGAAACTTTTTTGAAGTTAACACCACCGTCATTGCTGAAGAAAATGCCATCTTCCAAATGATCCTCGTCAGCAAAGTCATAAATCCAGAATTCAAGATCGACCTGATCTTCACCAGCCAAATCGAGATGTATATCCACCGCGTTGGTAGTAGTATTTCCATCATTACGGCGTCCCAAACGCAAAGCGAAATTACCTTCCGGTGCTGAAGCATCTTCGAACACTTCGACTAAACCACCCGGTCTAATTCTTTCGATTCCAGTAGTTCCGGGGACCGGGATTGCGGGGAAACTCCACTCAGAAGTATTGTCTAAGGATTGACTCTCAAATCCATTGGAATAAGAGAGTGATGCATAGTTTGTCTGCGGGTCATATACATGGAATGCATCAAAGGCGATACCATCAACAGCCCCACCAATATTTATAAAATCATGATCATCAAACTGGCGGAAGCTGATTACGAATTGGTTGGTTAGGCTCAAACCAGCGGATTCTGCCAGAAAATCAACATCGAGCGGTGGCAGTTTACCCCAGGGGTTATTCCAGTCCTCTGGATATAATTGCAAAACCTTTTCGAAGTTTACACCTCCGTCATCACTGAAACGGATTTCATCGAAAGGGCCGTTCTCGTCGCTATAATCCGAAATCCAGAATTCAAGGGCTACTTGTTCGTGGCCGGAAAGATTTAAATGTAATTGTAAATCGTTGGTATTGTTGCCGCCGCTGTCGCTGGTTTTACCCATCCGCAGACTAAAAAAGCCATCTGGAGCTGTCGGATCTAAAATGACTTCAATGATGCCAAAGGTTGGTCCTGGAATGGGTTTCCAATAAGTTGTATCAATTTCACCATCTTCAAAACTGTCAAAAAATATGGTTGTTTGTGCCGTCAGGTTTCCCCAAAACACAATTACAACCCCCAATATCAAAATAGTTGCCTTCTTCATAATTTTCCTCCGATAAATAGTTAAGGATTATTAGAATTGCTCCTCGTTTACTTCCGCTCCAAAACCACCCCTACCTCCAACCCGATGGAATTAAAATCCGCCAGGGAATAGGTGGCGCGGATGTCCAAAATGCTTAGTTCCACCCCCACCTGGGGCGTAAGGCCAAATTTGCCGGTTGATCCCACCCCTGCAACCGCGCTGCTGCCTTCGGGAGTATCCACATAAAACCAAGCCGATGGCCCCGAACCCGGTGCTGGCCACATCGCCAAAATCCTCGCTGGGCAGCGCCAGCACTCCCCGCGCACCGTACCCGTTTACCTGAGCAGGGACATTTTGAATTGCCAAAAAAGCAGGGCTGTTGCCAGCAACTTTAATCTATTCCATTTCATGAATCTGTCCTCCTGATTTAGAATAAAGAGTTAGATTATCTCACTTTTAGAGATAACCTTTTGTCAGTTTATTAATGAGAAAGATCGGAAATGCGATTGTTGAACAATTGTTTAAGAACCAGCGATTGTCTAAAAGAGCATATCTTTCCGGATATTGATACCCGTTCAAAATAACCCCTCCACCAGCTTGGAAATCACCTCGCGGATCAGATCATCAAACTCCGGGGAGAGCTCTATAGGGCCTTTTACGATCTCCCCGCTTCTGGTATCTTTTGTTTGTTCCTCCTCTTTCGAGAGGGCAAGTTGTTTGGGGGGCAGCAGGGTATCCCCCGCCGCGTTGGTGAAAGCGACTTCAACACCGGCGATCAGCTTCAACTCGTTTCTGAACGGGGTGGTCTTTCGCTGCACGTCTAAGTGCCCCAGGCGGCCCAGGATAGAAATTTCGGCGACCCGGCTGTCTTCGAGCATAATTTCACCCTGGTCGCGCGGCTCGAAATAGCCCCCGCGCAGCCCCCCTTCGGCCATATCGAAATCCTCCCGGAGAAAATCCGGGGGCAATAATCTGATTTTGTTGGCGGAGAGCAGCGCGTCGAACAGCCAGCCCATCATCACCGCGCCGGCGGGGGGCCGGTATTCCGGGGCGATCACCTTGCCCCTGATCTCCCAACCGCTTACCTGGTGGAGCGGCCCGCTTGCTTCTCCTGCTCGTTTGCCTTCCGCGCGCAGCAAGTCCCCGGCTTGCACCGGGGTCTGCCCGTCGGAGACCAGCACCGCGGCGGTGAAGCGGTTTTCCCCGGCATTCCCGGTGAGCCGGGCAATGGCGTAGGTTTTATACAGCGGGCCGAGCTCTTTGCCGTCCAAATCCTGTACCTGCTCCACCACTTGCAGCATATCGAAGGCGTCCCCGATGTTAGCGCCCGGCTCTTCCATCACCACGTTCAGGGTTTGATCCGGCAGAATCTCCGTTACCTTCCCCTGTAACACCCGGGGGCGGTAATTTTCCGCAATCTTCGCCGCCGCCTCGCTGATCACCCTCTCGCAGAGGGTGCGGAACCCGGCGTCCAAATCCGGCTTGCGAAGGACGTTGTCCCCGTCCCGCACCAATTTCTCCACCCGGAATCCCTCGTGCTGGCAGGCGTAGAGAAATTCCCGGGTCTTGCGGTCGTAAAACTGGATGGAAACTCCGGCTTTCAGAATCAAATTCTCCGCGCCGGGGGTTTGGTAGGGCTGAATCTCCGCAAAGCTGACCGCTCCCTTGATCAAAATATCCGGGTAAGCGCGGTTGCCTAAGGCCGCGGATTGCGCCAGGTTGCCGAAGATGGAATAGGTTTCCTGGGCGTAGAAGAGCGCCTCCTCCACTTGCAGGTTGCCCAGCGAATCCAATTTGGCCAGCAACGGCGCTAACATGAAGAGATCCGATTTTTCGGAAAGGCCGTCGTGCAGCCACTGGCCTAAGCTCTGGGGATCCACTTTGAATTCCGGGGATACGTATTGGGAAATCACCGGGAAGCCGGCGACCATGTAGCGGGTCTGGTCTTTCTGTCTGGCGAGCCGGTTCGCTCCAAAACTCTTTACCGCGGTTTCGCGCCGGGGCGCCTCTCCCTGCAAAATGATGACTTTTACGAGGGAGAGGTTTTCCTGCGGCGTTTCCGCCTTCAGCATCCCGGCCGGCTGCGCGGTGGAATCGTCGCCGTAAAAATAGAGCGTCATTCCTTTATAGATTCCCTGAACCCTGCCTAAGTTGATCACCAGGGAAGCGCTGTCCAGAACGCTTACCACCCGCCCCTGCAAAAGCCCGGGCTGGTAATACTCCGCGGTACGCTTTACCAGTTCCAGAATGGTTCCTTTGAGGCATTCGCGGAAGTACAGGCTGATTTTTTCCGGGCTGAGCCGCACGCCTTTGGCGGTCTCTGCGGGCGACTGCCCGGCCAGGGTGCGGGTATAGAACACTTCCCCGGAGGCCAGGTCGAAAAATTCTAGGGTGACGGTAACCAGGAACACGTGCACGTCGGTTTTCCAGCGCTCCACGGTCTTGATATCCGCGCGGGAAACCAGCCCGCGAATGAAAATGACGTTAGGCCCCACCTTCGTATCGGGCTTCACCAGCCGCAAATTTTCGCGCTCCAGGGGCGTGAAGTTGAAATGTGCGACGGCCGTCAGGGCTTCCTCCGCCCACCGGGTGGCCTCCGCTTCGAGCCGGCCGTCCTGAATGAGGGCGCGGTAATCGGGATGAAAATCCGGCGCAGCGCCTCCCATGTAAAAACCGCTAAAGCGGGTTTCGATGGCGGTTTCCTGCGAAAGAACGGAAATCGAGCTCGCCAGCGCCAGCATTGCTGCCCAAAATAGTCGAATTTTATTTTTCATGTAAAGCCTAGAACGTGTTGACATTTGATTTTTTGTAAAATTTATCATAACGTTGCTGGAAA
>CAZFVV010000098.1:0-11786 GCA_964522165.1 uncultured Calditrichaceae bacterium
CCACCGTGCCCACCGGGAAGGGAACCGGCAGCCCCGCTTCCCAGGTGAGGGTGACTAAGGCGTCGGTAGAAGTGGTGGAGCCGTCTTCAGTCACGTCCCCAAAGCCGATGGCGATGCGATCCAGGAAGGGCTGGGGCAGGGGCAGGGCGGCGTCGTAGGAGAGCATGATCAAACCGTCGGTGGAGTTCACCGCGTCGTCTCCCGTTACGTCGCCCAACAGGCCGGTAATGCACCCGCCGGTTTGCACCACTAATTTCACCGGCACTTCCATTTCCGGGGTGACAGGATCGTTGCTGGAAATAACGATTTTGGCCCGGTAGGTTCCTTCGGTCAGGTTGGTCGCATCGGCGATCACCTGTACCGGGAAATTACCGCCTGCGGCAACCGTGCCGCTCGCCGGATTTTGGCTCAGCCAGGCGGATTCCGCGGAGAAACGGATCGCCAGGTCATTGTGCAAGTAGGCGGCGTTGAAAGCCACTTGCAGGCCGTCGGTTCCGCCCACGTTTTCGATCCCCACCGAAGAACTGGTCAGGGTTCCGCCGTTGATGCCCATATTCAGGTACTGGAAGAAGATCGTCCCGCTGGGTTTCAGGATATACTCGAAGGTATAATTGGGCGTGGTAGTGGGGTAGCGGGGAAGATCCACGAACTGAACCACAAAATCGCCGCCGTTGGTTCCGTAGTAGATCACGCTGGGATCGTTCACTTCCATGTCATCCCAGAACGCGGCCAGGAAGTTATCGATGGATCCGCCGGCGGTGGGAATGGCCTGGTTGGTAAAGGTGTTGGCGGTGGGCGCCTGGAAGGAGAGGGTTCCGTTGCTTCCAACGAACGCGGAAGTGTAAGCCACCCCGTAGAAGCTGAAGGGGAATGGCAGCGGCACTTCGATGTACCCCTCGTCGTTGCCGTCGAAGGTGCCGGTGGGTATCCAGGCGCTGGACTGGGTGAGCGGGGTTCCGGTGGCGGAAATATCCACCCAGTTGAATACCGGGCCACCCGGCTCGTCGCTGTCGATCCAGCGGTAGCCGAACAGGTCCGGCCCGCCCAGGCCCTCGGCAGGCGCGACGCCGGGGCGAGGATCTGTTTCACCCTTGCCTAAATTCATCTCATAATTGGACTGGGTATTTTGTCCCTGCCCCGTTCCCTGCGCCAAACGCATCGCGTTAAAAACATCTTCATCCCGCAGGCTGAAATTCAGCGGCCCGGCGCCGGTGTTCAGCATGGTCAGCACCGTGGAATCGATCTCGCCCGGTTGCAGGGTGATGATAATCGAATCCGGCGAAAAGCCTACCACCGGGGCGCCGTTCACCCGCAGGCTCACCGGCACGTTTACCTGCGGATTGGTGAGGTCGTTGCTGGTAATTTGCAGGGTAGTGGAATAATTGCCGATGGCCAGCCCGCCGGCGTCGATGGTAAGGGTAATGTTGGCGGATTGGTTCCCCACCAGGGTTCCGGAGGTCTGGGAGAGATCCAGCCAGCCCGCTGCCGGGTTTTCAGTAATGTTGAAGTTGAGATCTCCGGCTAAGCTGCCGCCGCTGTTGGTAATGGTCATCGATTCGCTGGTAGAAGCGCCTTGCAGCAGGGTATCTGCAAACGCGGTGGGAGCCACGCTAATCTGCGGCGCGCCGCTGCTGAAGAACAGGCTGAGGTAAGCGGCCATCAAATCCACCTTAGTGTTGGCCAGGATTTCCATGCCCCCGGCGGTGTAGCGGAAATACTCTCCCTGCCGCTGGCCTTTCAATTCCGGGCGCCAGGCCGCTTTTTTCACGAAATTCTCGTTCCGCTGCCGCGGCGCGCGCGGTTTGCCGGCTTCGGAAACAAAGGATTTGCCTTCGGCCACGAAATCGACCGTGCGTTCCGCGGTGTACAGCGGCGCGGGATTATCCACCAGCCCGCCGAAGGAGGGAACCACCCCGATGGAGCGCCCGCTGCCGTATCCAACGTTGAACACCCCGCTGATGTCGGCGTTGGCGCTGTTCTTCCAAACCGGCGTAGAAGTGACCGGCTGAAGCTCGTCCATAAAACTGTTCCCCCCGGTATAGGGGAAGGAAAACGCCGACAGATCGTTCAAACCGGTAATCCCGGAAAGGTCTGCGGAACCGTCCGACCCGTCGTTCAGCCCGAACCAGGGGCGAATGTTGTAGCCGCCCACTTCGGGATCGTAGTTGTAGCAATCCGCGCCTTCTAAGTAAATCCGCCCGCCATTTTGCAGGTAAGCTTCCAGGGCCGGGCCTTCCGGGTCGCTGGCGCCGATGACGTGGTTGTCGGAAAAAATTCCCAACACCACGAAAATGCCTTCATAGACGCTCAAATTGCTGCCGAACTCGAACAGGTTGTTGGTCAAAAAGCAGCTTTCCCCGTTGGCGACCAGGGCTTCGAAGAGGCTGTCGCCGCTTTCCGCGCTGGATCCGATTGCACCAGGGCCTACCCAGACCAGGAAGTCCGGGGTAGAGCCGACGTAGATATCCACCACGTTGCTGGACGCGCTCTCGTTGGGAGGCACTTCATCATCTACCGCGGTGACCTTGTAGCTGTACACGAAGCCCGGGGGAGGGGTGTCGGTGTAGGCTTGCACGCCCGGGGCGATGCTGGCCACGAACACGTCATTGCGATATACGTTCAGATGATCCAGGTCGTCTAAGGGAGTTCCGTCGGATTGAGTGGTGGGATCATCCCAGGTTAGATAGGCATGAACCGTATCCGCAGTAGCGGCCAGGTTTTGGGGAGCCGCCGGGAAAGGCGAGCCTCCCGCATACCAGCTCAAATTCACCGGCAGGCTCAGGCTGTCGAAATTGTCTTTGGCATAGAGGGTATAATCGTAGAGCTGCCCGTCGGTCAGGCCGGTGTTGGTGTATTGTTGCACCCCGCTGTTCACGCTGGTCAGGAAAGCCCCGTCGCGGTAAATTTGAATGGTAAAGTTGGTCAGGGGAGTGCCATTCACGTAGGTGGTGGGGTCGGTCCAGCTCAGAGCGATGGAGGTGGGAGTGGTGAAATCGCTGTAAGCCGCGGCGTTGGCCGGGGCATTGGGATCGGCCGGATCGGCCAGGGTGAAAGGCGATACATAGGTCAGCGCCCGCCCGCTGCGGTTGTCGGTCCAGCAGGGATACACCTTCCCGGCCCGCGCGGAAATCCCCAAATAATCTCCCATGTAGCCGCCCGCCAGACCGGGAATCGGCGCGGGAGTAAACGACACGTCGCTCACCTTGAAATCTTCCCAGGTCAGCCCGCCGTCAAGAGAGTTGGCCACGAACACCTCGCAGGCCGTTCCCCCAACGTTGCGGTCGTCGTAGAACACCACGCTCAACGCTCCCGTTACCGGGTCGCAGGTGATCCAGGGATAGTAATGCTCGTTGCCCAGCCCGGAAGGATCCTGGTTCACTTTGATGGGCGCAGACCAGGTCTGCCCCCCGTTGGTGGAGCGCACCAGGTAGTTGTCGATGTCGTTGCCGGTGTTGATCCCCGGCACCCCGATGTTGGTCCAGACAATGTAAATCCAGCCGTTGCGCGGCCCCCCGCTAATGTCCACCGTCATTACCGGGAAGGAGGCTACCCGCTGGTTCTTGGAAGTGGTGCTGGTGCGGATTCCGCGGATGTTGGTGATGATCCGGCTGGCGGTGGCATAGGTCGCGCCCCCGTCGGTGGATTTGGTGAACCCGATGGCGGTCTCGTCCGAAGGCCAGCTATCGTAAATCGCCCAGGCCACGTACACCTCCCCGTTCGGCCCGCTCTGGATGTTCACCCCCTGATTGTGGCTGCCCGCGCTTACCGCGGAGCTGATGTTCAGGGGCGTTGACCAGTTCACCCCCCCGTTGGTGGAACGGGAAATCTCGATCTCGCTGTCGTTGGGCCCTCCGAAGGCGGTCCAGGCGCTGTAGAGGTTGCCGTCGTGAGCGCTCAGCGGGCCGTTGTCCACCCACAGGTGGTTCTTGTCTAACAACCCCCCCGAGGCGGCGTTGGCCACCTGCGCGTGGGTCCAGGTACCGCCTTCGTTGGTGGAGCGCGCCACCCCCTGGCCGCCGTTGGCGGCAATGTAACCGACGTAGTAGCGGCCGGTCAGGTCAATGGCCGCGGCGGGGTCGCCGCTGTTGTCGCCCCCGGTACCCTGCACCGAGCCGTTCCAGGTCAGGCCCCCGTCGGTGGTGAAAAATCCGCTGGTGCCGTAAATGGTGGAAACCGGGAAATCCGTGGAGTTGTTGGAATTCAACGCCTTGCGGTTGTCCAAGGGGTTGACGAAAATGGAATTCTCGCTCTGGGTGGTGTTGCTCAAAGTGGTCACCGGCACGTCCGGGGAATCGTCGATCAACACCGTGCGGGCGCTGATGCGGCTGCCGGTGTGCTGCGCCGGGGCAACCGCAACCTCGCCGGCCACTTCCACCAGGCCGGCTTCCGCCCATTTCTGCCAGTGGTGAATGCTCCAGACCCGGGAATCCACCTTCGATTCCTGGGACCAGGCCAGGCTGCTCAGCAGAAACAGCGCTGCCGCCGCCAGCAACCATGTCGTCATAAACTCGATACGCCATCCTGTGGGGTTTCTCTTCATGAATACTCCTTTTGAATTGGGGTTATGAGATTATCTTTAATTAAAAAACCTCCGGCAAAATGTGCGGGAGGGGGAAAATCGTTGACTATACTGGATGTTTGCAGCAGAGTGGATTGAGCGAAAGTTGGGATTGAAAACGATGCTGAAAATATTGAAGCGCCGGCAGAATCATAAACGCAGTTGCAACCTCTTGAGAGGATATGGTTTGTCGAACCTGGATTGGTTGTAAAGACCGGGTATGAGAGGAGCCTGTGGAGAATTCAAAGCTCGGAAATGTAAAAGACCCAAGAACGAAGGGTGAAGATAATCAGGATTCACGCCAAAATCAAACTGTCAAAAAAAATAAATTTGGGCAGGGCAAACTTTTGCACTTTGGGCTTTGCGCTTCTCACTTTGCGCTTTATTTTCCCGCATTGTGAAGGATCGTAAACGGCCTATGAAGATAAAAAATGACGCCCCGGGAGCGGGGCAGCCGGTTTTACTGGGCATCGAAAGCAGCGGAAGCGCCTGCGGGGTGGGCATTTCCCGCGGCGGGCAGATCTCAGGCGAGATTTCCGCCAATATCCGCAATATTCACTCCCGGCAGCTTGCCCCCTTTGTGGAGTACCTCTTGCAAAACACCGGGACGGGGGGAAAGGAGTTGTCTGCCGTGGTATTATCGGCAGGACCCGGCTCTTTTACCGGGCTGCGCATCGGTTACAGCGTCGCCAAGGGGTTAGCCCATGCGCTGGGGATTCCCATAGTGGAAGTGCCGACCCTGGACGTCTGGGCTTACCAGGCCGGGATTCAATCCCTGCCGGTGCTGCCGGTAATCGACGCTCACCGGGGGGAGATTTTCAGCGCCTTCTACCATTGGGAAGGGGAGGAGTTAAAGCGCTCCGGCGAATATACTTTGCTAAGGCCGCCGGATTTGCGGGGCTTCCTGAACCGCGCCGCGCTGCTCACCGGCGCGGACGCGGCTGGCCTCTACCCGGCCCTGGAACCTTTTCTGCCGCCGGGTTCGCGCCGGCTGCATCCTTCCCCGGCGTCCCCGCAATTATGGGCCTTGCTGGAATTGGGGCTGCAAAAATACCGGCAGAATTTGCTGTCCCACCCGGATAGCTGTGAGCCTTTATATCTCCGCGCATTCAAAGGCGCTTTATGAACGACCGGCTGACTACGCGATACATGACCGTCGAAGATCTGGACGTGGTGATGGAGATCGAGCGCCAGGTATTTATCGACCCCTGGTCGCGCAAAAGCTATGAATTCGAGATTGGCGAGAACCAATACTCCCTGCCGCTGGTGCTGGAGCATGCCGGGAAAGTGGTCGGGTATGCGGTCGTGTGGCAGGTGTACGAAGAATTTCATATTGCTTCCCTGGCCATCGCCCCGGCCCAGCAGGGGCGGGGATGGGGAAAATATTTATTAGAGGTGCTCCTGAAGCTGGCTGACAACGCCGACTACGCGCTCCTGGAGGTTCGCCCCAGCAATACCCGGGCGATCCGCATGTACGAGCAATTCGGCTTCACGCGCTTAGGCGTTCGAAAACGCTATTACCAGAACGGGGAGGACGCCCTGGTAATGCGAAAAATGCTGCGGAAGTTCTAAGAAACTGTTTTAAAAGTCGCCACTAAGTCCCAAAGACGCGAAGGAATCACAAAGAAACAATAAATTCCTTAGTGAAACCTGATGGCTTCGTGGCATAAATTCAAACTTTTAAAACGGCTTCTAAGCCTTGCCTGCCTTCTCCCCAATTGCTTATAATTTTTTTGTGGCAGAATGATTGACTGGCAAAATGATTTTTTGAATTATTCTGCCATAGAATCATTTTGCCGTACTCCTGCATGGGGCGCACGGCTTCAGCGGGCTTGTGGCGGCTTGCCCGGCGGAGGCTCCGCGGGTTCGAAGCGCACCCGCAGCCAGCCGTTCTTCAGGGTTGAGGCGGCTAATCGGTAGTAAGTCAAAAAGGTGGGTAAGAGATAATTGCGGCGCTGGTTTTGAATTTGAATGACCAACTGGTCCCCGAATTGATTGACGGTGAAGTTTTTTTCCTTCACAAAGGGCAGGCGAATATCCAAAAAATAGATCCCTCCTTCCGCCGTCACCCGGTAAGTAGGCTCTTTGTAAAAAATGCCCGCGGGATCGCGGTCTTCGTATAATCCCCTGCCAATTTCGCTCAGCAGGGGAAGGCCGAATACTTCCCGGCGCATGTGCGGCACCCGCAAAATCGGCAGGGGAGAAAAGCTGGCCTCGATCTCTTCCAGGTAGCCGGCCTGCGCTTCTAAGTATTTTTGCCAGCCGGGGTCGCTGGCCGCTTCCGGGGGGAGAATGCGGTTCACGATGACCGAATCCACCCCGTAGCCATACAGTTGCAAGTAAGTATAGGCGCGGCGGGCCTCCTGCACCACCATTTTTTCCGGGTTCATTACCAGGCGCACGGAGCTGATGTCCGGGTTGCTGAGCGCCGCGTGAATGGCGCGCAGCTTTTCGAACAGGGTACGCAATTCCATGTACCCTTTGTCCAGGGGGATGCCGGTGGTTTTGCGCACCGCGTAGCCCACGGTTTGAAAAGCCAATTTTTGAAAGGGAAACGCTTTAGTCAGCCACCACTCCGTGGCCTGGGGCAGGGTGAGGAAGGTGAGGGTTTCGCCGGTGGGGGCGCTGTCCACCACGATCAAATCGTACTCCCCGCTATGGAAAAACAGATCCAGCCAGAGCAGGGCGGAAGCTTCACCCATCCCGGGAATGGCGGCTAACTCTTCGGCGGCAATCTCGTTGACCCCCTGCCATTTGAACACCAGCAGCAACAACTCGCGCATGTTGCTCCAGTATTTTTTCATGGAATAATAGAGATCCACTTCCTGGGCGTGGAGATTGGGCTGGATCTCTTCCGGCTCCGGTCCCAGGGGGCGGTCGAAGGCGTCGGCAAGGCTGTGGGCGGGATCGGAAGACATTACTAAGGTTTTATACCCCGATTCCGCGGCTTTCAACGCCGTGGCCGCGGCGCAGGTGGTTTTTCCCACCCCGCCTTTGCCGGTGAACAGAATGATACGCCTGGCCATTCATCCCCTTTGCAGCAGTGAACAAAGGTTGATGTTACGGCATTCCGGGGAGGATGTCAAGAGAGGAAGTAAGGCGTCATAAAACAAACAGAAATTCCCCATGCCATTGAGGACTTTAAAAGCAGGTCTCCTTTTATTAAGTTCGATTCAATTTAACAGAAAGGAGGTCGGCATTCCGGGTTATCTTTCACCGAAGTTCAGGTGAGGAAAAATAACCCGGAGCACTATGAACGATAAAATCAATCCATCATCTTTTCTGAATTTTTACAAGGGATTGAATCTGTGTTTGCCGAAGGCACTACTACATCGCGGCAGAGTTAGTCCGCCGCCAGGTTTACTGGTTGCGAAGTTCAACTTCGCAACCCAATTGCGTGCCGAAGTTGAACTTCGGCACGAGGATCGACGGACTTTCTCTGCCGGGGAGTACTACTTCTGTGGCAGGTTTTCAGGCGGGGGATGGGGAACTTGTATCGGGAATCGGCCCGCAGCTCAAAAATCGAATCCGAAAGAGAAATGAACCATTTCCCGTTTGCCCGGCAAGGAAGCATAACTCAATTTGAGCGGTCCCAACAGAGAATTGATCGCAAAAGACATCGAAAGTGAATGCAGGAAATCCGAACCTTCGATTTTTGCATCGGCTCTTTCCCAGGCCGCTCCAAAGGAGTAATTCCCAAGCAGGTACGCTTCTATCGGCAAATTCCACCTGATCCGGTAGCGGATATCCAGGCCAGCCTGGATGAACTGGCGCCCGAATTTTTCGCGCTCGTGCAGGCCCGGGAAATTGTTCTGTCCCCCAAAAAAGAAGAATTCCGTAAACGGCAGGGTCAAATCCGCGCTGCCGGCATACAGGTAAGGATGATAATTCAGTTTTTTCTTGAGGATTGGATAGTATCCTTCCAGCCCCAGGAAAATTTTGGTAAACGGTTTGGAGCTTTCCAGGATTTTTTGGTTGCCGGTTTCCCAATACCAACGGTTATAAATCCCGTTTTCCGGGAAAGGGATGCGATCCCGTTTATCCACCACGGAACGGATGGTGAAGGAGCGCAGCCGGTATTTGTCCTGGTAAGGAAAGGCGGAATCACCGGAAGTTACGCTGATGTTTTCCACCCTTAATTCCGCAGAAATAAGCCCCAGGCGCTTAATCTGCTGCCCGATCACAAAACGCCCCCCGCGCAGGGTCGTCATATATTCTCCCTGCAAAACCAGGTTTTGATAATAACGATCCTCCCGCTCTTCGTAATAAATCGCGATACGGGAGGTCAAATAGGTTTTATAGAGCCGCACCGCGTTGAGCAAGCCCTCGGCGTGGCGGATGTAGTCTCCCACGGAACCGAAAAGGCTGGCCTGGGTGGCGGTACCCAGGAAATTGTCGTTGAGCAGCTCGACGAATCCTTCCGCTTTTCGTTCCAGCGATACATGGGCGCCCAGCCGGGCGATGGAATATTTTCTTTCTTTGACTTTAATAATCAGCACGTTTTCCTGGTTTTCCTTGACGGCGTTGATCAGCACCCGGTCGAACAGGTCGGTGCTGTAAATATTCTGAATACCTTCGATGGCCTGGGCAGCCTGGAACAACGTTCCTTTCCGCAGGGGAAATTCCCGCAAAATGACCAGGTCGCGGGTTACATTGTTGCCCTTAATCCGGATCCGGTCGATATACCCTTCGTCAATCTCGATCTCCAGGTTCCCGGTTTGCGGTTGATAGGCAATGGAGCGAATCTGCGCCAGGGAGTGCCCCTGCCGGATCAATTGGTTCCTCAATTCGATCATCCGTTTTCCCAGGACCACGACATTCAGCGTTTTGCCGGATAATTCCGCCGCCAGGGCCTCGAAAATCGAGTCGGGCAGCACCCCCCGGTGCCGGAAAACCACCCGGTTGATGTGCGGCTGCTGCAAGACCCGGAACACGGCCTCGCGCTGCTCCCCGTCCTCCCGGATAACCGCGTAAGCGTCTTCCAGGTATCCGCTGTTGTACATCATGCGCAAATCCGTCAGCAGGTCTTCCCGATAGATTTCCTTGCCC
This sequence comes from uncultured Calditrichaceae bacterium, assembly GCA_964522165.1. Lineage (GTDB taxonomy): Bacteria > Calditrichota > Calditrichia > RBG-13-44-9 > J075 > JABWBP01. The sequence continues at coordinate 9,608 of CAZFVV010000098.1, forward strand.
GGCGCGGTTTTGAAACGCCCCCGGAAAGGTTCTAAAATCTCCCCGGACATCCCCTCCACCCGCACGGCGGTTATCGCGCCAAGGGATTCGTATTCCCCGCGCCGCAGCGCCTCGGCCCGGGCGATCACCCCGATCAGGGAGTCCATGGAACACATGGCGGAGCGATATCCCATTTGAATGATGGAATCCGACTCCTGAAAATTTCCCCCTTTGATCTCCCCCAGGTCGGGCATGAGCAGGAAATCCGCTTTGCGGCGATTTTCCTCCGTGGAGGCGGCCATCATAATGGTGGTGGCCTGGTCGGCGATTTCCCAGGGAAGATTGATCTCTTCCTTTTTGCGGAGATGAGAAGTGGCGTCCACGGCGATGACGATATCCGCTCCTTCTTTAAAAGCGACCTCGACCGGGAGATTGTCGGTAATGCCCCCGTCCACCAGCCAGAGGCTGTCGATTTCCACGGGGGCGAAGAGCAGCGGAAAGGCGCTGCTGGCGTTGATCGCTTCCGCCAGGTCGCCGCGGTCCAGCACGATCTTGCGCCCGCTGATGATGTCCGTGGCCACCGCCCGGAAGGGAATTTTCAGGTTGTCGAAATCGTTGGCGGCCTGGAAATTGGCTTGCAGCAGGCGGTTGTAAAGGGTCTGGAAGACCTTCTGGCCCTGGGAAATCGAGGCGGGGATGGTGGGAACGAAACCGTCCAGGCGGAATTGCAGCACGTGGCGGCGGGGAATGTCTTTTTGGGAGAAAAAAAGCTGGGAGCGGTAGGTCTCGTCGGCAAAGATGCTGTTCCAGTCCACTTCCCGGATGATCTGCTCGATCTGCTCAGCGCTGAACCCCGCGGCGTAAAAGCCGCCCACGATGCTGCCGCTGCTGGTGCCCACGATCAGGTCGATGGGGATGTTGCGCTCCTCGAACGCCTTCAACACCCCGATGTGGGCAAACCCCCGCGCGCCCCCGCCGCTGAGCGCCAGCCCCACCTTCATTTTTTTCAGGGGAAAATAGCGCAGGTTGTGCAGGGGCAGCTCCGGCTGGGGTTCTTTTTCCAGGGTGATGCGGATTTCTTCACGCTCTTCCCCGGCGTGGAGGGGCGGGCATGAGACCGGGAGGAAACAGGCGATTATCAAAAAAGAACCGGAAATTGCCGGGAGCGCAAAAGATGGTTTCATATGTTTATAATAAGGCGCCGGCGCCATGCTGCGCCGCGGTTTCATTTCAAGCGGTGCAATTTTAACCAAAAAAAGGAGTGGTGAAAAGGAAAAAGATTTGGCGGGGAGAAATTGCCAGTGGCCGTGCGGGGGTGGTTGCTCACGCGGGCGAGTTCTATCTGCGCCTCCTCTGCGCACAGAACTCGAAACGGAATAGTTTTATACCTTGTTGATGTGCTTTATCACAATAAAATTCTGAATCCAAATTGTTTGAAATGATAGTCTGCGGTAAATGCCTCACTTATGTTTTCTCGTTGCATCACAACGAATGATGAAATGTCGGTTAATCCCCAGTCTTTATCAGAGTATTTCTTGTAGAGTTCCAGTGCTTGATCGAATATCTCATCCGTAATCTTTGTTCGCTGAATATCTTCCGAAGTCTGCAAATGGTCCAATGTCTTTATAGCCAATTCCTTATGTTTAGCCAGGGCATTTCCGATTTCCACGACAATGTAATCGGTTATAATAAAGCGAACCTCCTCCAGCTCTAATGCCCCATTTACCTGAACGGCTTTTTTATGGAGAGTATCTCTTTTATTTACCAGAGCAAGTATTCCACCTGTATCTAAGAAAATCTTTCTCATCTCTTGGAACCATACAAGTAATGGTCGTGATTCGCTGCCAAATCCTCAACTCCTAAATCTTCCGCAATATGAATTAGTTTCGATAAGACGTTTTTATATCTTTTTACAGCCGTTTCAATGAATTTTTCATAACTTCCATCAAAATCGTTTTGTACGATTTCTCTTAATTGTCTTTCTATCTCTGGCTTTAATTTTAGTGCAAGTTGTAACATTTCTTTACTCCTTTAATCATTATTCTTTTAAGAATCTCGCTGACAGGGTGGAAAAATTTATGAAAAACCCCCAAAATTGTCAAGCGCCAAAACCCGCCTTTTATTATGCGATATGCCCTCCCATGGGAGCCGTTCCTGAAATTATCTTGCGCCGGATTGCAGGCCCCGGCATTCTTAATCC
>CAZFVV010000098.1:11886-18859 GCA_964522165.1 uncultured Calditrichaceae bacterium
GAGCCGTTCCTGAAATTATCTTGCGCCGGATTGCAGGCCCCGGCATTCTTAATCCTTATTCGGCTGGCGGGATAAAATCTCGTAATAAGACTTGATGAATTCTTTGTATTCCGAGGAATACCCCTCTTTCAGCGCTTCTAACATCTCCTTGCGAAGCTGGTTTTCCCGTTCCAACAGCTCCTGCTTCAATTGCGGGGGGGATTTGGCGGTCACGTTATCTTCCCGCTCGGCCTGGCGTTTTTTGGAGTACTCCTTTTCGCGCACGGATTTCTGGGCGTCTAACAGCCGGGAGAGGATGCGCTCCTGGCGCTCGATGACCTTGCGGTCCAATCGCTGCTGCTTCAGTTCTTCGATCACCTCTTCCATCTCCTCGCCCAATTCGCCCAAACGGCCCGGCACGTCCTGGCGGTTGCCCATTTGCTGGTTCAAATTTTCCAGGGAGCGGCGGATCATCTCCTGCTGCGCGGCCAGGCGCGCCATGGCGTCCGGGGATAGCTGCATTTTCCCCTGCCCCTGCTGCTGCAACAGCCCCATGCTCTCCTGGTTCAACTGCCCCTGCTGCCCGGCCATTTGTTGCATCTGCTGTAAAAACTCCTCGAACCCGGAAGCGGAATTCGACTGCATCATCTGGTTCATGGAATTCTGCATCGACATGATCGCCTGGTTGAAATCTCCCATGGCTCTTTGCTGCGACTGCGCCGCCCGCTTGGGATTGCGGTTCTCCAGGCTGGCCAGGGATTCTTCCATGTTCTGCATCAGGGAGGACATGGTCTGGCTCATCTGCGGGGAGAGGAAAAAGGTCTTTTTGGAAATGTCGATCAACTCTTTGATAATCTGGGTGCTGTTTTCCCGCAATTGCGCCTGCTGGCGGGCGATGTCGGTAATTTGTGCGGACGCCACGTCCGCCTGGTCGGATTTATCGAACAACTGCTCCTGCCGGAAGGAAGAGCGCAACAGGTCCTGTTGCACCTTCTGCATGGCTTGCAGCAGTTCTTCTTTCTGCATCCGGTTCATGTTCTGCTGCGCCTGCTGCATCATGCTTTGCAGCATCTCCAATTGCCGCTCCAACTGCTGCCCGCTCTGCCGGCACTGCGACATCTGCCCCTGCCGGATTTGTTGCTCCATCTGCTGCATCTGCTGGCCGAGTTGTTGTTCCTGCATGAACTCCTGCGCTTTTTCCAGCTCGCCGGCGATTTCCGCCATTTCTTTCTGAAATTCCTCTTTAGCTTGTTGGAGTTTCTCTTCGAAAAAGCCGGTATCTTTTTCCAGGTTGGCTTCTTTATCGGCCAGTTGCTCTTTCTGTGCGTCGCTCAAATTCTCTTTCTGCAACTGCTCGTTGATAGTCTTCTGCTCCTCCGCCAACTTTTCGGCCATTTTGGCCAACTCATCCATTTTCTGTTCCAACTGCACCCGTTTCAGCAGCTCGTAAGTGCGCTCCACCTTTTGCTCAAACTCTTCCGCGGAGAACTGGAACTGCTCCATGGCCTCTTTCAACTCTTCCATATTGGCGTTTTCCAGCGCTTCCTGGAGCTTTTTCATCGCTTCCAGCAGTTCCGGGGAGGCCAGGTCGCGGAACATCTGCTGCAATTCCATGAATTTTTCCAGGGTCTCCGGGCTGATCATATTCTGGTTATCCAACTGGTTGGCCAGGTCTTCGATTTCCTTGCGGACGTCTTCCAACTTCTCCAGGGCTTGCTGCTGACGGTCCACCTGCGCCTGGATCTCCTTTTTGCGCTCCCAGGAAAGCTCTTCTTCCCGCTTCATCTCCCGGTTGATCTCTTGCAGTTTCTCCTTCAATTCTTGGGCGTCCCGGGCGACGTCTTTGGTTTCCTCCACCTGCTCATTCATGGCCTGCCCGGTTTGCTCCAGAATATCCATGAGCGAAGGCAGACGCAAGATGTAGGATTTGCTCCGGGCGCTCTTGGGGCCGGTAACGGCGTCGTTGTCCCACACCTCCGCGAAGTATTCCAGGTAATCTTCGGGGATAAGGTATAAGGGAGACAAATCCCAGGTGTATTCGGAGATGGCGCGATTGGGGTCCAGCGCCTGGTAGGGCAGCGGCAGGGTAAATTCTGTAGTATCGCCGCGGGAACCGGCGTGAACGTGGCGGCCTTTCAGCAGCAGCCGGCTGAAGCCGTAATCGTCGCGCAGGTTCAACAGCAGGGGGATTTGTAATTCATCGCCAATATCCAGGTCCTGGCCGGGGCGGGCAATTTCCACATAGGGACTTTCATCGGAGAGGGCAAACACCGAGTAAGTCACCGGCTGGTAGTTGGAAATACCGTCGCTGTCTTCGATGATGATACGGTACCGGGTATCCTTCTCAACCACAAAACTACCCCGGGCGCGGTTTTCCGCCACGCTCAGGGGCAGGCCGAGGGAGTCCTGCGGGGAGGCCGCGGCGTCCCGGAACCATATCGCGGCTTTGGCCAGTTTTTTATTTGCTTCGATTTCCACCTCTACCCGGGTGCCGCGCAGGGCGGTCACTTCCCCGCTGTTGGGGGACAAAAAAGCCGCGGGGAGGCGGGTGTAGGCGGGATAGACCAATTTGGCCTGCAACTCCCGGATAAAGGGGCGTTCTAACACGGTTACAACGCCTTTTTCGCTGCGGGCCAGCCGGTTCTGGAAGGTAGCCATTTCTACCCGCGCCTCGAACCAGTAAGAAAACCCGGTTTTGGCGTGATTCATCTCATAGGAAAAGTTCTTGCCGGAAATTCCGCTGAGCTCCAACCGCTCCGTCGCCGCGGAATCTCCCGGAACGGCTTCCGTGCGGATCACCAGCCAGAGTTTGTGGGGGGTTACGCCCTCGTATTCGCCGCGCAGTTGCAGGGCTTCGTTTTTCAACACGGTCAGGTTGCCGGAGAGGTTTTTCAAGGTCACCGGGAGCGGTTTTTCGAATGATTGGGTGGGATAGAGCACCTTTAAAATCGCCTGGCTCATGGACGCGGGAAAAATAATGAACAGCAGTGCAAATATCATTGCGGCAATGAGCAGGCGGTTGGCCGGCTTGCGAAGAATTTGCAGGGAGATGATGCCGTAGAAATTGCTATGGCGGAATTTTTCGTAGAGCTGCTTCAGAGAGAGGTTTTTGAAGGGCGGGTAAACCGCTATGCCGCGGTCGTGATAGATTTGCAGGAAGTTGACTAAGGAATCTTGCACCACGGGGTCGTTTCTGCCGATCTGGCGGGATAACTCGTACAGACCCGCTTCCGTGGGCCGGAGCGCCCGGCGCAAGTGGGGCCCAATTTCCCGAATGGAGAAAAACAGAACCAGCCCGCTTAAAAGAACCCAGAATCCGATCCGAAGCGGGGCGGCCAGGTCGAAGGCCATGTCTGCCAGCGCAAACCCTAACAGCATGGCCGCCGCGAACAGCAGCAGGCGCAGCAACGCCCGGGAAGCGTTGAGCAGGTAATAATTCCGGTTTACCTTCCGCAACTTTTGGTAGGCGGCCTGGTAAATCTGATCGATTTCGGGTTTGGGGGACATGGGTTCCTCGTTTTTAAATCATTCCGCGTCAATGTAACAATGCCCACAGCAGGATATTGGTTCCCATCTGCAAGGCGGCGCGGCGAATTTCCGGGGGATCGTTGTGGATTTCCGCGTCTTCACAGCCGTCGCTGATGTCGGTATTGAAGCTGTAAAACGCTATCATCCGCCCCTCGAAGAACAATCCGTAGCCTTTGGGCGGCCCCCCGTCGTGTTTATGCACCTTGGGCAGGCCGTTGGGAAACTGGTAGTTGATATGATAGATGGGATGGGAAAAGGGCAGTTCCACCCAGTCGGATTCCGGGAAAACCTTTTTCATCTCCCGGCGGAAGGAAAGGTCCATTCCGTAATCGTCATCCGCCCACAGGAATCCCCCGTTGATCAGGTACTCCCGCAGCTTGCGTGCTTCTTCGCCGGAAAATTTGATGTTCCCATGCCCGGCAATGTAGGCAAGGGGATACTTGAAGAAGTCCTTGTCTAAAATCCCCAGGGAGATTTCCCGCTCCGTGGCGGCCACGCTGGTATTCTGGCGCATGAACTCGAACAAATTGACGAAGGTGGTGCGGTTTCCGTACCAGTCACCCCCGCCGCCATATTTGATGCGCACCACGGTGACGGGGGACTGGGAAATAGCCGGCGCTTGCAGGCACAAACCGGCGAGTATGATCGAATACGCGAGGTTTTGAAACTTCATGGGATTGTTGCGGTGATGGGTGGAGGTATGGCAGCGAGCTTCCCACTTCACCACTCTCCATTCACATTTCAGGGGTGAGCGCGCTAAAGCATGGGCGAATTGAGAATGGTGAAGGATTAACTGATGTTACGCAGGCCAAAAGAATTAGCCACAGAGTCACAGAGGACACAGAGAAAATCAAATATTCATTGAACCTAAGTCTGCACTGCGAAGCAAAAAAACCATAAATTGATTAAAACTCCGTGTTCTCTGTGTCTCTGTGGCAAGATGCGTAACATCAGTGATTGGCCGGCTCGCCGTGAATCTTCACTGAAATCTTTATGCACCGCTCTGCATACTGCGATAATTGGCGGCGAAGGTCCGCCGCTTATCACGGCTGTTCAAATTCATCTTTTTCAGCCAGGAACGCACTTTAAGCCAGCCGACCCGGGTGAAACCGAAATCCGCGGTATTCAACCATTTGTGAATCCGGTAGGCGCCGAGGTCGGGATTCCTGGCCACAATATAGCGAATCTTATCTTCCACGGACATACTGACCATGTCGAGAATGCTCGGTTTTTTAGCTGCCGGGCGCTGGGGCGGTTCCTGCGCCGGGGTAATCCGGGGCGGGCGGGCGGGTTCTTCCGCGCGAGGCGGGGTATCCATCCGGCTGATGGTAGGCCCCTGCGCCACCGGCTCCGGGGAAAAGGCCGGGCGCGCTTCCTGCGCTTCCCGGGGGGTGTTGGAAACCATCTCTACGTATTGAGATTCCTCGAATTTATTGATCGCCGCTTCGATTGTATCGTAAACGTCTAAAATATGGTGAAATTCCAGCAGCTCGAAGATTTCATAGACGTCCGGGATCATCCGCACTAACTTCAGGTCGCCGTTGTTTTCCCGAATCTGTTTGATTTCGCTGATAAAAATCCCCCAGCCTGCGCTGCTGATATAATCCACGTTGCCCAGGTCGATAATAATTTGATACTTCCCCATCTTCAAAAGATTGTTCAACTCCCGCTCTACTTCCGAAGAAGTGGTCGTATCAATATACCCCCCGACCCTGATAATAGAAATCTGGCTATGCGCCCCCACAGCCTGGGTGGATACCTGAATGCCTTCCATTCATTCCTCCGTATAATGGTTTCCGGTCTGTATTGTTAAACGTCCTTGTTTATTCCAAATTTTCATCTGCTGAAAGGGTCGTTAAGTTTTTCGACTGCTCCGTGGTCCCGACAAAACATTCTTTTCCGGCGCACTTAACGGCCTGCCGGACGGCTTCTACCGGCAGGGATTAAACCATCCTGGTTTAACGGCCGCTATTTTTCAGTTTCCTCGTCTCCCACAATATCCACTTTGCTTTCCGCATCTTCCTCCGCCGGTTCCTCGAACGCAGATTCCTCCACTACAGCGCCTTGCGCCGGGGCAGGTTTCTGGTTTGAGGATTCACCGGTAAAGGCGCCGGGGATACGTTTTCCCCGTGCGGAGATCATTTTTTCCTTCGCACGGGACTTGGCCGGGGGAAGGTTGGGCATAAATGGTGAATCCACTGTCTTCTGATCATCGCTGCGGAAGCCGACCATCACCTCCCCGTCCAGGGTTAGCAGCGGGGTTCCGGGAGGTTTGAGCCGCTTTTTCCCGCCGCGCTGCACAAAGGCAAGCCGCTGCTCTTTGGTGTTCAATTTTGCCCGCCGCAACTCTTCATAGACCAGGAACGGCGAAATCTCCGTGTATCCGTATTTTTCCGTATTCAGCATATCGCTGATCTTCTTAGGCCCATACTCCGGGTATTGCCGGATAATATCATACATTTTTGTTTTAACTTCAATACTTAAATGCCGCAATCCCAGGTTGGTGTAACCATGCAGCATTTCCCGCAACAGGTCATACCCGCCTTCCTGGTAAATACGCTTATAGCGGTAGAAGGTCGTGGGGGAAACTCCCACTTCTTTGCAGGTCTCGGCAACCGACTGGTTGTTGTCCGCCTGCACTTGTTCGAACAATTTTTTGAACGTATTTACCTTAACATCGACCGCAGCCATGTTTTCTTTAATGGCAACAAGGGTAATATCGTCATTTTGTTCGAACCCGCCGGTAAAGGCTAATATGTCATCTTTGATGCTGGAGACAAACTCATCCACGTCCAGATGCCCATACTTGCGGATGGCGGCCAGGAAACGTTCTTCCCCGTACAAATCCCGCTGGGGATTCATCGCTTCGGTAACCCCGTCGGTGTAGAGAATGAAAATGTCATCCGGGTGCAGGCGAATGCGGTCGGCCTGAATTTTTTCCCCGAACAGGCGAATGTCCGGCAGCGTAATCCCCACCGGAAAACCGGAGGGATTGAGATAGTAGGTCTCCTTGCTCTTGCCGCGATAGAGAATCATGGGATTGTGACCGGCGCTGGCGAAGGAGACCATGCGCTCCCGGGAATCCAGGGTCACGTACAGCATGGTCACGAACATGCCCTTGCGAATATCGTCGGTCACAAACGAATTCACCCGGGTCATAATGTCCGCGGGGTTGTTATTGCCCCGGGATTCCAACCGCAGGGAGGTGCGGATCATGGTCATCACCAGGGAGCCGGGAACCCCCTTGCCGGATACGTCGGCCACGCAAATCCCGATCGACTGGTCATCGATCTCCATAAAATCGAACAAATCCCCGCCCACCTCTTTGGCGGACTGGTAATAAGAAGCGATGTCGTACCCCACCACGTCCGGGAAATCATCCGGCAGCAGCATCTGCTGTATTTCCTGCGCCACCTGCAATTCTTTCTGCATCAGCTGTTGTTCTATGAAGCTGATATGCGTTTAA
>CAZFVV010000099.1:0-18672 GCA_964522165.1 uncultured Calditrichaceae bacterium
CGCACCGCCAGGTCGCCTTCCGCGGTGGCGCCGATGCTCAAATTGCCTTCCGAGGTGCCGTCGTCATAAGCCAGTTCCGTTCCCTCCACCGGCGCCAACCACATTAAATCCACAAATCCATCGCCGGCGGCGGCGGTCAGGTCGGTGGGCGGGTTCAACGGCTGCCCGCTGGCCGGGGCAGCCGCCAGCAGGATTAAGCAGATCAGCGAAAAAATGATCGGCAGATTCTTGAACAGATTCTTCATAATAAAATCTCCTTCGTTAATCGTTAGGGTTATTTACCTGGATTATTCACAAAAATCTCACGCAAAGACGCTAAGCCGCAAAGAATTAATGAATTATAAAAATACTCAAAAAAATTTGGTTTTTAAAGAGATATAAGACCATAATCTTGAAAACTTAAATATATCAATACTTTGCGCCTCTGTGGGTTTGCGTGATGAAATTTTCAGGTTTACTGCAGAGTCGAAAAAATTGCCTTTCAATTCGACCTGCCGGTACCGAGGCTCTCATAGGCACCACCCCTTTCGATTGTTGCGGTTAGATTCGTTTGCGCCCGGAGGTGCACTATCACTGACAAATGGGAAATGGCTGGATGGTTAGATTGGCGGGGATAGCCATTTAACCATCCAGCCATCTAACACCCTTTTACTTCAGCAGCATCAGCTTGCGCTCGGCTTTGAACTGGTCTGCTTTCATGCGCAGGAAATACATCCCCGAAGGAACCACCTGGCCCTCCGCGTCGGTGCCTTCCCAGCGGATGGTGTAACGCCCCGCGGCCTGCTTGCCGTTTACCAGGGTCTGCACCTTCTGGCCTAACACGTTGAACACCACGATCTCCACCTTGCTCTCCTTGGGAAGCTGGTAACGGATTTCCGTGGCCGGGTTGAAGGGATTGGGGAAATTCTCGATCCCGTAGCTCTCCGGCGCATCCGCGGAGGTCACTTCCAGGGCGCTCTCGGCGATCTCCACCTGCGGCAGCAGGTTCGTAAAGGTGCGCGCCGCGGCCATGGCCGTGAAGCTTACCGAAAGGGAGCTTTTCGCCCCGGCGCTGCCCACCACCCGGAATTTCAGGTTGAGGACGTTGACCACCCCTTCCGCCCCGTAGGGATAGGCGTGGGCGGCCCGCAGCTTGCCCCGCGCGGCGTTCTGTTCGTTCACCACCGGGTTCTCGAACCCGCTGACCGTCCCGCCGCTGTAGCCTAAGTATTGCAGCGCCTGGGTATCCCAGCTTACGTCGATGGTGTAGCTGCCTAACTTTTCCGCGGTAGCGGACATATCCACGTTCACCGGCACGTCGATGCTCTGCCCGGCGGCCGCCTGCCCGGAAAGGGGCGCCGCGGTCACTTTGATCTCCTCGCCGCCGAACAAAAACGTGGCCGAGAACAGCAGGCTAAACGCAACCAGAAAAATCGTTTTGGCTTTCATATCTGTATCCTTTTTGGTTTGAATTTTAAAGTTTGTTAGGGTTCAGGTGTTCAAGTGTTTTAGTGTTTTAGTGGGAGCGCGGGTGCGCTCCCCCCCCAATCACGATAACACTATAATACCAGAACACTATAACACCTGAACACTCATTTACAGACACACCGGGTCTCCCACCGGGAACGGGACCGTGAAGCCGACTTCCCAGCTAAGGGTGACCAGCGCGTCCGTGGAATTGGTAAGCCCGTCTTCTGTCACGTCGCCGAATCCGAGGGCGATGCGATCTAAGAAGGGCTGCGGGAGCGGTAACCCGGCGTCGTAGGAGAGCATGAGCAGGGCGTCGAGGGAGTTGACCGCGTTGTCGCCGTTAATATCGCCTAAAAGCCCGGGGAGGCAGCCGCTGGAGATGTCGTCCACGGAGCGGGGCTGGAGCTGGTAACCGGCAGTGAAAGGCGAGCTGTTATCGAATTGCAGGAAAACGCCGGTAACATCCGCCGGCCAGGAAGGTTCCGGGCTGCCGTCGATGTCGGTGTCCGCGTCGATGCGCAGGGTGAGCAGGCTGATCCCCCCGTCATCGGTAATTTCGATGTTGGCGTTGAGGCCCGCAGCCGGCCAGGGATCGCCGACCCCCGTGGTATCCGCTTGCAGAACCTGGATCAGCAGCCCTTCCAGGGTTTCCGCGTCGGCCAGCAACTGCGCGATGGTTTTCACCTGCGGCGCCGGGGGAGCGGCGGGGCCGTTGTCGATAATGTCGTTCACCTGGTCCGCGGGGATGATCTCGGCTTTCCCGTTGAATTGATCGATCGTACCCACCACGGTGTAACTGTTATAGCGGATAATATCGGTATTCAACCCGAAGGCAAAGAGGTTGATGCCCCCGGTGGCGTCCTGGATATACACGTCTAAGTTGGTGGGAGAGAAAGTGCTGTCTTCCACCGTGGCGACGCCGGTGAGCCGGGCGTCGTACCCGTCATAGAGCATCACCCCGTTGGCATCCACGGGACGAACCGCGGCAATGGGGGTGTTGCCGGCAAAAAATCTGGCTCGGGCGCTTTCGCTGGTAAGAGCGCCGTCGTCTTCCGCAAACACCCAGTATTCCACCCGGTCGGCGTCGTTATAGGCCGCGGCGGGAATGTCCCCGCTGTAATTATTCCCCCCGACGTTGGCCATGGTAACTGCCTGCACGCCCCCGCCGTTGATGGTATAGCGCAGCTCCACAGTGGTGATGGTGCGCGCCCCCGGGTCGGTTACCGTGGCGGTAACGGTGGTGTTTTCATTCGCCGCGGGAACTTTCGGCGTGCGCAAAAGATTGCTGATGGAAGGGGGAATGTTCCCACCGATGACCTGGCCGTGCGCGGTGTTCACCGCGCCGGGGGAAGGGGTGTTGGCCAGGGGAGCAAAATACTGATCCTGGTTATTGGGATCGAAACCGAATAAAATTCTGCCGATGCTGAGGTTGGGGGTAAGATTGTCTTCCGCCGCGCTGATGGCCATGCCAGGGGTAAAATCGGCATTGTTGCCAATCGCCCCTTCGTAGGAGAAACCGTCCACCACCACGCCGTTCAGCTTCAGCAGAACCCCGTCCGGCGCCCCGTTTTGAATGATATTGGTGGCCGGCCAGGCGGGGGGGGTGAAATCAACATTCGTAACCGCCGCCGCGCCGACGACGAAGAAACCGTACCCGCCCACGTTATCGGGGGGGATGGCAAAGCCGGTGAGGTCCGCGCTGAGGTACACCGCTCCGTCAAATCCATTGACCAATTCAATGGTATAACCGTTCAGACTGGTGTTATCCAGCCCGACCAGCTCGATAAATTCCGTGGCGTCGGTTCCCGGCTGGTCGTAATCCAATTCGTTGATATAGACCTGCGCGGAGAGCGCGGAAACCAGGAAAACAGACCAGATCAGGATTAACAATTTCTTCATGATGCCTCCTGTTTTGAGTAATGATAGATTGAAATATGATTAGAGGGTAAAGATTGCCTGTCGCTATCTTTCGTACGCATGGCCGAAAGGTATGGAAATCGTAAGGCTATTCCGGTTACACGAAGATTAAGAACCAATGAAATCTCCCGATTTCTTCGTCTTCTGAACTGTTCCAATGATAAGCAATCGCGGGGAGAGTTGCAATCTTTTAATTTGCCGCGCAATTAAGGCTGACCACCCCGGAAGCTCGCGCCCGCACCCAATATCCCCGCCCCGGTTGAATCGTGTCCGCGGGAACGTAAGTCCCGTTGAAGCCGGTCAAGGTGCCGGCAATGAGAATATTGCCGGGATCGCTGATCGCGTTGAAGGCCACCGGGCAGGAGATGCCGGAGACCAAATTCCAGCCCTCCGCCAGGGCCAGGGAGCGGGAGTCGAGCGCCGTTCCGGTAAGAGTCGCGGTGATCGGGGCCGGAAAGCGCAGCCAGTAGCCCTGCCCGGCCTCCAGGCTGTCATCGGCAACGTAAGCGCCGTCGAAGCCGAACAGGGTTCCCGGCACGGCGGTGGGGAACAGGGAAAGATAGTGGCGGTTGGCGGGGTTGCAGGAGAGGCCCACCAGGTTCCAGCCGCCATCGAGCGGCACGGGAATGTTCACCGTGCCGCCGCCGGGCGGGTTCCAGGAGGCGTTGGGAGAGGGCAGGCTGGCGTCCGTGAAGGTAACGTTCAAGTTCTCGCTGGTTTCGTTGCCGCCGGTAACGCCGTTGCCCCCGCTAACGGTTTGACTTCCTTCGCTGAAGTCGATGCGGTGGGTGGAGAAGCCGATGCCGGCAACCGGCGCGGGAACCTGGCCGGCGATGGGGGTGTCGTTCAGGTACGCGGAGGGGGTGGTTCCGGGATCCGGCCCGTCGATGATCACGCCGGTTTTATCCACCGCTTCGTTTGGGGGCAGGCCGGCGTCGTCGTAGATCAGGTAATCCACGTCGTCCACCAGATCGCTGGCGCTATCCCAGAAGTAAAGAATGACCACTTCGTCGTCGTTGGTGAGGGTTCCCTGGTTATTGATGCTGCCGGGAAGGGCCTCGCGCATGTTGGGAGCGTCTTGCGGAACGGAATTGCCGTCTTCGTAAAGCTCGTAAGTGGGCATAACCCCGTAACTGTTATAAAAATTCAAATCCCCGGCCAATGCGACGGTCTGGTACTCGCCCGGCTGAATGCTCGCCCCCTCCGGAAAGCGGGCGTGAAAATCGAAATTAGATCCCCCGCCGGCGCCGCCGCCGGTGACGATGTTGTAATAATAACTTCCGTTCGTGGCAAAAGTGGCGTCGGTGAGGTAATAATAGCTCAGGTCCACCGCTTCGGCGTTGGGATTGTAGATTTCGATGAACTCCCCGGCCGTGGGCGTCACCACGATCTCGGAGAGCAGCAGTTTGCGCTTCACAACCGGCGGGGCGGAGCCGAACTGGAAGCTGGCCAATACCGGGAGGTGGTCGGAGGCGTAGTGCAGCGCGTTGGCGACCTCCGGCGGCACCGCAAAATTCGGCAGGGCGTTGATGGAGTCGTTGAAATGCTGGCCGTCGTTGCCGAAGGCGGTGTAGGAACCGGTTAGGTAGGCCATTCCGCCGGGGTTGGAAACCCCTTGGGAGAGCAGGATCATGTCGAAACGGTCGTCCAATCCCCCCGTGGAACCGTTGCCGAAGGCGCGCACCCGGGTGGACTGGGTATGAATGGCGGCGAAGGAGGGATTGGCGTGCCAGTTTCCCGCGGGGAGGGGATCCAGCGCGTAGCCGGGGCCGGCCTGGCTCAGCAGCGCCGCGTAAGCGGTTTCCGCAGCGGTATAGATATTGAAATCCCCGCAAACGATAAAATCGCTGCCCGGTGGCAGGGCGTCGGTAACCTGGCGGAGCGCCTGCACTTCTGCGAGGCGCTGCAACTCGTTGGCGGGACCTTGCTCCGCCTTCAGATGCAGGGCGTAAATGCGAAAAGTCGTAAAAGTGGGAAAATAGATCAGGGTGAACTCGTTGAGGTCGCGCGGGGTGGTGGGAATGGCGCTGTTGCTCACAAAAATGAATTTGGCGGATTTATAGTAAATTGCGTTGCTGGAGATGGAATCCAATATAAAAGCGCCGGCCTGGTACTGGTTTCCACCGTGGTTGAGCACGTTGTTCAGAAAATTATTCTTTCCCGCCACGGAGAGCAGCTCCTGCACCACCACGATATCCGGATCGTTAGCCTGCACCACGGTGCGGAAGAGGGCGTTGCGGGTAGTGTCCGCGTCGTAATTGAGCAGGTTGTAGTTCATCAGGCGGATCTGGTTTTGGGCGAGCAGGGCTGCGCCCGCCAAAAGAATCCAACCCAGCGCATAAAATATCCATTTCATCATACCGTTTCCCGAAATTTAATGTGTGGATTCGAACGTAGAGACGTTGCATGCAACGTCTCCACCAACGCCCCCCCGCCGACAATCTCTGCTAATGCATTTAAACCGGTCATCCCCCGTAGAGACGTTGCATGCAACGTCTCTACATATTTATATGATTACCCCGCCGCCTGCGCCACGATTTCCCGCGCCAGCAGGTCCAGGGGATTGATTACCGGAATTCCCAGGGAAACCCCTTCTAACGCCAGGCCGATCTCGGTGCACCCGGCGACCAGGCAGACCGGGTGCTGATTTTCTAACAATTGAACGGCGCGGAGAATTTTTTCCCGGTTGGCCGCTAAATCCCCCCCGGCTTTGATGCCTTGCGCCCCGTAAATCACTTCCCGGATTAGATCTTCCTGCACCTGCTCCGGCGGAAAGATGAGCGTGAAAGCGGGGAGATATTTTTCGAACAACCCGCTGCGCCGGGAGCCGCCGGTCGCCAGTATTCCCAACGCCGCTTCGGGAGGATAGCGCCGCTCCAGCTCCGCCGCCAGCAGTCGCAGCATGTCCAACACCGGCGCGTTCACCGCTTCTTGAATTTCTCCGATAAAATAATGCGCGGTATTGCAGGCAATGGCGATTAACTCCGCGCCCCATTTGCCTAACAGCCGGGCGGATTCTAACAGCATCGGCAGGGGAGAGGGGCCTCTACCGAGCAAATATTCGGTGCGGTCGGGAATTTGCGGGCGGTTGTCGATCAACAGGCGGATGTGATCCTGCTCCTTTTTTGCCGGGGTGAGCGCCACGATCTTCTGCATCAGCGCGATGGTGGATTCCGGCCCCATTCCCCCAATGATACCGACGGCTTTGGGCATGATAAAGGCCTGCAAATTAGCCGCTTTTTTGTCGCCTTTTTTCGATGCCATGTTTCCCTCGGGTTTATTGGTGCGCCAATGTACGGAAAATCGCTGTGAAATTCCAGAAGCGGCATATTTCCCTTGAAAGATTGCCCCGGC
This sequence comes from uncultured Calditrichaceae bacterium, assembly GCA_964522165.1. Lineage (GTDB taxonomy): Bacteria > Calditrichota > Calditrichia > RBG-13-44-9 > J075 > JABWBP01. The sequence goes on from CAZFVV010000099.1 coordinate 6,721, forward strand.
GGTGTTAATCTCCTGATGAGACTTCAAAGGTTTAATACCGAATAAGGTTGAAGAAGACCTCAAAGGTTTCTGAAACCTTTGAGGTCTAAATCTTTGAAGTCTATAACGACCCGGAGCCGGCTCATGGAACAGAAAGACCCCCTTACCCCCAAATCCCTTACCTTTTCCCAAAAATTCGGGTTAGCGCTGGGGCCGTTGGTTGGGATCATGTTCATGCTTTTTTTGGATCTCGATCCCGGCCGCCCGGCGGCGACCGCCACGGCCGCGGTGGCATTGTGGATGGCGATTTGGTGGATCACCGAAGCGCTCCCCCTGGCCGCTACCGCGCTGCTGCCCATGGCCCTGTTCCCCCTGTTGGGGGTCATGGACGGCAAAATCGTGGCCCCCTATTATTTCAATGACGTCATTTTCCTGTTCCTGGGCGGTTTTTTGGTGGCGCTGGCCATGGAGCGCTGGGATCTGCACAAGCGCATCGCCCTGCGCATCCTGCTCTGGTTCGGCATTCGCCCGCGCGGCATCCTGTTCGGTTTCATGGCCGCCACCGCCTTCATTTCCATGTGGATTTCCAACACCGCCACGGCCATGATGATGATTCCCATCGCCATGGCCATCGTCTGGAAATTGGAAGAGAGCTTAGGAACAGAAAATGTGCGCCGCTATGCCATCAGCATTTTCCTGGCGATTGCTTACAGCGCCTCTATCGGGGGAATTGCCACGCTGGTGGGAACCCCGCCCAATCCCGCCCTGGTCAAAATTTTTGCCATTCAATTTCCCCAGGCCCCGGATATTACCTTCTCCGCCTGGTTCGTTTTTGCTTTCCCGGTGTGCCTCATTTTTCTCGTCATCGTCTGGGCGCTGCTTTTTTTGATGTTCCCCCCGCCCCCCCGGGAAGTATTCAGCATCGACACTCGAATTTTTGAAAAACAGTACCGGGAGCTCGGCTCGATGTCCTTTGAAGAATGGGTGGTGATGATCGATTTCGTGGCCCTGGCGCTGCTCTGGCTGCTGCGGGAAGAATTTTCCCTGGGAACCTTTACCTTTCCCGGTTGGGGAAAACTGTTTCCGCACCCGGAATACCTGAACGACGGGGTGGTGGCCATCTCGCTGGCGCTGCTGCTGTTCCTGGCGCCGGCGCGGCGAGCCGGCGCGGCGCGCATTTTAAACTGGGAAACCGCAGAAAAATTGCCCTGGGGGATTGTGATCCTGTTCGGCGGGGGATTTGCGCTGGCCGGCGCTTTTAAGGATTCCGGCCTCTCCGCCTGGGTGGGGGCGCAGTTGCAGGGGGTCAGCGCCCTGCCCCCGCTGCTGATCGTGCTGGTGATTTGCCTGCTGATCACCTTTTTGACCGAGCTGACTTCCAACACCGCCACGGCGCAGATTCTGTTGCCGATATTGGCCTCCCTCTCTGTCGCCATCCAGGTGAATCCCTTGCTGCTGATGATCCCGGGGGCCATCTCCTGCTCCTGCGCCTTCATGCTGCCGGTGGCTACCCCGCCGAATGCGATCATCTTCGGGGCCGGGCGCCTGCAAGTGTCCGATATGGCCAGGGCCGGTTTTATTTTGAACCTGGTCGGCGCGGTTTTGATTACCGCGGCGATGTTTGCGTGGGGAACAGTCGTATTCGGGATCGACTCGGGGCAAATGCCGGGGTGGGCTACGATAAAATAATGGAGGCGTGAGTGGTTATACCCACAAACGGTCATAAATTGCGCTTTTGATGATACCAGATGCCGGACGCCAGATGCCAGGTACCGGATAAAAACAGATGATCCGGCATTCGGCATCGTTCAAAAACTCAGTTTATGCCCGCGTTAAGTATAAGAACCAATAACCAGGAACCAACTTTCAAATTCTCCCCGCGGTTCCTGGCTCCTGAAACCCATAAAGGAGGCGTGAATATGTACCAGATAAACTATCTTGCCGTGCTGGTGATAGCGATTGCGTATTTTGCCATCGGAGCGATTTGGTATTCTCCCATACTGTTCGGGAAAATGTGGATGGAAGCGCTGGGAAAGAGCGAGGAGGAGATCAAAGCCGGGGCCAGCCCCAAACTGTATGTCGGCGCTTTCATCAGCGCGCTGATTTTGTGTTACATAATGGCCCATTTTGTGAAATACGTGAACGCCGCCACCTTCTGGGGCGGGGTAATCACCGGCTTTGCCGCCTGGGTGGGGTTCGTGGCCACGGTTATGGGGATGAACGCCCTCTTCCAGGGAACTTCCGGGCGGCTCTACATCATCGACGCCGGGTACGCGCTGGTGGGAATGATCCTGGCCGGCGGGGTGCTGGCGGTGTGGTGACGGGGTGCATGCCCCTGCGGGGGTTGGGTGGGTGAAAATTTCTGCATAACTTGACAATGTTAAGTCAGGATTTTTGACAGGATTTACAGGATCAAACAGGATTACTTATATTACTTTTGCTTATTCTTTGGTTCTTTAGCCGGGAAAATAAAGAGAAATAAGTATTGCGAAATCATCCTGAATACGGGATATTTGATGCGGTTGCATGATTCGGAAAAGTGAGATATTAAAACCGATTATGCTGTCGATTCAAGTTTAGTGAGCGTGAGGAATCGATAAATAGATGAAATTCCAGATAAAGCTAACGCCCGGCGCAGAGAAGGACATAGAGTATTTTGAATCACATAAACAAAGAATAATCATCGCGGGAATAAAACGATATTTATCAGAAGATGCCAATGTCACGACGCGACATAAAAAGGAATTAAGACCCAATGAATTAGCGCCCTGGTCATTAAAGTTAGGAGATTATCGAATATTTTATGGGATGGAAGAAGATGTGGTCAAAATCATAGCCGTAGGTTACAAAGAACATAACGATTTGTACATTCGAGGAAAACGAGTGACATTATGAAAACCATAGACTTAAGACAAGAAAAACTAAGCATCAACGGTTTGTTTCAGTTAGCGAAGTTAGAAACACTGTTGATCCTGACTGAAGATGGTCAGACATTTATTTTAGAAGATGCGGATGCTTTTGAAAAAGAAGTTGCTATGTTGGGTAATAGTAAAAAGTTCATGAAGTTTTTACAAAAACGATCAAAAGCAGAAGCGACTATCACAATTGATGAATTAGAGGATAAGGGATTTGGAAAAAAATAAAGTGCCAGTAAAACAGGAGTGTTTGAATAATGGAAAGCAGGAATTTTGCTGTATAGCCATACCTTGTTCCAAAACTCCATTATTTCAGATCTACAATTGGTACATTATTTTTTTCCTCGTCCCTAAATTAAAATTGGAAACTACCGGGTAAGGCGCCTGGGAAACACAAAGACATCCTGAAAGAGTTTACCCTACTGCGAGGCGGTTCCCTTAGATAGAGGCCGCCCCCCGTGATAACCCTTATCAAATTTAGCATCCACCCCACTCACTCACGCACCCCCTAAACCACCAACTGCAAGCTGGCGCAGGGAAACACCGGCACCCGGAAAGGCTCTTCGCCGGGTTCCGGGAAGGTTTGCCGGATGCCCTCCCAATCCGAAAATAAGGGATAGCCCTCCCAGAATACCTGCGCGAAATCCTCCCGGCGGACGTTCTCGGAATAGAACATGAAGCGTTTGCCCTCCAAAAACCGCTTCGGCTGGGGTTTGCGGAACAGCGCCCCGCCGGGCCCGAACAGGGCGTGATGCCCCAACCCTTCCGAGCAGGCCGAAGCCACGATGACCATGCCGTTCTCCTTCAGCGGGCTTTGGGGGCTGGAGTGCAGGGGAATGAAGGCGTTTTCGGCTTGCAGCAATTCGGTGTCCTTGGGATAGGCGTTCAAAATCACCGCGTCGAACGGCGGCTGTGCTGCCGGGGCGCTGTAATACTCCCGGGCGTAGCGCGCCGCTTCCCGGTGCGCGCCCACCAGGTCGCCGGTGAACAGGCCCGCCGCTTCCCGCCGGGCGTTGCCGATCATGCCGATAAAGTAATCCACCTCATTGGTTATGCGGCACCATGTGCACAAAACGGCCATATCGCAACGGCTCTTCGATCCTGCAGGACCATACTAACTTGCCATCCAGCACCGTCATATCGGGGCAGCCGTCGCACATGTTCTGCGCCCCGTCTTCCAGGATATCGGCAGGCTGAATAATCATGATGGATTGATAATGGAGCCGCGAAAATAGTCGAAGAGGATTTTTAATTGCCGCGAGGAAATAATTCCCGGCGATCTTCCGCAGGCGTGGATCGAAAGGCGAGAGCAAGAGCATGGATTTCCCGCGGTGATGAACCTTAGGGTCGGTATAAGCTAAATACCGCCCGTGCCGCAAATGATGGAATACCTGCGCCATTTCGATAAATTTCGGTCCCACGTAGCCATAGATTTTCTTTTTCGTTCCGATGCGCCCGCTCAGCAGCCATTTGAAGGAATCGGGCTTATGCGTTCCGCCCAGGTAAGCGGCGCTGTCGAACTCCGGGAAACGTTCTTTAATGACGGCATATATCTCGGTGGATAAAATATCGGTTCGGCGGTCATCCGGTTTAATGTACGGGACTTGACTCATATCTACTTTCTCAGCCCCGGCGTAGTAATCAAAACGCCCGTCCAGTTCCGCAGCGCGGAAGGCGATAAATACCATGACATGCACTTTATCGATGTGTTTCTGCGCCCAATCCACCAGATCCGGAATATATTGAAGGGTATCCCCATAAACGGTGGAGTTGAACGCGCAGGAAAACCCCCCGATTTCGTGCAGCATCTCCGCAAAGTGTTCCCGCAGCTCGTTTAATTCTATCTCCGTTTTGTTCTTCCAGTGCGGCCGGTGTTGTTTGCTGTCCACGTGAAAGGTAAATCCCTTTGCGCCGGCGGCCTTCAATTCTTTGAGCATCTCTTTTGTGAGCGCCACGCCATTGGTGTTCAGGATCGGTTTTAAGCCCACTTCGGCAACCATACGAACAACTTCGACGATCTCCGGGTGAATGAGGGGATCCCCCCCGGCGATAGACACGCCGTCGGTGCGGCGGTATTTTTTGAAAACCGCCAGTTCTTCCTTGATTCTTTCCAAAGATTTGTGCCCGCGCGGATCGTTAATGCGGTAACATCCCTCGCAGTAGATATTGCATTTCCAGGTCGGCTCCAGCCAGGAAATGGCATTATCGGTTAAATTCCAGGGCAGGCGGTAATAATTTTGCGGGTCTAAGTGGGCTTCCATCAGGCTCTCCTTTTTAATCTGGGTATTGGTAGAGACGTTGCTGCAATGTCTCTACGTTTATGTAATGAACCAATTCTATTCGAAGCCCTTTAAAGATTAAGAATCAATTTCCCAACCGTTTTCCCGGATTGCAGGTCGCGATGGGCGCGGGAGACTTCCTGAAAAGGATAAACCGTAACCTTCGGCGCCCGGATTTTCCCTTCCGTGAACCAGGAATAGAGTGAGCGCATTGCTATTTCCAGCAAATCGCCCCGGTCAAATAAAAAAGAGAGGTTAAAGGAAGCCAGGCTGCGATTGGTATTGTGAAGATCGATGGGGTGGAAGCGGGGCGTGCGCAGGTAACTGTAAATCAGTTTCAGGTGGTTGAGGATGCTGTTCTTTCTGGTAAACATCGCATGGTAACCGTAGGAAATCAGCTTCCCGGTCGGCCTCAAATGCCTATATCCTTCCCGGAGGGTGGTAACGCCGTTCCCGTCTAAAACTGCGTCCAGGCCTTGCGGGGCATATTTTTCTATCATTTGCCACAAGTTCTCTTTGCTTTTATCAATCACCCAGTCGGCGCCCAGCTCTTTCGCCTCTTCCACTTTATGGGAGCTGCCCACCACTCCGATGGTGCGCCAATCGCCTAATTTGGCAAGTTGCAGCAATGCGCTGCCCACCCCGCCGGCTGCGGAGTGGATCAGGATGGTAGATCCCGGGAAAATATGAACCAGCATATACAGCGCATAATACGCGGTCAGGTAAATGACCGGAAATCCTGCGGCTTCTTCAAAGGAAATATGATCGGGGAGAAAATATACCTGGGGGCGGGGGACTGCCACCTGGCTGGCATAGGCGTCAAAGCGGCTGACGCCGAACACGCGCGTTCCCGCCGGCAAGTCGTGCACATTTTTTCCAACGGAGGATACGGTACCGGAGAACTCAAAACCGGGGGTAATGGGCCAGCCCACGTATTCTTTGGCAGAGGCGTAATAACCCATACGCACCACACAGTCGGCGTAATTGACCCCGATGCTCTTGGTTTGAACCACTACCTGATTTTCGCCGGGAAGGGGGTCCGGGAAGGTTTCGAATTTTAAGCGCTTAAATCCGCCGGGACGATGTATGACAATCTTTTCCATAGCCGCCTGAGTCGTCAAATTCAACCGGATTAGTAACCCAGAATTAGCGACTTGCTCTTACACCCTCAACAATCATTGGGTGAATATAAACAGCGGATATGAGAAATACCATACCTGCAATTTTATTTTATTTGCGAAAATTTGCCGGAGAGCGTACTTTCTGAACGATTCGCAAGGGTTTTGAATTTCTTATCGGTTTCTTTCCATTGATGCGCTCGCTTTGGTTTCCCTTCAGAAACTGTCAGCGCACGATCCCGAGGCGGAAAATTTACCCGCCGCCGCTTCCGTTTTAAAGAGAGTCTTTTTCACGATCAAAAAATACGAATCTTCGTGAAACCCATCTATCTCGATTATAACGCTACCACCCCCATTGATCCGGAAGTCGCCGCTGCAATGCGCCCTTTTTTAGAAGAGCATTTCGGCAACCCCTCCAGCGCTCACTGGTACGGCGCCCAGGCCAAAAAAGCCCTGGAGAATGCCCGCCGCCAGGCAGCGCAGTTGTTGAATTGCCAGCCGGAAGAGATCATTTTTACCAGCGGCGGCAGCGAATCGAACAACCTGGCGATCAAAGGCGCGGCGTTTGCCTATCGCGACAAAGGCAATCATATCATTACCTCGCAAATCGAGCATCCCGCGGTGGCGGAGGTGTGCAAATACCTGGAGGAGAACGGTTTCCGGGTCACCTGGCTGGCGGTGGATGAATTCGGGCTGGTGGATCCCGCCGCGGTAGAAAACGCGATCACCGCGCAAACCATTCTCATCACCATCATGCACGCCAATAACGAGATCGGCGCCATCCAGCCGATTGAAGAAATCGGCAGGATTGCCCGCACCCACAATATCCTTTTCCATACTGACGCGGCGCAGTCCGTAGGGAAAATTCCCACCCGGGTGGATGTACTGGGAGTGGATCTGCTCAGCATCGCAGGGCATAAATTATATGCCCCGAAAGGAATCGGGGCGCTGTTCGTTCGCAAGGGGGTGCGCCTGCAAAAGCAGGTTCACGGGGCGGATCACGAGCAGAACCGGCGCGCCGGCACCGAGAACGTGCTGTTGGCGGTGGGGCTGGGCAAAGCCTGCGAAATCGCCGGGCGGGACCTGGAAAAGAATGCCGCCCACATGCGGGAGATGCGCGACCGCCTTTTCCACCGCTTGAAAGAGAATTTGCCCCCAATCAGGCTGAACGGCCACCCGGAAAAACGCCTCCCCAACACCCTCAGCCTCGGCTTTCCCAACCTTGAGGCTAACACCTTGCTCGCGGAATTGGAAGATGTAGCCGCCTCTGCCGGCGCGGCCTGCCACAGCGATTCCGTGGACGTCTCTGCCACGCTTGCGGCCATGAAGGTGGCGCTGCCCTACGCCATGGGAACGGTGCGCTTCTCCACCGGCAAAATGACCGGCGCAGAGGAAATCGACCGGGCGGCGGAAATGGTGATTGCCGCGGTGCGGCGCTTGCAGCCCTCTTCGGAAACGCCGGCAGCGCCGCTTCCGCCTGCGGAGGGCGTCAAACTAACCCATTTTACCCACGGGTTAGGCTGCGCCTGCAAGCTTCGTCCCCAGGCGCTGGAAAAAATCTTGCAGCAGTTGCCGGCCTCGACCGATCCCAACGTGCTGGTGGGAACCGCCACCTCCGACGACGCGGCGGTGTACCGCCTCGGCGAACAAACCGCCATGGTGCAGACGGTGGATTTTTTCACCCCCATTGTGGACGATCCCTACCAGTTCGGGGCGATTGCTGCGGCCAACTCCCTCAGCGATATTTACGCCATGGGCGCCAGGCCGCTGTTTGCGTTGAACATCGTCGCTTTCCCCTCCAGCCGCCTGCCCATGGAAGTTCTGCGCCAAATCCTGCGGGGCGCGCAGGACAAGGCCGCGGAAGCGGGCATCAGCATCATTGGCGGGCATACCATTGACGATAATGAGCCGAAATTCGGGCTGGCAGTGAGCGGGATCGTCGATCCCCGGCGAATTTGGAGCAACGCTGCCGCCCGCCCCGGCGACGCGCTGATCCTGACCAAGCCGATCGGTACCGGCATCATCGCCACGGCCATGAAACGCGGGCTGGCGGAGGCGGAGACCGTCCGGGCGGCTATTCGAACCATGAGCGAGCTGAACCGCGCGGCTGCGGAGATTCTTTCCCGCTTCACGGTTCACGCCTGCACGGACGTGACCGGTTTCGGTTTGCTGGGACATTTGCTGGAAATGGCCCGGGGCAGCGGGGTAAGCGCGGTTGTTCAGGCTTCCGCGATACCCTTGATTGCGGGGGCCCGGGAATTAGCCGCGGCCGGGGTAGCGCCGGGCGGCACGCTCAACAACCTGGATTTCGTCTCTCCTCACGCGCGTTGGAGTGAGGCGCTCGCGCACACCGACAAAATCCTGCTTTGCGACGCCCAAACCTCCGGCGGGCTGCTCGTCTCCGTACCTGGCGATGAAGCCGCGGAATTGGTGCAGGCTTTGCACCGGGGCGAAGTGACCGCGGCGACCCTGATCGGAAAGTGCCGGGAGGGGCCTCCGGTAATGATAACTGTGGAGGAGTAAGTTTTTCAAGAACCGGGAACCAGATCCCCAAACGGTTTCCTTGCTCCTGGTTCTTTAAATTTATTGTTTACATATATCAGGAGACCAGATGGAAAAAATTGCCGAAGTGTACGTGGTGTTGGAGAACAAAGCGGGGGTGGCGGGAGACATGGCGCGGGTGCTGAAAAAGAAAAACATCGCGGTTTACGCCATCGCCATGTTCATCGATTTTGCCCGGATGTACGTATCCGACCCCGAGGGGGCGGTAAAAGCGCTTCACGATAACGGCTGCCAGGCCGAGTTGCGGGAAGCCCTGCGGGAAACCATGCCCAATCGCCGCGGCGCGTTGATGGAGCTGACCCAAAAATTGGGCAACGCCGGCATCAACATTGAATATATGTACGGTTCCATGCTGGAAACCCAGAAACAGGGGATCGTGATCCTGGAAGTGGACCAGCCGGACCTGGCGCTGCAAATTTTCCGCAATCATCAATATTAGTACATCGCGGCAGAGTTAGTCCGCCGCCAGGCTTACTGGTTGCGAAGTTCAACTTCGCAACCCAATTGCGTGCCGAAGTTGAACTTCGGCACGAGGATCGACGGACTTTCTCTGTCGGGGAGTATTAGACGCTTGCGTTCGGCATTTTTCTGCATGATATTTTGCGCCCTTTGGAACCGGGAGCGTGTAACGATGGTTACAGAACTCACGAAGAAAAGGGGTAAATATCTTCTTCAAATGAGACCGGCGAAAAGGTTGAGGAGCCTGTAATCGCCTAGAAGGTCTCAATCTATAATCTCCATAACCTGATAGGAGGACATATCATGCGGAAGTACTTAGTTCCCGTTCTGTTAGTCGTAGCGGTTTTATTGATCAACGCGGGCTTTAGCCAGCCTGTAAAATACAATGTGGACAAAAGCCACAGTAACATCGGCTTTGCGGTTGACCACATGGTGATTACGACCGTGTACGGAAAATTCAACGAATATGAGATCGACCTGACGCTGGATCTTGCAAACGCCGCCAATTCTTCCGTAACCGCGCGCATCCACGTCCCCAGTATCGACACCAACGAGCCGAAGCGCGACAATCACCTGCGCAGCGGCGATTTCTTCGACGCCGAGAACCACCCCGAAGTGCTTTTTGTCAGTAAAAAGGTTGAAAAAACCGACACGGGTTATATCGCCCATGGGGATTTAACCATCCGCGGCGTTACCAAACAGATCGCCCTGCCCTTCATCGTTAAAGGCCCCATCACCGATTCCCAGGGCAATAACCGGGTGGGAATCGAGGCAAAATTGACCATCAACCGCCAGGAATTCGGAGTAAAATGGAACAAAGTTCTGGATACCGGCGGGCTGGTGGCCGGCAACGACGTGGATATCGAAATTCAGGCTCAATTTATTGCCGCCAGGTAATTTTTGTTGCGCACCCGCCCATTTTCACAAAAAAGCAGGAATGCCTGGAGGCGTTCCTGCTTTTTTGTTTTAGCCCGCCTGCCGGTTCTTTCATAGCATTTTGTTTTTCATAGTATTGGATTGGGATACCTTATCCAAAATACCGGAATTCCGTTGTTCACTATATTAAACAAAACTTTTAATAAAAAATATTTTTTCTTGATAGTTTAACCCCTCGCCATTATATTCGCTCGCTTTTTTAAAGGATTAGGTATTTATTCAGCCACTAAGGCTCAGAACCACAAAGATTCACGAAGCTATTCGTACTTCTGGCCGGGTGCATAACATTTGTTGCTCCTTTGCTTTTTATCTTAACTTTGTGAAATCTTAGTGCGTTTATGTCTTAGTGGCTGAATAGTAACGGGATTTGTTAAAATATTAAACATGGGATAATTGTGGCAGGCATGCAGATCGGGCAGAAAATCAGGCGGCTGCGAAAGCTGCGGGGATTGACCATCGAGGGTCTGGCGGAAAATGCGGAATTAACCAAGGGATTCATCTCCCAATTGGAGCGGGATAAGACCGTGCCCTCCGTGACCACCCTGAAGCAGGTGTTAGACGTGCTGGGAATCGACCTGGCCACTTTTTTCAGCGACTTAGGAGAGATCGAACGAAATATCTATACCAAGAAAGACCGTTCCGAAGATATCTCCGAGAAAGAATACAAGATCGAAAGCCTGATCCCGAAATTGAAGTACTTAGAGATGGAGCCGGTTTTGCTGACCCTGGCGCCCCTGGCGGTGTACCAGCGAAATTATGAAGAAGACGAGGGATTCGGGTTTGTGGTGAAAGGGAGGGTAGATCTGACGATCGAGAAGGAAACCCGCATCCTTAATCGCGGGGGGTGTTTTTACCTGTTTTTTGATAACCGCATAGTGATCAAAAATTTAACGCGACGATCCGCGGAAATTTTACTGGTTCATTACTAAGGCTTTTGCCTGCTCCCGGTTTCCCGGGTTAATTTCATTTAGCGCCGGAGGCGTCTCCGGGCATTTTACACTTGAATAAGCCTAATGTCGAGGAGAAAAGCCGGTATGAAAGCACTGGGAAGACATATCCTGGCGGAATTTTTCGATTGCCAACCCGAAATTCTGAACGATGCGCAACTGATCGAAATTTACATGAAACGCGCCGCCATCGACTGCGGCGCAACCATCGTGAGTTCTACCTTTCACACCTTTAATCCCCATGGCGTCAGCGGGGTGGTGGTCATTGCCGAATCTCACCTGGCCATTCACACCTGGCCGGAGTACGGTTACGCAGCCGTCGATGTATTCACTTGCGGGGAGACGGTGGATCCTGCAGTAGCCACCCGGGCATTGCAGGAATATCTGAAAGCCGGGAAGGCCACCAGCATTCAACTGAACCGCGGGGAGCTGAATCTTCATGGCCGGGTGTTGCAGCACAAACCGGCGATGGTGGGGGAAACCGGTTAAACCCCGGTTGCGAAATTTCTTGAATTTGAAAAGGCGCTCGAACCGGAGCGCCTTTTTTATTTGGAGGTCGCCCGCTGCCGCCTGCCTACTGCCTGCACAATGTCGTTTAGTTAAGGGGAATCGCTCTGGAAAATGTCATTTCCGCGAAAGCGGAAATCCAGAGATTCAGGGAGTTATAGATTCCCGCTTTCGCGCACAGGCGTAAACCTTAGGGAGCGAAACCGTCAATCGGGGTTAAAACCCCTCTGTTTCGAGTAGGCTTCGTATT